>JAHDHV010000124.1 GCA_020631155.1 Bacteroidota bacterium | reverse complement strand
TAAATGAACTATTCCCTTGTGATGGGGTCATTTGTGAAGGACAATGGATACCTGCTGATGCGACTGCGGAGGCTGTTTACAATAGTTGTGATCAAAGTATATCAGAAAATATAGCAGCAGGCTGTTACAGTTTCACCAAAGGCTCAGACGGTTTAGAAAATTATCCTAAATGCGGAGCTTTCCAATTAGACTTTAACTTAGAAATATTAGCACCACCAGAAATTACGCTATCTGCTGATGAAACAATTTGTAATGGAGGGGCTACAACTTTAAGTATAACCACCACCGCTACTGATATTCAATGGCAAATGAGTACAACAAGCTGTACAGAGGGCTTCACGAATATTGACGGAGCTACTTCAGCAACTTATACTACAGCAGCACTAAGCGATACCACATATTACCGAGCCATTGTTAACGCGACAGGCACTTGTAGCGATGGTTCTTGTCCATTTGAAAGTGCTTGTATAACAGTGAGTGTTGATCCAAATTGTGCGCCTCCAGCTTGCACCAATCCAACCACCCCTGTTATCAACCTAACTGACAATGACTGCGATGCTGGAACAGCAGGAAGTTTTGCCGTAGCCACCGCTTGCGGCGCAGGCTCCCATATCGAATGGAGTACGGACAGTGGTGCAACATGGTCAACCACCACCCCAACTTACAGTACGACCACTGCTATGAATGTCGTTGCTCGCTGTGTAGATGATGCCGATGCAACTTGTGTAAGTGAAAATAGCAATGCCTTGACCAGTTCGCCAACAGACTGTGGCACCTGTAAACCAAAATGCTTGAAGGCAACAATTATAGTTAACTAAAAATATAATTTTTGAGTGTTTGAAGGCTGTTATAGTGATATAGCAGCCTTTTTTTATTGAAATGAAATGGTATTTTTTTATTTAATGAATTTTTATTTTTAATGTTGTAAGTTATTTTTTAAAAAAACAATAACAATATCTACCTTTTATCTGTAATTTATATTAAAAATCCAAGTAATTCTTAAATTTTTTTTACAAAAAAGACTGTTTTAGGTAACATTATCTACTTTTTGCAGTAAAACAGGGATAGACTTCACCTAAAAGCTCTCTTCTACACAACTACTACCTGTAAATAGTACTGGATATATTCATCTATTTAAACTTATTTTCTGAAATAACATCTCCATGAAGCCTAAATATCTACACTTAGAACTAAGTTCTAACTTTACTGTTTTTGGTAGTATTTTGTTAATATTTTCATCATTATTCTTTTTATATGATGCGATGGCAAACAATATCACCACTCAACAAACCTCCCACTATATTGCTGCTAATGTTGAAGAGGCTACCTACCTAAAAAAACATTTTCAAAACCTTCCTGTTTTAGATAAACCACTATTGGGTAATGTATACAGTGCCACTTGTACAACCCCAACAGCTCCTGCTATTAGCGTAACAGATAATGTTTGTGATCCATATGTAGTAGGAGCATTTAACATCACGACCGACTGTGGGGCAGGTTCACACATTGAATGGAGTACCGATGATGGCTCAACTTGGCAAACAATTGTGCCAACTTATAGAAATAATAGCACTACAACGGTCATTGCTCGCTGTGTAGCGGATAATGATACAAGTTGTGTGAGTATAAATAGTAATGAAGTGGTCTCTGCCCCAACTGTTTGTCCTGTAGATTGCTCAACACCCGTTTGCGATGCCTTATCAGGCGATCAAATTGGTGGGGTAGTATTTGAAGATTGGAATTGTAATGGAGAAATGGATCAGGGCTCAACCGCAGGCGTTCAAAATGTAGAAGTAAAAATATTCGATTGTGATAACAATGAAGTAGCAACTGCCATTACAGATAGCTCTGGTAGTTATTTATTTAATGGATTAACTAGCGGAGAAACCTATCGAATTGAATTTAGTTTACCCGATTCTGTAGCTTTTTGGGGCAATCCATCCAGTCAGGGAACAGCCAATGCTACCGATGTACAATTTTTTACACCGGGCAGCTGTGCGAATTTCGGTTTGTCCAATCCTTATGACTATTGCGAAAGCGATCCATTTTTAGTAACTCCCTGTTACATCAATGGCGATCCATTAGCAGGTGGTACTGCCGCAGGCGAAGACGCTTTAGTAGCCCTCAATTATTCAGGCACCAGCAAAATCATGTTGGCAACAACAGACGAAGTAGGGGCTGTTTGGGGGGTAGCACAGCGGGCTAAGGAAAATAAAGTGTATTCCAGTGCGGTCTTAAAACGACATAGCGGTTACGGACCTTTAGGAGTAGGCGGTATTTACTGTAGCAATTTTGACGATACCACAACCGTCAACTTTTTAGATGTAGAAACCATCGGCATTGATGTAGGGGAGGACCCTCGCGATCCTATTGATCCAGCCAATACTTTATCCATTGATAAAACCGAACCTAGCCAAGATTCTATTGCTTTCCATTTAGCTGGTCTATCAGGCATCGGTGATCTTGATTTTTCAGATGATGGCAATACTTTATGGTTGACCAACTTGAACGATGGACAAATTTACACCATTGATATGAGCAACGGCACCCCAACGAGTGCGGATGTAAGCAGTTGTAGTTTGCCCGATCCTTGTAATGCAGGTAGTGGTGAAGCAGTACCCTGGGGATTAAAATACTACAGAGGATATTTATATGTTGGGATGGTTTGTAATGCTAGATTGAGCCAAAATACAGCCGATTTATCAGCTACTGTTTACAGATTAAATCCTGCTGATTGTAGTACTTGTGAAGTGCTATCATTTCCGCTAGATTATGTTAAAGGACATGCCGCATCAGGCTATGCCCCTTTGAGCGATCGCTGGTATCCTTGGGCAAATACTTGGGAAGATTTACCCGTTCCCGTAGATGGAGATGGTGTAGCACGACCAGCACTTAGAATCTATCCACAGCCTATTTTATCAGATATTGAATTTACTGATGATGGCAATATGGTACTTGGATTTGTAGACCGTACAGGTTTTCAAGTAGGACAAGCAAATATGGATATTTATGGAGAAATGTATAATGGAGAAAGTTTTGGCGGTTATGGTGCAATGGTAGGTGGTGATATTCTTAGAGTAGAAATGAAAAATAGCTGTGAGGGAATACTGGAAAATAATGCTGCTGTTGAATGTTTGATAGGGGATGGTGAAAATAATGAGGAAGGCCCCGGCGGAGGTGAATTTTACACAGGCGATGAGTTTGGCCAACACGAAGAAACCGCCTTAGGTGGTTTGGCAGTATTACCGGGCAGCAATGAACTCATCAGCAGTACCTACGATCCTTTAGGCTTCGATTCTGGCGGTTTAGAATGGCTAGACAATACCACAGGCGGCTCCAATATGGGCTATACCTTATACGATGCCTCCTCTGGTCCTGGCTACTATGGCAAAGGCGTAGGATTAGGTGATGTAGAGGTGATTTGTACGGCTTGCGCCCCCCTCGAAATTGGCAACTATGTATGGTGTGATACCAATGAAAATGGCTTACAAGATGCCTGCGAAAGTGGCGTAGATGGCATGACCGTTCAATTATACGATGCAAGTGGCTCATTAGTTGGACAAACAACAACCGCCAATGGTGGACAGTATTATTTCAACAATACCAATGTAGATACAACAGGCGTAAATCCTGACGGTTCAGCAATGACCGCTTATACAGGTATGAACTATAACAGTGAATATTTTATCGTATTTGGAGATAGCCAATTTGCTGCTGGCGAATTTACAGTAGGTACAGAAACCTATACAAGCATCACTACAGTAGATGTCAACAGTAACGGCAATGAAAACATTGATTCAGATGTAGACGGCGGCAATTTAACATCAGGCAGCTTAGGCGCGCGCCCTGACGGTTTGCCATACATCGCCATCACCTCAGATGCACAAGGCTGTGGCAATCACCGTTACGATATGGGGGTTATTTGTCCATTACCAGCAGATGTAAGTTTAACCAAAACCGTAGACCAAGCCATATCAGAACTAGATAGCACAGTAGTATTTACCATTACTGTTTATAATGAAGGCGGAAGTGTAACAGGCGCAACCGTCACCGATATTTTACCCAATGGTTCGGTATACATCACCGATGATGCCAATGGTGCTTACAGTAACAGTACAGGCATTTGGACCATAGGCAATATGGCAGCAGGCGACAGTGCGAAATTAAATTTAACTGTTCAATTAACCCAAGAAGGGGTACTGATCAATGAAGCCTTTGTCACCATTAATGAAGAAGAAACCGATACCACCAATAATGATGATAGGGCATGTGTCAGTATTCCAGTAGAATTATGTGACGATGGTTCTCAAAGTATAGACGCAGTTGCCGAAGCAGGGTATACAAGCTATCAATGGTATGTAGATACAGGGGATGGCAACGGATATGTAGTGATTTCAGGAGCTACCCAGCAAACACTAACCATTAGTGCGGTAGGCTCTTATATCTATACAGTAGAGGATGCAGAAGTTGGCAATTGTGGCGATCAAATGTGTTGCCCTATTATTGTGGAACATATCCCTTGTGTAGAATGTCCGCCTAAGTTGTGTATTCCTATTAGTGTAACTAAACGATAGATGTATTTTTAAAATAAAAAAATATTATTAGTGTTAAAGCCTCTACTTTTTTAAGTAGGGGCTTTTTTAGGTGAATGAATTTTTTTTGTAGAAAAAAGATGTGGAAAGTATAACAATATACACACTGATTTATGAGGATGTTAAGATAAAAAAAATAATTTGTTTGTTTTTTTATTTGTGTAAGGGTTAAGGTAATTCTTTTTGATACTTTGGATATACTCTACTTTTAGCTTCAACCAATTAGACTTTTAATTGCTAACAAGAGACTATCATTTATTTAATAACTTAACAATAGTAAATGCCACTAGGAATATATGTAGAGTTGAGTGTAAATATTTGATTTTGAGTAGTTTATATTGTGTTTTTTTTTGTGAAAATAATGAATTTATTAAAAAAAGCATCATTTTTTTAAAACATTTTTCCAGTTTTACCGTAAAATTGACTAATATATTACAACTGAATTGATGTAAAACTTTTAACCAAGGAAAGCATTTGAATTTTATTATTAATGATGTTTTTTTCTTTTACTAGAATGGAGTTTCCAATAAATAAATAAAAATCAAAGTTAGCCAGATATTGGCTTTGTTTATCTACAACTCTTAATCTATTGCCCCTTTTATTTTTTATTAAAATTAAGTATATGTGATTCTCCAATAGCTAGTTAAATATTAGCTTCCTAAGCTATTTAACCCTGCCTTTTTGCTGCTCATTTTTTATCAAATAGTAATCTAGTTTATTGATAACTAGGTTGTCAGATATTTACAACTGCCCTTATTAAGTATTTATTTTTTAACTCATTTTGAAGGGGAGACCAGTTAATATTTTAAGGTGATGATCTAAACAATACCTAACTACTGATTAGTAGACAGACATAGGTATGCATTGTTGTGTTATTAAACTTCAAATTTATATGATTAAACGGATACTCAATTTTTCTTGTGCAGTATGTGTAGAATTTCTCTTGTTATGGATACTCACTAATGTTCAATGTGCTAACTCCCCACCTATTACCCCCATGTTTTTACTGTAAATTATAGTAATGTTACACCCAATAATGATATTAGAGTTTGGAAGGTTACAAAGTTACAAGGTTTTAAAGTTTTTATTTTTTTAATAAACTTTAAGAATAATGCCTTTTGCTTTTCTAACCAAAACGATATAAAATCAAATGAAATTATTATTGTTTTTATTAATGAAGTAAAAGACGAAAAACCAATTTAGCTCCAAACTCTAAAATGATAACTATCTTCAAATATCAGTTGCTATTTGACACCTTATCTAGTTCAACAGGTTTACAAGATTACACTATTCACTTATTTAATAGACTTGCTTGGTGAGGGGCATATCTGGCTAAAACAGACTCTTTTATTTCCACTTTATGCTTTCAATTTGCAGACACCGAACAAGTCTAATAGAGCAAGCGATTGTTTTACTAATTAGTTTAAATTATACTGATTTTTTACATGAAACCAAATTATATGAAACGGAAATATAACTCTATTTTAAAGGCTTTTACTTATGTGCTTTTTGTTGTTTTCTTTTCTTTTTTTACAGAAAATATATTTGCTCAATCTTGTAATTGTGTGGAATACCTTTATCTCAATGAAAACTCTAACGGTGGTAAGGTGCATAAATATGCCATTAATACAGATGGTACACTTACCGAAATTTTTAATGCTGGAAATGCATGGTACCCAGGGGCAGCAACCAGTGAATTGGGGAATCCTCATGGTTTGGGAACAGACCTCAATGGGCATTTATACATCGCTGGAAGTTATGATACACAAGAGATTAGACGACTTGACTGTGATGGGAATATTACCCCAGCAACGGAATATGCAATTAGTAATGTGACTACACCCCATTTTAATTTTATGTCCATTGACAATACCATCTATACAAATGTAGGAGAGGTTTATGATATTTGTACTGGACAAATGACTGGTTCAGTTCAGCTTTGTGGCCTAACAAGTTATGCGAGCATGTGGGGCTTTTACTACGATCCTCAAACAGAATATTTTTATATAAATGGTTCTGATAATGGAGAGTCGCATCTTTGGCGATATACCATTGATGACTACAATTCCGGACAATGTGTACCCATATTTGTCCAAGATACCTACATCGAATCAAATATTCCCGATTATAATGTAATGCGTACCAGAGGAATAACGACTGATCCAGATGGTAATATTTATATGTATCTTGCCGATTGGGATGATGCAGGGACAACTAATGAAGCTTATGCCTTAGTAAAATTTGATGCAAATGGTAATTTTTTGGGTTATGTAGAAGATACAGCTAATGATGGTACAGGCTTTTTTCTAGGAACAGGATTAGTTTATAGTGAAACTTCAGGACTTCTGTATGGCTCAACTATGTCAACAATTGACGATTGTGTTGCTACTTTTGATACTGACCTTAATTATTTAGGGGCTGCAGTTGGGCCAAGTGGAGATACTGGTCAGGGGCAAATTGATTTTGACCGCGCCAAAGGCATTGCCATTATGAGTGAATGTTGCCCTGACCCAGTTACGCAAACGATAGACCAAGTGTATTGTGTAACAGGGGCAAACGAGGAATTATTTTTAAATGAATTGTTTCCCTGTGATGGTATTATTTGCGGAGCAACATGGACTCCCAGTGACGCTTTAGCTACTGCTGTTTATGATGATTGCGCTCAAAGTGTTGTGGCGAATGCAGCACCGGGTTGTTACAGTTTTACAAAATCAGGAAGTAATACTCAATGTGGCAATTTCCAATTAAATTTTAATTTAGAAATATTAGAAGCCCCTGAAATCACCATGTCTGGAGACCAAACAATATGTGGTGGATCAGTGCCAAGTGCATTAAGTGTTAGCACAACTGCTACAAATATTCAATGGCAAATGAGCACAACCTCTTGCACAGATGGATTCACCGATATTGACGGAGCTACTTCGGGTATTTATACGCCAGAAGCATTAACAGAAACAACTTATTACCGAGCTATTATTACGGGAACAGCAAGTTGTAGTGCTGGTAGTTGTGCCTTTGAAAGCCCTTGTATTACAGTAAATGTTCAACCCAATGAAGCTAGGGTTTACGCGCTTGCTGCGAGCTGTACCAATGGCATTCCAAACAATGATGGCTACTTCCAAATTTCAAGCTTAGAAGGCTCTACACACTACAATTATGTAATGGGGAGCGATTATAGCACTGGTGATCCTGACATCAACAATGCCACAGCTATTGACCCTAATGCCTTACCGCTTCAATTTGGAACATTACCTAACCCAACAGGCTCACAAGACTATACTTTTAGAATTTTTAATGCTGATAATGGTTGTTTTAGAGATTATACAGTGACCTTGGAAGAGCAAGATTGTACAACAACTTGTGCTTGCGATGAGTATATTTATCTGAATGAACCTTGGGTGAATGCAACCTTAAAATTTAGGGTTAATCCAGATGGGTCATTAACAGAGATATTAAGCCCTAGTGGTGGACATTGGGCAGAAAACCTGACCATTGCACCTCATGGTTTGGGCTCAGACTTGAACGGTTTTCTTTATATAGGCAATCACGATGCCCTTGAGCCAGCAGAGGCAGGTGTAGATAGATATGATTGTGATGGTAACTTAGTCCAAGAAGATTATATTCCTGCCGCTACAGGAAGCGGTACAGATGGAGTATCTGGTCACGCAACTAATATCTATTCTATAGGAAATACAATATACATGAACAATTGGGTGAGAACTGCTTATCCAAAAGAACCTATGGTTTTTGCTTATGATATTTGTACTCAAGAGTTATTGGGTTCTTACTCAATATGTGATTCTATTGGTAAATACAACTGGGATTTTGTTGTTGATGAAACTACCAATCAAATAATAATGAATACCAGTATAGGAGTTGCTATTGGAGATTTAGATGCCAATTTAAATGGTGCTTGTATTCCATTTACTTTCATAAAAGATACTACTTTAAGCATTACTTCACGCGGTATTGTAGTTGATGAGCAAGGTAATATTTATGTGAGAGGTAATGATGATTTGAGAAAATATGATAGTGCTGGTAATCTTCAATGCTCTGTTGACCTAACAATTAGTGGTGGTGGCAATGCTTGGGGTATGGTGTATAGTGAGGAAACAGGTAATCTATATTTAGCAGGAAATGATGCGGATTGTATTTCAGTATATGATACTAATTGTAACTATATTATGCAAGGCGTAGCTAATAATGCAAATGCGAGTACCAAAGCAATAGCAAGTGTGAAAGAATGTTGCCCCACACCCAACCGTCAAAGTGTTAATCAAACTTTTTGTGTGGCAGGCAGTAATGAGCAACTATTTTTAAATGAATTATTTCCTTGCGATGGTATCGTTTGCGAAGGGCAATGGGTAGCCGCTGATCCTGCTTCGGCTGCTATTTATAATGATTGCGATCAAAGTATTGCAGAAAATATAGGGGTTGGTTGCTATAAATTTACCAAAGGCTCAGACGGTTTAGAAAACTATCCAAAATGTGGAGCTTTTGAATTAGAGTTTAACTTAGAAATTTTAGCAGAACCAGCAATCACTGTTTCAGCCAACCAAACCATATGTAATGGTGCAGTGCCAGCAGCATTAAGTGTTACAACAGCCTCTACCGATATTCAATGGCAAATGAGCACAACCTCTTGCACAGATGGATTCACAGATATTGATGGAGCTACTTCGGCTACCTATACACCATCTCAATTAACAACAACAACTTATTATCGAGCTATTGTTACTGAAACAGCAACTTGTAGCAATGGTAACTGTGCTTTTGAAAGTGATTGTATTACGATAACCATTGATCCTACTTGTGTCCCTTACGATGTTTCATTAGACAAAACAGTAGACCCAGTTCAAGCTCCAATAGGCAGTAATGTCGTATTTACCATCACCGTTTACAATGAAGGGGATGCGGTAACAGGCGCGACTGTCACTGATGTTTTGCCTAATGGCTCAATTTACATTACGGATGATGCTAATGGTGCTTACAGCAGTAGTACAGGTATTTGGACAATTGGCGATATGGCAGCAGGCGATAGTGCAAAGCTCAACTTGACAGTACAGTTAAGCGAACCCGGAGTATTAACTAATTCAGCCTCCGTAACCATTAATGAAACAGAAACGGACACAACTAATAATGACGATAAAGCTTGTGTGACTGTTCCTGTAGAATTATGTGATGATGGCTCACAAACAATGACCGCAGTGGCTAACCCAGGATTTACCACTTATCAATGGTATGTAGACATAGGAGATGGGAATGGTTATATGCCCATTGACGGAGCTACACAAGAAACATTAAGCATTGATACAGCAGGCTCTTATATCTATACAGTAGAGGATGCAGAATTAGGTAGTTGTGGCAATCAAATGTGTTGCCCTATTATTGTGGACTTAGTAGCTTGTGTAGAATGTCCGCCTAAGTTGTGTATTCCTATTAGTGTAACTAAACGATAGATGTATTTTTAAAATAAAAAAATATTATTAGTGTTAAAGCCTCTACTTTTTTAAGTAGGGGCTTTTTTGTAATTTCTTGAGAAAAAATATTTTTATCCATTTGTTTTGCTAATAAATAACAATATGTACACCTAGGCATGTTTCATTTTCTTACTAACATTTGAGTTGTGAGATTGTCTTTTAGCTATTTAGATTTTTGGCTGTTTAGATTTTTGGCTATTTAGCTATTAGAAATTAAATTTTGAATTTTATTTAAGGTATAATCTTTTGATTATTATTTATTTGTGAGGTGAGTGGTAGGTGGATTCGTCTTCGCAGAAACTGTCTAAAAGGAAAACAATCATCAGAAAAATTATTTAAAACATATCCAAGAATCTACCAATCAAGAATCCACAAATTGTTAAAGTAAGTGCAAACTGTTTGCTTGAAAAACACAGCATTTGAAACATACCTACACCTAAACTGTAATTTGCATTAAAAAAACAAATAATTCTTGTAATTTTTTTGAAAAAAAAAGCTTTTTTAGGCAACTTTATTTACTATTTGGAGTAAAAAAGAGAGATACTTTGTCAAAAAACTGCTTTTTGGGAAAATGCTTCATCAAAGAAACTTTTGTCACAAAAATAGATAACATCTTTAGCCCACACTAAGTATTTCGTTTTTTTTAAATTAAAAGAAAGTGTATGCTCTGTTGTAAACTTTACAATTATGTTGGTTTGTGTGCCCTATTGTGCCTGATGACTATGAGTATAAAGGCACAAGTACCTAGTGATCTTCCCTGGGCAGCAGGGGAAAACTGTTTAGGAGAACAAACTTATTTGAATTCAGGGCAGTTGGTGGCTGCTTGTGGGGTAACTGAAAACTCTCCAACCTCTTATACTATGGGCGTTATTGATCCTACCAATTTAACCTATAATACCAATACACAAATGCCTGCCGAATGGCATCATCCTGATTGGACATTGGAAAAGATTGGGAACATCTATTTTACCGAACCTGATCCTAATGGTTATATTTATGCAACTGCCTCCGCCATTACCACCGCCAATATTGTAACTACTGGCTCATTTGAAGTACCTAGTCTCTCTCAGTTTGGGAGCATCGGCGGCGGTGCCAATGATGCAAGCGCAGCAGGTACAGTCTATCGCATGGATAATGAAACAGGCGCGCCTATGGTTTGGGCAGTACTTCCACAACAATTGTCGGTCTACAAAAAAGCTTATAACTATGAAGAATTGACTTATCCCGGACTGGCAGGGGTGACTTATTATTCTGAAAATCCCCTCACTTGTGGCGGTTGTAATTTGGTATTGATTGCCAATTTAGAAGATGGTAAAGTATATGCATTTTATGCCGATGACCCAGGCCCATATCCTTTAACCGCAGCAGATGCAGCCTTTATTTTTGATCCACTAACACCCGATAATGGCGTTGCTGGTATGCCTGCCAATTACGAAGATAGGGTTTTTGGGATGGATATTTACAACGGTCGTTTGTATTATACGGTGCATGGTTTTGATCCAAGTATTGTATATCCTGAGTATGATAATCCTGCTGGACAATTGATTGTGCGTTCTGTTGCCATTAACAATTGTGCCATTGACCCAAGCACTGATCAATTAGAAATTAAAAGAACAATTGAATCGCTAGGAGAAGGGAAAGAAGGGTCTATTGTAACAGGAGATATTGACATTAGTGCAAATGGACAAATGGCGGTAGGTACCTTTACCACACCGCACTCTTATATTCCGAATGTGGGTTATTATGCAGCAGCCAACTATATTGCAGAAATCTATAATCACGAGGCAGGGGTGCATATTTTTGAACTCAATGCTGGCACTTGGACAGAGACGGCATATAGCTCTGTTGGTCAAGAAGGATATTGGGACTATCAAGCCAATAGTACCTCTCAGGGCGGTGTTGCTTGGGATGATTGTAGATCAGAAGATATACTTTGGATGTCAGGTGGGGATTTTAATGGTGAAAATGGCAACTGGGGGATCATTGGCTATGACTATAATCAATTAGATGGTGGTGTTAACCAAGAAAATGCAACCAATTATATACAATTTTTATTTGAACAAGAGCTAGGCGCAGGTGATGTGGATGAAAAAGGCTTTGGGGCAGATGTAGATGCGGTGACCATTGGCGTGAGTGGTTTTTGTCAAGAATGTTGTACAATTAACTGTGAAATCGTTTCTGAACCAACAGGTTGTTTAACCAATGACGGTTCGGTAACGGTCAATATGTTTGGAACAGGATTAGAACCTTATACTTTCCTTTGGAGTGATGGACAAACGACCCAAACTGCCATAGGTTTAAACCCCGGTACTTATACAATCACAGTAACAGATGCCAATAATGATACGTATAGCTGTACGGTTATTTTGGCTGCGCCGGGTATTCCTGTTGGTACTTGTAATCTAAATCCTAGCACTCCTGTTACGCCCCTTCAAATAGCGGTGACAGGTACAGAAACAAATGGTTGTGGTGGTGATAGAGAATGGGCTAACTTAGGCAATACAACAGTACAAGATGGAGTGTATACAACAGTAGCTAACCTAAGTCGCTGGAATACTTCAGGCTGTTTGGATATTACCATGATGCCAGATATACCGCCTTGCTCTGCAATCAACAACATTAGTTTGACTATGGTTAGACGCTGGGAAGGAGATAGAAAAGTAAGTGATGAGTCACTTACAGTAACAACTGGGAATGGCACACAACTCTTGTATAGTACTGGTATCAACTGGGAAACCACAGATACGCCAGAAACCTATGCTATGATGAATACAACAATAGATGACTTACTCAGTGGCATTACCTTATCTCTAACCGTAAGTACAACAGGTGGACTATTTCCACTATTGCCAAGTACGGATGCTTTTATAGATTATGTAGCTTTAATTATTGATTATACACCACCTTATGCAGCTTGTAATAATGCAGTAGATGAAACATTCACTTTAGCTCCTTTCAATAAAGCAAGCAGTTATACCTGGACTTTACCAGCAGGCGCAAGCGTTGTTTCTGGCGATGGAACAGGAAATGTAACCGTTAATTTTGGTGGGATTGACGCAGGTATTTACGATGTCTGCGTAACACCAACCAACGACTGCGGTACTGCTCAAGAATGTTGTGTTTGTATAGAATTAACCGACTGTATACCGCCTTACGATTTGCGTTTGGGCAAAACGGTAGACCAAGCACAGGCAACAGTAGGAAGTAATGTTACCTTTACCATCACTGTTTACAATGAAGGTTCTAATGCCGTAACAGGCGCGACTGTCACCGATGTTTTACCTAGCGGTCTGTTGTATATCACCGATGATGCCAATGGAGCTTACAGCAGTAGCACAGGCATTTGGACAATTGGCAATATGGCAGCAGGAGACAGTGCAACCCTTAACTTAACTGTTCAAATAACAGATGTTGGGGTCATAACCAATGAAGCTTCCGTTACTATTAATGAAACAGAAACAGATATTACCAATAACACAGACCGCACTTGTGTCAGTGTGCCTATAGAATTATGTGATGATGGCTCTCAAACACTAACAGCAGAGGCGGAGGCAGGTTTTACTTCCTATCAATGGTATCTAGATGCAGGAGATGGCAATGGATATGTTGCTATTGTAGGAGCTACACAGCAAACATTAAGCATTAATACCGCAGGCACTTATATTTATGCCGTAAATGACGGAGCCTTGGGCGATTGTGGCGACCAAATGTGTTGTCCTATTATTGTGAGTTTAGTGCCTTGCCCCGTTTGTCCTCCAGATTTATGTATACCTATAACTGTTACTAAGCGATAATTTTTAGTATTTAAAGTAATGAAATTTTTTAAGAAAAAGAAAAGTATTAGTTTATTGCTCAAGTGAACTTCTAATTCAGAAATAACTCAATAATTTTATATAATAGAGTTTTTTCTTTTCATAATTTACCCCTATCTTTTAAATAAATGATAGGGGTTTTTAAATTCTTTTATAAAGGAGTTTTGAGTGTGTCAAAAATTTAGGGAAAGGCAAAATACGCTTTACTATGAAAGGTGAATATTTACTTTTC
>JAHDHV010000123.1 GCA_020631155.1 Bacteroidota bacterium | reverse complement strand
TAAAAATTGGACGGATAAGATTTTCATATTTAATTAGAAATTGGAAATTACGAATGACTGATTTAATTACGAATTAGAAATTACGAATTACGAATTGGTTTTTTAATTATGAATTTTGGAGACGTAGCGTGCTACGTCTCTACTATATTAATATAATGGGAAAAAGGGAAAAGGTAAATGTTTGTTGATACGACAAATATACATTATGTTTTGAAAAAAAATAACAAATGGCATCGCTAAAACATGCATAAACAGTAATAACATTCCAATTTAAATAAAAAAATCATGAAATTAATTCATTTTATTACTGAATTAACTTCATGATTTCGCAAAAATAAAGCTTTAAAATGTAAGAATTGTAATGTATCTTGAGAATGGTATATTATCAACAATTACCAATTAAAAAATACCTAATTTGATATATTGAAATTGAGTATAGCAAATCGGAAATCTATTTTTAACATTTACCAAATATATAAACTTTTATTTTTTACACACTTATAGCACTATGACGGCTAATCTGACCACATGTATGTGGTCAGACCACTACAGAAACAATCTTAAAAAGAAAGCATCTATCAAAAAAACACCGAATCACGAATCACTAATCTACGATTCAACGTTTTTGATGGTGAGCATTTAGTCAAATCAACGTTTTGAATTGAAAAAAAAGTTTAATATACCATTGTCAAGGTATTATTCAACTAAAATCTCATAGGCTCCGATAGTATTTTCCCGTTGACCAGTCAAATCTAAGTTATTAAATATAAATTTAGTATCGCTATAAGTATTACAGCATTTTCCAGACACCTCAGTTATTCCATAGATTAAAGTATCAACTGTGTTATCTTCATAGGTAAAATAAAAGCTATCCTCACTATTAATGAGTTGCGTATAAAACTCCCCAGAAAAAATTTCAATATGCATTTTTTCTTTTGAATCTCTAATAACAAAATCTTTGATAGCAAATTCTATGGCTTCTTCTTGACCAGTAGTTATTGATTTTACTACAATATTCCGACTTTCTAATAAATTTCTCCCATCACTGTCTACAAAGATAATTCTAAGTGGTTCTGGAAAGGTTTCACATTCAGGACAACTGCAAGAGCTAAGGAAAAAAAGGAAGATTAAAAAACACTTTGCTTTTTTAAAGCATATATAGTTTTGCACTTAATAAATTTATTTAGTTTAGGTTCATATTTGATAAAAACTTGGCTGTCTTCATCTGAATCCATGCCTTTTTTCGTTTACATATACGTAAAATAGCTTAAAATAGTGGTTTTGTATACTATGACAAATCCACAATTCGTAAAATCAAGAATTTCTTAGGCAAAATTCAAAATTATTCAACATATTTTTCTCATTAAAAATTAGCATGTAGATAGAAAAAAACTTAATTTTGCGACTTTTGAATAAGGAGATATAAGACGTAAGATTTAAGATACAAGATTTGTCATAAATTTAATTATCTGTAACCTTATATCCTAAGCACTTAATTTGCCCGAAATAATAGACAATCATGGAACATAAAGACAATCCTAAATTATACGAAATTCGCCATTCTTTAGCGCATGTGTTGGCGCAGGCAGTACAGAAAAAATATCCTGATGTAAAGCTTGGCTTCGGCCCGCCTGTTGAAACGGGTTTTTACTATGATTTTGATTTTGGTGATGTGCAGATCAACGAAAAAGATTTAAAGGATTTCACCAAACAAATGAAAAAAATCATCAATCAGAAGCAGGAGTTTGTACGTAGCGAGTATACGGCGGATAATGTGGAAGAAGCGATTGCCGATATTTTGCCGAATGAGACTTATAAGCATGAAAATATTCGCAATCTCAAGGAGCGCGGTGTCAAGGATTTTACTTTTTACCAAAACGGTCCTTTTATTGACCTTTGCGAAGGTTTGCATGTAGCACATACGGGCGAACTGCCGATTAAGGGCTTCAAACTCGACAGTATTGCTGGGGCTTATTGGCTTGGTAGCGAAAAAAATAAGCAACTGACGCGTATTTATGGATTGGCTTTTGAAACGAATGAGGAATTGAGGAGCTATCTGGAACGCCGACAAATGGCAGAGAAATTTGACCATAAAAAATTGGGCAAAGAGTTGGGTATTTTCCATGTGGAACCTGATTTGGTGGGCAAAGGTTTGATTTTGTGGCTGCCAAATGGTACGGTAATTCGCGATGAGATAGAAAAATATGCTAAGGAAATCGAATTTCGCTATGGTTATAAGCGCGTGCATACTCCGCATTTGACCAAAGCCGAATTGTACCATACCTCGCAACACCTGCCAGCCTACGAGGAGTCTATGTATCCGCCGATGGTGCTGCCTGATGAGGATAGCGACACCAAATACTACTTGAAACCGATGAACTGTCCGCATCATCACTTGATTTATGGCAGTCAGCAGCATAGTTACCGCGACCTGCCGATGCGATTAGCGGAGTACGGGACTTGCTATCGTTTTGAGCGTTCGGGCGAGTTGAGTGGCTTGATTCGGGTGCGTTGCATGACGATGAATGATGCTCATATCTACCTCCGCCTAGACCAGTTTGAGGAAGAATTTAAGCGCACGATTCAGATGTATCAGGAGTTGTATGATACCTTTAAATTGTCGGAGTATAGCTTCCGTTTATCTGTTCGAGGAAAGGAAAATAGCGAGAAATTTAAGGGGGATGCAGCGATGTGGGATAAGGCGGAAAAACTTTTGGCGAAGGTGATGGATGAGTTGGGTTTGGATTATTTTGTGGGTGAAGGTGAAGGTGCTTTTTACGGTCCTAAAATAGACATTCAGTTTAAAAATTTGATGGGGCGTGAGGAAACGGTTTCTACGATTCAGGTGGACTTTTTATCGGCGCAAAACTTTGGTTTGACCTTTATCAATGAGGAAGGTAAAGAGGAAGTGCCTGTGATTATTCACCGCGCGCCGCTGTCTACACATGAGCGTTTTATCAGCTTTTTGTTGGAATATTATGGTGGTGCTTTCCCGACTTGGTGTTCGCCCATACAGGTGAGCATCATTCCTGTGGCGGAAGATTGTTATGCTTATGCTGATGCTCTAGCTGCTGAATTGACGAGTGATTTTATGCGTGTAAAAGTGGATAAATCAAGCAATAGTTTTAACAAAAAAATTCGCAATAATACGGTGCAAAAGATACCAAATATGTTGATCATCGGTGCGAAAGAGGTGGAAGAGGAAAGTGTGACGCTTCGTAGATATGGAATTAAGGAGCAGGAATATTTGAGTCGCGCGGATTTCATTGCGCTGCTAAAACAGGAAATCGCGGATCGGGTGATGCATCGGGAGCCGATGGGGTCGATTATTTGATGGGTTTTTGGATTTTTGGACTTTTAGATATTTAGATTTTTGGACTTTTAGATATTAGAAGTTTGAAATACATCGTTTAATAAATTAGTTTTAAGTTTTAGAAACGTCTATGTTTTGGTTAATGATGCTAAAATATAGGCGTTTTTTTGTTGTGGAGCAATGCATGAAAGATAAAAACAATATGATTGATATTTTATTTTTTTGATGTTTTATTTTGGATAGGTTGATTTGGTTGGTTAATTTTGAGAATTTAAATGTATGTAAAGTTAGAGTAGAAGTAGGTGTGTTAAGGAGTTAACTATTAAATAAAAATCATGAAACAAAAATCTTTTTACCTATTAATTGTAATGCTTTTATTTGCCAATAATCTGATTTCTCAATCACTTGAAGATTGTATTGCTTACTATCCATTTAATAATAAACTAGAAGACATAAGTGGAAATAATAATCATGGATATGAAATTGGGAAACTTCAGTTTGGAGAAGATAGAAAAGGCCAGAAAGATAAATCGCTAATTCTTGATGGGCGAAATGGATATATTCATATTCCTCATTCAGAATCATTTAATAAGATTGGAAATGAAATAACTATTTCAGTATGGGTCAAATACCACTCCTTTTATCGTAATAAATGGGGACCAATTTGCTCAAAAACGAACAAATCTCAATTAGCACCTCAATTTGGTTTTAATACAGGTATTTATGGTAATGGATTTGTTGAAGTTAGATTTAAGGGTGGTGCTGTTACTTTAGAATGTGAAAAGTTTCAAACAAAGAAGTGGTATAATATCACAGTTTCAATAGCTAGTAACATTTGTAAACTCTATATCAATGGGGAATTTGTTACAGAAAAACAGATTCTATTCTCTACTTTTGAAAATAAACAACCACTTGAGATTGGTAGAGATAGTCCTGGAAGCAAAGAATATTTAAATGGTCAGATAGATGAACTTGTTATTTTTGCAAAAAAACTAGGTGCCAAAGAAATAAAAACAATATACAAAAACAAATTAAACATAACTTCTAACCTAAAGTACATTCCAAAATCTCCAGAAGCTAAAATTTACTCAGACCATAAGGGAAATTTTGTTGTAGCTCCTCTTGGAGACATCTCTTTTGCAGATAAAGTTATAAGTTACCAAACAGGAAATGAACAACCACAAAATGCGATTGATAGAAATCCTCAAAATGCACTCGGAATACCAGACTTCAACTCGAAAAGTAATACAGACGTTTCACTAGGATGTAATGGAGAAATTATTTTAGAGTTCACTGACAACGCTCTAATTAATAGAGAAGGGATTGACTTATTTGTATTTGAAGTTGGAGATGCCGTAGAACCCACTAAATTATCAATTTCGGAAGACGGAATAGAATGGTTAGAAATAGGATTAATTAAAGGTGGTATAGCTTCAGTTGATTTAGGTAAAGAGATTTCCTCTAAGCAAAAATTTTATTTTGTTAAATTAAAAGATGTAGGAACAGGTTGTGGCGGAACTTGGCCAGGTGCTGATATTGACGCTGTTGCTGCATTGGGAAGTACACTTACAGAAGTAGATATTTTGCCAGAAACTACATCAACAGATTTTACAGATGAGATTAATGTTTCAAGTCAAAAGGTAAAAATAAAAATTTGGGATATGGCTAAGGAAGATGGCGACTTAGTAGAAGTACTTTTAAATGGAAAATCAATAATTAAGGAACAAGCAGTATTAAAGGACGGCCATGATTTTGAAGTAGACTTAAAAAGTGGAGTGAATATCTTTGAAATTAAAGCATTAAATGAAGGAAATATTTCACCAAACACAGCAGCAATACTTATTAAAGATGGAAAAAATGATTATCAAACCTCACTTAGTTCCAAAAAGGGAAAGAGCAAAAAGTTGAAAATCATTGTAAATTAAAAATATAAGTGCAAAAAGTATAGTCAACCCAAAAAACCCCAACAAAAACTTTCAAATCTCAATCATTTAATGTAAATTGCGTCAATAAACTGACTTAATTTATGTTAATTGATAGACTCATTAAGCCACAAATAATAAAAGGTATCACTCCTAATAAAGTAATTGTACTATTAGGGCCAAGAAGGGTTGGTAAAACGGTGCTCATCAATCAGATAATAACGCAGATTACAGAGCCTTATATTTTACTAAGTGGAGAGGATTTTACAACCTTATCGCTATTGGAAAGAAAGAGCATTCAGAATTATAAAAATATACTTGGAAAGGTACGGTTGTTAATCATAGACGAGGCTCAAAAGATACCTGATATTGGCAATAAGTTGAAATTAATGGTTGACCATATTGAAGGGCTTAAAATCATCATTACGGGTTCATCGGCATTGGATATTGGCAATAATGTGGGTGAACCGCTTACAGGGAGAAAGCGAACTTATCATTTGTATGCTTTGTCAGAACAAGAATTGAATCAAATAGAAAACAGAATAGAAAAAGAGGATAATTTAAGAACTCGCTTGGTCTATGGTAATTATCCAGAATTACTACAGGTTTCTGGAAATGTGGAAAGAGCAGAATACTTAAAAGAAATCATCAATTCGTATTTATTGAAAGATATACTAAGCTTTGAGGGCATCAAAAATTCTGACAAAATATTTAGTTTGTTGAGGCTCATTGCTTTTCAAATTGGTGGAGAAGTATCCTTGCAGGAATTAGGGAAGCAGTTAGCCATGAGCAAAAACACCATTGAGCGATATTTAGATTTATTGTGTAAGGTATTTGTATTGCATAAAGTAGGCGGTTTTAGCAGAAATCTTAGAAAAGAAGTTACCAAAAATAGCAAGTGGTATTTTTATGATAATGGTCTAAGAAATTTGATCATCGCCAATGTAAATCCCATAGAGCAGAGAAATGACATCGGCCTATTGTGGGAAAATTATATGGTCAGTGAGCGCATTAAATATCAACAATATAATAAAATGATCGTTAATAATTACTTTTGGCGCACCTATGATCAACAGGAAATAGACTGGGTAGAAGAACGAGGGGGCAAACTCTACGGCTATGAGTTTAAGTGGCATCCTAAAAGAAAGGTAAAAGCACCGGGGGCATGGCTAAAACAATATCAAGATTCAGCATTTGAAGTGCTGCATAAGGATAATTATTTGGCTTGGATAACAAGTACTTAGATATAAGATTTGAGACAGGAGACTTGAGAACGAATTGTGAATCATTTATGATAAGCCCAATTGCTGTTTAATTTTGTCTAGTTAAGTGCCAAGCACTATTTAATTGTGCTCAATTTTGTGCTAAAGTATTAAAAATGAGTAGTTTAGTCTTTTGCTATTGTAGCATTAATTTTGTCTAGGTACTTACTTACCTGTATAAAATGACACTTCTTTTTGATTGTAAAATCAAATACATAGGTAGGTGTCTATAAAAAGGCTACTCATACCTTCCCCCCACTCACATCCAAAATATGTTGTAATACACCTAGTAAATCTTCCAGTTGATGAATGTAATACCTATCTAAATCAATGGTCAAAATGTTATCTTTTAGGGTTAAAAAACGCCATTCGACACCTGTTGTGGAACAGCCATAAATTGTTTTATCAAAGTGGCTATCTTCCTGTTTATTAAGCATTTGAGCGGCGATCAGTTGGGCAGCACATTGTGTAGTCCCTGCTTCTATATCATTTTTTTTAGCCTCTGCAATTGCAAAAATAGGGGCTTTAATAAAATCTGGAATCTTGCTTAATGACAACACAAAATCACATTCTCCATTCAAACCCGTTTTTTCATCGACATCCAAACGCAAACCAGAATAAATTGTAAATCTATGTTCATTCAACACGCTTAACTCTGTTAATATTGGCGACACCAATCGCTCTGAACGAGATTTTTCACTACTAAATCCAATGATTTTTGCCCTTTTTACAGCCTCTACTAGCCAATCTGTAGGTGATATGGCCTCCGTATTTTTAAACAGATGTTTAGCCTTAAACTGTATATTAAATTTTTCTTCTAATGTTCTTGCTTTAAATTTAGTATAAGACATAATTGTACTTTTTTAGCAAATAATGACTATTTTTGTAAGAATAAAATAATTGAATTGAGCGAGAAAAACAAAAAGTTTTTTGTAGATTCATAGTTTCTAATTCTTTATTCTCCACCTCATTTAATAAATGACACTTCTAATAAAGCAATAGCCTTATTTTTGTAAAAACGCAATAATTGATAAAAATGAAAGAATCAAAATTAAGAGGCCAACTTCTAGACAAACTACAACAATTTTTGCTAGAATTAGGCAAAGGCTTTGCATTTGTTGGCAGGCAATACCGTATTACATTGAATAACAGTCACTTTCGGGTAGATTTAGTTTTTTATCACTATATTTTGAAATGCTTTGTATTAATAGATTTGAAAGTAGACAAATTGAAACATCATGACATTGGGCAAATGAATATGTATATCAATTATTTTAAAGCAGAAGAAAATAGAGAAGGGGACAATGAGCCAATAGGGGTTATTCTCACTACAGACAAAGATGAAATTTTGGTGGAATATGCTACAGGTGGTTTAACCAATCAATTGTTTATTTCCAAATATCAGCTTTACTTGCCTGATAAAACAGCTCTGGAAAAACAAGTCAGAGCGATTTTAGAAGACAATGAAACTGCTTTGTGAGCGTAACAAAAATTGATTGGTTTACACTAAAATCATCAACCAAACCCAATATTCCAGACGCGTCTGGAATATTGCTTAAACAGTATTTTAAAACACAAAATAAACCCCCAAAACTAACATTCCCCACTCTTTTTTGTTATGTTTCCTTAATCAATAGCAAGCTTGTCCTTGACAATGATATATTAATCTTTTCTTTCCATTCAAAACATTGATTTCACTAAATGCTCACCATCAAAAACGTTGATCAGTAGATTAGTGATTCGTAATTAGGTGTTTTTTTGATGGGAGTTCTCTTTTTTAATAATTTCTGTAACGAAGGCTTTAGCCGTTAGCAGCTATTATAAATAGCTCTTAATCAGAAAATTAACCGAAATTTAAAATGCAATTAATTATTGCCAGTTTCTGATTTCTAACAGCTAAATAGCTAAAAGTCTAAATAGCCAAAAAGCAATTTTACCATTAAAGTATTAGGAGTAATATCAAACATATCCCTAATTTACCATTGTCAAGTTGTCTTAAATCTTATGTCTTACGTCTTATATCTAAAAACAACACAACCAAAAATGGCTTATAAATCTACTAGAGATTGTTTATTAGATTTGGAAAAAAACGGCCATCTCGTCCGCATAAAGGAGGAGGTAGACCCTAATTTGGAGATGGCAGCGATTCACCGAAGGGTATTTGAGGCAGGCGGCCCTGCGATTTGGTATGAAAATGTTAAGGGCAGTCCTTTTTCGGCTACCTCCAATTTATTTGGCTCTTTGGAGCGCAGCAAATTTATGTTTCGGCATACTTTGGAGCGCGTCAAAAAATTGGTGAGCCTGAAAGCTGACCCGATGGCGATCTTAAAAAATCCATTCGCTTATCTTGGTGTGCCCTTAGCTGGTGCAACTGCTTTGCCGTTAAAAGCTCGTTTTCGCAAGCCTGTTACTATGCACGAAACAACAGTTGGACAATTGCCCCAAATCAAATGCTGGCCAGATGATGGCGGTGCTTTTGTTACGCTGCCCTTAGTTTATACCGAAGATATTGACAAACCGGGGGTCATGAAATCTAACTTAGGCATGTATCGTATTCAAATAAGTGGAAATGACTATTTACAAAATCAAGAAGTAGGTTTACATTATCAACTGCATCGCGGTATTGGCGTACATCAATCCAAGAGCAATGCCAAAGGGCAGCCTTTAAAGGTAAGTGTGTTTATTGGCGGCCCTCCTTCACATATTTTATCGGCAGTGATGCCTCTACCCGAAGGTTTGCCAGAAGTCGCTTTTGCAGGGGCTTTGGGTGGTCGCAATTTTCGTTATACTTATCGCGATGATTTTTGCCTGTCTACCGATGCCGATTTTGTCATCACAGGTGAGGTCTTTCCACATGATAACAAACCCGAAGGGCCGTTTGGCGATCATTTGGGTTATTATAGCCTCACGCACGATTTTCCAGTGATGAAAGTGCATAAAGTTTGGCATCGTCCCAATCCAATTTGGTCGTTTACGGTTGTTGGACGGCCACCACAAGAGGATACCAGTTTTGGAGCTTTGATTCACGATATTACGGGAGCGATTATTCCTAGCGAATTGCCAGGACTTCATGAGGTTAATGCGGTGGATGCGGCGGGCGTTCATCCTTTATTGTTGGCAATTGGCAGCGAGCGATATACACCTTATTATAAAGATCGAAAGCCACAGGAAATTTTGACGATTGCCAATCACATTTTAGGTTTTGGGCAAATGTCTTTAGCTAAATATTTGATAATCAGTGCCAAAGAAGATAATCCAAAATTAGATTTGCACCACATTCAAGATTTTTTCATTCACGTTTTAGAGCGCATTGACTGGACAAGGGACTTGCATTTTCATACCAAAACCAGCATAGATACCCTTGATTATAGTGGCACAGATTTAAACAGTGGGTCAAAAGTTGTGATGGCAGCGGCAGGAGAAAAAAAGCGGACTTTAGCCACTACCCTACCCGATGACTTTTCCTTGCCTGATGGTTTTCACAGCCCAAAAATTGCCTTCCCCGGCGTTCTAGCCATTGCTTCGCCTGCCTTCAAAATGGAACAAAGCGCGATAGCTGATATCAATCGTTTGGCTCGTCATTTAGCGCAGTATGGCAAGGACAAACTCAATGGTTTTCCGCTAATTCTCGCCACTGATGACAGTGAATTTGTAGCTCGCACCCTAAACAATTTCCTCTGGACGACCTTTACACGAAGCAATCCTTCACACGATATTCATGGTGTAGAAAGCTTTGTTGAACATAAACATTGGGGCTGTCGCGGTCCATTGATTATTGATACGCGCATCAAACCGCATCACGCGCCGCCTTTAATTGAGGACGCTGCAATAGAGCGAAAAGTGGATAAGTTGGGACAGAAAGGGGGAAGTTTATATGGAATTATTTAGAGATTAGAAAACAGAAATTAGATGTTAGATTTTTGTTTTTTTACATGATATGGCTAAATATTATATCAACTTTAAGCTTGTTATTTTTTAAATAAAATAAATACACAATATATAATCACAAAATAATTCGTAATTTCTAATTCGTAATTCGTAATTAATTAATTTGCTTCTGATGACTCGCTGTTGAGGATCATTTCTAGTAAGCCTTTTTGATGGTGTTTTTTTCGCAAATCAGCGTTTTTGCTTTGGTTTAGTTGTCGATTATTTTGCCAATATCGTATATATTGATGTGCTTTTTTAGGTGCGTCAAACCGTCCTTTTGGTGTAGTAATCACATAATTATCTATATCAATTGGGTGAATTGTTACAATGATGTCCGAGGCTTTCCAGTCCCAAATATTGACGATTTGATCGCTGCTTTGACTGAGTAAGTATTGATTGTTAGGGGTAAAATTTAGTTCTGCAATTTCGTTGTTATGCCCTTCCAATTCCTTAATTTGCTGCCAACCTTCGTCTGTGGAATGTTGCCAAATGAAAATATTATTGCTGCCTTTTCCGCCCGTTGCTGCGTATTTGCCATCTCTACTCATCACCAAATCACCGAAAGCTCCGATGGAGCTTGTTTGCTCATCCCTCAAATCATATAGAACCGATGAACTCTGCCCACCTCTTACCATTAACCATTGATTATCAGCACTAAAAGACAGATCGGCAGGGATTGTATAGACGGGTAAATCTAATTTTTTATCGCTCTTTAGCTTTTTGCCTTTTATTTTATATAACTGTACCACATTTTTTTGGTCTTGTGCAGTTGTTGCCAAATATTTGCTGTCTGCACTCAAGCCAACCACTCTATTTGGCTGATACTTAAAGGTTTTCATATGCTTGCCTGAGCGATGCCATATCTTACATTTTTCCCCTAAACCCACAATATATTCATTATCATTAGACAGTTTCAATTGACTGATATAATCTTCTTTGTCTAATTGAATGTTTTTCACCAATTGTTCAGTAGCAATATTCCACAATTCAATTTTTTGGTCTTTTTGGCTTAAAATCAGTAAGTCCTGCCCATTTTCACTTATTTTTATTTGAGTAATTTTTTTAACATTACTATTGACAGTAGCTATATTTTTATGCTGAAAAATATCCCAGATTTTAACCAAGCTTTTTGTATGATTATGGCTGGCCATATAACGACCATCAGAACTTATACTTACCAAAACATCTGATAAATAATTTTTAACTTCTTTTTTCTTTTTTAGCTGTCGTAAAATAATTTCATTTCGCAACTCCACTTCTTTAAGTGCCAATAGTTTTTTATCGTCCTTAAAATCGTGAGCATATAGCTGTTTCACCAATTTAACTTCTGGCATTTTCCAAACCCTAAATTCCCCTACTTTATCCCCACTAAACAAGAAACGATTGTCTTTGCTAAACTGTAAAAAATTGACTTGTAGACTATCCTTAAAATAGACCTTTCTTTGGTTAGTTTTGGTATCTATCAATTGCACTAAATCGGGATAGGCGATACCTGCAATATATCGTCCATCGCTGCTAATAGCTGTTTTTTTAAGGTAAGCAGGCCGTTTATCTAAATCCTCTTTCCATACATTTTTCTGCACATCCACATCCCACAAAGTCATAGCTAATCCTTTGGTTAACAAATATTTACCATTGCTGCTAAATTGTACATCTTTTATTTGAGAACCTAGATTATCATAGCCTCCTTTAAAGGTATGTAGTTTTTTTCCAGTCTTTACATTTAACAAATAACTATCCGTTTCGCCACCATAAGCGAGGTATTTTCCATCAGGGCTAAATGCTACTGAATAGGCAGGATTTGTCAGACTATTTTCATAGAGCCAAAGCATTTTTCCTGTGGCAATTTCCCATACACGTACTGCACCCGTTTCCGTTCCATACGCGGTTGTACTTGCTAAATATTTTCCATCCTCGCTAAACGCTACATCTGTAATAGCTACCTGATGTTTGCCAAAAGTACGCAATAATTTCCCTGTCTCACGCTCCCACAATTTAATGGTTTTATCCATCCAACTGCCCACACTTATAATATGCTCGCCACTTGGACTTACGCGAAAAAATGATATATACTGACTATGACCGCGTTGCAATATCAGTTCTGCTTCTTGTGCAAAAACGCTCATTGTCATCAGGAAATAAAATATTATAATTTGTACAACTTTCATAGCTTACTTTTACAAAATTCACGCTTGACCTTGACAATTAGACTTTTCTTTTAATTCAAAACATTGATTTGGCTAAATGCTCTTTGTCAAGAACGTTGATCCGTAGATTAGTGATTCGTGATTAGGTGTTTTTTGACAGATGTTTTCTTTTTAGCTGATTTGTTTAACAACAACTTTATTCAATCTAATAACAACACAATCAGTACCTTATAGATAACAAAATGTTATTTTTTTTTTTAATTATTGCTAATTTCTAAACTCTAACAGTTAATTTCTAAAAGCTAAATATCTAAAAGTCTAAATAGCCAAAAAGCAATCTTACAATTAAAGTATTAGGAATAATAGAAAACAGATATTTAATTTACCATTGTCAAATGACTTAACTCTAATCAATTAATTAAAACATTTACAAAGCTCTTTTGGCTAAAGTTTACGATTTAGTGCCGTATAAGGTTTTATTACAAGTGCTTGATAATGCCACATTATTGCCTTATTTTTTTAAGTACAAAAAAAAATCTAACTTTATCCAATACTTAACTCATAACAATGTGGTTGAGACGTAATCGGCAAGTTTACTGTAACATAGCTTGCTGATTGCCTTTGCTTTTATCGCAAAAAACCGTCCATTTTTTTGTTATGTATATTTTTTTCCCAAAAAACAATTTAAAAGGGGACACAAATTAACCAAGTAGTTTTTTTGGGTGTTAACTTGCTTTGTTTGGGGGTAAATAGGTTTAAATATTACTGAATCCCTCGCCGAAAATAGGGTCTGTAATTCCATGATTGCCTTCGGCGACTTACTTTTTGCCTTCGCCCAAAAAGTAAGCAAAAACGCTTGTCAAAAATATCGTTCCCACGCTTCAGGCCTGCGCTTTGCTACCGATTTTTGACCTGCCTGCGCTTCTTTTTCACAAATAGAAAAAAAGATGACGTTTGTGTACCCTTTTGAATTTTTAATTTAGAAGATGTTTTTTGAGTGTGTCAGAAATTTAGGGAAAGGCAAAATACACTTTACTATGAAAGAGGAATATTTACTTTTCCAAAAAATAAAATATCTTTTTTTATTGGCTTTTGAAGAGCGACCTTGAAATTTTTTGCGTTAAGAAAATCGAATGAACAGCGTTAAGAAATATCCGTAGTGATACGAATGATAAAAAACGACTAGACTATTTTTAAAGCTTAAACCTTTGATTATCAGTTTTTTATTTTTTTAACAAAAGAGTATCACCTTAGGAGATTTTAGCATTTCATTCCAATTTTTAGCGAAAAAGTTTCACAGCCTTGATTTTTTTCTTTCTTTTTTTATCAAGAAAAAAAGGAAAAAAACGTAGGGAAAGGGAGACTTTTTAAGATTAAGGGAAATAGCTGTTATTATACGATTTCCCTCTTTTCTTGACACACACATATGATTTTCTTTGAGTGTGTCAAGAATTTAGGGAATGGCAAAATACTGTTTAAATAGACATTCACTTTTCCCAAAAATGAAACATCACTTTTTTGTTCGTGTAAAAGAGCGACCTTGAAATTTTTTGCGTTAAG
>JAHDHV010000122.1 GCA_020631155.1 Bacteroidota bacterium | reverse complement strand
TTTAGGTAAGTGTAAAATGTCATGGGCAGAATCAAAACAAGCTTTAATTGCTTATAATGATGATTTGACGGCTAAAGCCGTCGCTACGGACAATAAAAAACGCCTAAATTTCGGATGTTTTTTCCAAAATTTAGGCGTTCCTTTAAAAATAGATTTCATTTTGAGTACCTGTCTCACGTCTCCTGTCTAATATCTCACATCTAGTTTACAACTTCAACTCATCATTTTGCCCATCGTAAAAGTGATATTCCGTTAGAAAGTAGCTGTCTTTGGAGGCGATGCTGACCCATTTTTTAAATTTCCAGAACCATTTCCACTGTACCGAAATGATGCCTCTTTTGAGGTAAGCATCTACAAAAGGATGTACGGTCAATTTGAGACGGGAATAGTCCATTTCGTGTAGTAAGTAGCTGAGGTTATTTTCGATTTCGTCAATCAGTAAAACGGTGGCTTTTACTTTGCCTGTGCCTTTGCAAGTTGGGCAAACTTCGGAGGTGGATATTTTAAGTTCGGGGCGCACACGTTGTCGAGTAATTTGCATAAGGCAAAATTTACTCAAGGGCAATACCGTATGTCGGGCACGGTCGTCACTCATTACCTCACGCACTCGGCGGTATATCATCTGACGGTGTTCGGGGTCTTTTATATCTATGAAATCGACTATGATGATGCCTCCCAAATCGCGCAGTCGTAATTGACGAGCTATTTCGGCAGCCGCTTCCAAATTAACCGTCAAAGCTTGCGTTGCCTGATTACCTGCTGAACTCATTTTGTACCCACTGTTCACATCTATCACATGCATGGCTTCGGTATGCTCCACGATGAGGTAGCTGCCACTAGCCATATTAACCGTTTTCCCAAAAGAAGATTTTATTTGCTTGCTAACCCCGTGATAGTCAAATACAGGTGCGCGCCCCTGATGGTAGTCAACAATGCTTCCTTTTTTGGGGTCAAGGCTGTTGATGTAGCTTTTCAATTCTTGCGACAAGGCTTTGTCATTAACAACTACCTTTGTAAAGTCGCTGTTCAACAGGTCGCGCATGATGCCCGATGCTTTACTGACTTCGCTCAACACTTTGATGGGACCTTTTAAGTTTTTGAGTTGCCCCAACAAGCGATACCATTTATCCAATAGGTCTTTAATGTCCTCGTGAATGTCGGCAACTTTTTTTCCTTCGGCGGCGGTGCGAACAATGATGCCAAAATTAGTGGGTTTGATGCCTTCTACTAGGCGTTTCAGGCGTTTTTGCTCTTCTTTTTGGTTGATTTTGCGAGATACAGAGACATTTTTTCCGAATGGAGCGAGTACAACATAGCGTCCTGCAAGTGTAACCTCGCAACTTAGTCGGGGACCTTTGGTGGAGATTGGTTCTTTTAAAATTTGTACTAAAATAAAATCTCGTTTATTCAGTACTTCATTGACTTTGCCTCCTTTATCAATGTCAGGTTTTAATGGAAAATTATTGAGTGTGGTAGGTGTGTTGCCCATAATGGCTTGGCTAACACAATCTTTAAGGGTGAGAATTTGAGGGTTGAGATCAGTATAGTGCAAGAAAGCATCCTTATCAAAGCCAATATCCACAAAAGCAGCATTAAGCCCTGGTACGGTCTTTTTTACTTTTCCAACAAAAATATCGCCTACGGCAAAGTTGTTGTTTAGTTCTTCATGATGCAGTTCTACCAATACCTTATCCTCTAATAAGGCTATTTCTGTACTAGAAGGAGTAACATTAACAATTAACTCTTTATTCAAACCATCGTTATTTTACTTATTGCTATATACCACTTGTCAATTATTTATTTAATAGTTAACTATACCTATGGTCAATAGCAAACATAGTGTTCTTAAAATATGTTTACTGTCTATACTGTCATATTTTACACACAAAAAATAAAAATATACAACCTAAATAGCAGTCCATTTAGAGATTGTGAGTTTGAACACACTGTTTAGTAAGTGCTTACATAAATGTATCTCAACAACAAAAGCTGTAGTTAACAGAAATAGGTCTGTTTACTTGGCAGAGGTTTCAATAAATCTGTAGTTGGCAAAAACTTATTAAAGTATTTTACCCTAGTAACTCTACACTTACTTTGCTGTTGAGATACATAATAAAAAGAATGTTTTTTTAATAAATTCACTATTTGCAATTATTCAATAAATGAATAAGTCAGTTAATAGTGAATTATTTTTTCTTCTTATGTCTGTTTTTTCTTAGTCTTTTTTTGCGCTTATGTGTGGCTATTTTATGTCTTTTTCTTTTTTTTCCGCAAGGCATATATTCTGATATTTTTAAGTTTAAAATAATTATGTTTAAGGTTACCCAAATAGTTGAAAATACAATAAACTATGTAATGTCAACTTACTGTATTTAAGTACCAAAACAAAAATGATGTTTATTTAAGCTTAGGTACTTATAATAAAAAAATAGTCCATTCACACAATGAATGTAGAATGGAGATGAAAGAACTAAAAAGCTCTTATTTTTTTGATAATCAACCATTTAAAGAATAAAAATGAATGTGATCATCAAAAAGTTCACAAATTTACGTTTTTTTCTCGAATAATTTTACTGATAAGGCTATCTAATTGTTGTCCAAAGTTAGGATTTTTGACTAATTCCCTGCATTTTTTGAAATAGGTGACAGCTTCTTGCGCTTTGTTCATAGACAAATAGGTTTCTCCCAAATAGCAAAAAGCCTGGGCATTTGTCGGATCATTTCGAACAATAGTTTGGAAACGCATAATAGCCTTTTCAAACTGCCCTGAAGTGATGGATAGTCGCCCTAACAATAGATTTGCCCCTACATTAATAGAATCCTGTTCAATAACTTCCCTTAGTAAAAAGACTCCTTCCATTGTCCTTGCTTGACCATTTAAATCATCTACAAGGCACTGACTAAGCGCAACTTTTGCATCAACATTAGTGGAATCGAATAGGAGTGTTTTCTGGTAGGCAGAAATAGCATTTTCTAATAGGAAGCTGCGTACTACCGAATCGGCAGGAACTTGGAAGGCTGCCCACATAGCATTGCCTGTATCTTCCCAATTATTTTTGGTAGAATCTACTTGCGCCAATTGTTTACGGTAATAAGCTGCGATCTGTATGTATCCCATCTTTTCCCATTGGGCAATTAGGTCTTTCAAACCATTTTGTTTTTCTTCCTCATTGGTAGCGGCAGCAAACTGGCTTTCAATACTTATCACGCTATCTCTCTGCAAAGAGTCAATTCTGTTTTTTACTCTTTGAATAATTTTTTCAAAATCTATTTTTGCAGGAGCGTTTTTAATATTGGTGATAATGTCTTTGGTATTGTTCATCACAGGCTGGCTGCGCTTTCCAAAAACATAAAGTAAGACTACTAGTAATAGGCAACTTACTATTAGAAATGCTTGTTCTCGTTTAAACACAGTAAATATTTTATGACCTTAACAACAACTAGGCAACGCCATTGTTTAGGCTTTTACTGTTTTTTACGCTCTCTACAAATACCTTTGCAGGTTTGAAAGCAGGTATATGATGCTCAGGAATTTCAATAGCAACGTTTTTCTTAATGTTTCTACCAATTTTCTTCGCTCTTTTCTTAGTAATAAAACTACCGAAGCCTCTAATATAAACATTTTCACCTTCTGCTAATGAATCCTTAACTTCTTTGAAAAAGGCTTCCAAAGAAACCAAAACATCTACCTTAGGTACACCTGTCTTGTCCGCAATTTTAGCAATTAAATCTGCTTTTCTCATGATTTAAAATGTTTGGTTAACAATTTGACGTTAAAAAAAGTGGTTAACAAAATAAATAATATAATATGAATTGAATTAAATATCTTTTGCTTGATTGGTTAATAAGCTGCGAATTTCGCTTTTTTTTTCAAATAAACAAATAGTTTTCAATCATTTATGATTTGTCTTTGAACACTAAAATGATTGTTGAAGTTCTACAAAAACACAAAATTTTAAGGCATATTTGTAAGTTTTTTGTAGATAAACTAAATTTTACTGGTAAAAGGCTTATACATATACATCCTAAAACTCTATTTATCAGAATTTTAGAAGACCAATAGGTTGTGTATAGGCGGTTTTTTCGTTTTAAAAATTACTTAACGTTATTCAATTTTACCTAAAAAGCTTAATTACAAATAATTTTGAAAGTGTATTACAAATTTTATGTAATGCTCATTATTTAAAATACCCTTCTTGTTTTTTTTATATGCAAACTAAAAAGTTGTGTTTGCTTTTCATTTTGATAAAAATAATTCTTTTTTAAGCAGCTACAATATAAAGATTATAATTGTAATTTCCAAACAAAAAGGTATTTTTTTATTACTTAATTTACAGAAGTTAAGGAATGACTTAGATTTGCAGTAATGTATTTTTTTTTAAAGAAATTATAGACTATCAAAATAAATAAACTTTCTAAATTTATTTTCAATAGTTAAAGTTAACATCTTTTTTTAAATCTATCCTAATACAATCCATTTTTTTTGAAAATTTTTTTATTTCTTTTTAAATGTTACTTAAAAAGACTTTTTTTAGCTAAAATACATACATTTATTACAAAATAAAAAAACAGTCACTTAAATTTTTTTTTTATAAAAAAACTTGACTAATTATATCACCATAAATATTTGCACTGTAAACATGTTTAAATATATAACAGCTACACTATTTGTTAATTTAATACTATTAATTATAGTTCTTCTTTGTTTGGGTTGCCCTGATTCTAAAACTACATCAGAACCTAAGTCTCCTATTTCTTCTGATAAAAACTCTGATACGCTTTCTTCTGATATAGAAGCGATTAACGTGCCAAAAAAAACATCTATTCCTTATGATTTATCCAAACCTACACAAAAACACAAGCTTAAACACCGACTAGACGAGATTTCAGGCCTTGATAGTTGGAAGGAACAACAAATAGTTTGTGTACAAGATGAAAAAGGTATTATTTATGTTTATGATTTAACAACAGAGCGCATTACACAAGAAATAGCTTTTGGAAAGCCGGGAGATTATGAAGGAATTGAAGTGGTAGACAATGATATATGGGTGCTTCGAAGTGATGGCCATTTATACGAAATAAAAGCTTTGGGCACCGAAGAACAAGAAAAAATTAAACATAAAACATTTTTAAAGACCGCTAATGATGTAGAAGGCTTGTGTTATGACCAGTCTAACAAACGTTTGTTATTGGCATGTAAGGGAAGCCCCGGAAAGGGGAAGCATTTGAAAGGCAAGAAGGCGGTTTATGCATTTGATTTAAATACACAAACACTACAAGAAACGCCATTTGCCACTATTGCGCTAAAAAACTTGCAACAAATGTTACAAACAGAACAAATCAACCAGACTTATGAACAAGTAAGTCAATATTTAAAAATAAATAACCATATATTCAATCCTTCAGGCATTGCCATTCATCCTTTTACCAAAGAAATTTACCTTATTTCAACGGCGGGCAAAACATTGGTTGTATTAAGCCCAGCAGGAAATGGAGTGATACATACAGAGAAACTTGACCCCGATGTGTTGAAACAACCCGAAGGTATTACTTTTTTAGACAATGGAGACCTCCTTATTTCTAATGAAGGGCGTGGTGGACGAGCCAATATTTTGCGGTTTACCTATGAATCTACAGAGCAACAAGCATTGTAAGTACTACACAGTAATTAAATGGGACGCTCTGTTTGATTAAAATAATGAACGTCAATACTTTAGAACAAAATTGTACACAATTAATTAGTGCTTGGCACTTAATAACAACTTATCCGCTAATCGTCTCGATACAATTTAGGATATTCAAAAAATACCAATCGCCCTTGACGAGCAGCAACTTTTTTCCAAGTATCTACCTCAAATTGTATACAACATACTCCTGTTGTTGGCACATTAAAAATATTACTACCTGATAGTAGGTTAGTTAAATCAGTAAACCCAGGGTTGTGGCCAAACATGCAGACGGCTGTATGTTGATCATCAATAGTTTGCACAATTTTTAGTAAATCACTTACATAGGCGTGATAAATGCCTTTGATTTGCTCAATATCTTTAGATGGGTAGCCCAGTTCTTTGGCAACTAGCTTGGCGGTACTAATGGCTCGATTGGCAGGGCTAGACAATATGTGGTCTATCTGTATGCCTTTTTGCTTGAGAACTGCGCCCATTAGTGGTGCCTCGCGGATACCTCGCTTTTTTAAGGGGCGATCAAAGTCGGATAAATGTGGAAACTTCCAACTTGATTTTGCATGTCGGATGAGGTATAAGGTTTTCATTTTTATGTTTTAAATTATGGAATGAGAAACTTGGCAATAGTATATAAATCTTTTTTTTCAATGCAAAATGTTGATTTGATTAAATGCTCACCATCAAAAAAGTTGATCTGTAGATTCGTGATTAGGTGTTTTTTTTGATGGAGCTTCTTTTTTTAATGATTTCTGCAACGAAAGATTTGGTTGTTAGGATATTATAAATAGTTTGAGATGGATATTTATTAAGAAACGTGAAAAGCAATTTATTTGTACTAATTTCTGATCTCTATTTTTTAATATCTAAATATCTAAATATCTAAATATCTAAATATCTAAATATCTAAATATCTAAAAAGCCAAAAAGCCAAAAAGCAATGTTGCCATTAAAGTATTAGGAGTAATAACAAACATATCTCTAATTTACCATTGTCAAGTTAAAACGTTAATTACTGTATTTCATTTCAAAAATAGGTACTTTCTACCATATAGAATAAAAAAAGCCACAGAAACTAGGTTATTCTGTGGCCAAAATCAAATCTACCAATGGTGTGCAAGATGTCTAAACCTGTCAAACCCCTTTAATCATTCACACAATAGGCTTGACATCTTTAATAACAGTCTTTCTCTCACTAAAAACTAACCGTTTTGTATGTAACATACTTTGATAAGCAAATTTGTACTTATATGGCAGTAACGGTAATGCCATTGCCCTATCCTTCGTTAGAATTTTAGGGTTGAACTTAATACTCCTGTTTTGGAGCACCAAGTTGAGAAGGTACTGCTGATAGCTTCTACACTAAATGAATACTTAATTTCAAATCTTCTAATTAGCTTAGAAAATTATATTCAGCCAAATATTAGGTAAAATCTATTACAGTACTAAAAAAGTAAATTACCCCAAAAGTTGCTTTATATATTTGAAATTGTTGATTTAAGTGCCAAGCACTATTTAATTGTGCACAATTTTGTGCTAAAGTATTAGAACTGAGTAGTTTAGTCTTTTACTATTGTAACATTAATTTTGTCTAGGTACTTATTTTCTCTAAATTAAAAGGCATGTTTCAAATACCTTACTTTTCAACCAAACAATTTGTGCTTATATTAATAGGTTGTGCGTGGATTCGTGATTCGTTTTTGGACTTTGTAATTTCTGTTCTCTAATTTCTAACAGCTAAAAATCCAAAAGTCTAAATATCTAAATATCAATTTTAGAGGCAAGTTGTTAGGATGATAATGAAACATACTATGAAAAACAATCTTCCATTTTCAACTTTCTATCAACAATTTGTTCTTAGAGGCTGTCTTAATTAAATCTTAGAAACGCCTGTTGTTTCATCTGGAACCAACAAATCTACGGGTGGAAGTGGTGGCAAGTGTCGTTTAAATAATTTGTGTAAAGGAGAATAATCTGTCCCTTCCTTTTGGGCAATTGCGATGGCTTTTCTAGCAGCAGTCAACGCTTCGTTTCTTTTGCCCAGCATTTTTAATACATAAGCATAGCTCTCATAATTGTAGTATTGTGGATGCAAGTAAATAGATTCTTCTATCCATTTTCGAGCTGTTTTTAGATTGCGCTTGCTCTCCGATGCACCCATCAATTTACAAGCCATAGTATGCCATAGTACCCCGTCTTTTCCTTTGTATTTTCGCATGTATTTCCGCACTATTTTTTCATACTTTTCTACATCATGTATGCCCTCATAATAGGCCATTAACATATCAAATTCAAACTCCTTCGCATCTGGCAAAGCTGCCTTATGAATCGTTTTTTGTACCTTTTTAACTAATTTCTTATTGCGACTGTGGATAGCTGTATTAATTGTTCGCTCTATTGCATTTTTTATCTTTTTTCTAATGTGTTGTACACCATATTTTTCAGTAAATACATCTTTGTTTTTTAGTAAAATATCTATGGCTTTTGTATTCAAGTCATTCGCAAAATCATACACCAATCGCAGTGTTTTTTCATCTTTTAGATTTTTGGATTTCAATAAATAAGCATCTACTACTTGTTCATAAGGGGCTTCATGTTTTTTTAATAAGTAGGCAAAGTCGTACAAAAACTTAGGTTTGCGAAAACCTGCCTCGTACTGCCGCCGCATACTATTAAGGGTAGGTTCTTTTTCTTCCTTATAATCATCTTTAACTACCAATAGCTCATTTTCCCTTTCTGTCAATACATTATGAGCCATTGTTAGTAGTTCTTGCATATTTTTTTGTCCTGCATCTCGATATATCAATTGTCCATTCCCATCAAAAAATAGTAGGTCAGGAATCAGACTAACATTGTATTTATGTTTAAATTTGCTGCCCTCAATAGATTCCAAGTCAATTTTATAGTTGATGAAATTTCTGTTGTAATAATCTACAATTTGAGTAAAAGTAAATACGGTTTGTTCCATGTGTTTACAAGGTAAGCACCATTCTGCATAAACTTTTACAAAAACAGGTTTATTTTCTTGCTTTGCTGCGGTTAAAACTTCTTTCCAACTTCCTTCAAAAAAAGTCACGCCTTTTGTAGAAGATGTATTGGGAGTATTGACATTGGCAAAGGCAACTTTTACCATCAATAAAACATATAGTATCCAAAATATTGTGAATATATTCTTGCAATTTATATTTTTCATGGCTTAGAGGTTAATGTATTACAAATCTATTTGCAAGATAGTTTTTTTAAAACTTTATATTACTAAAAAGACAACAACCGTGCCAATTGGTCAAGTTAATGTCTGAAAACAAAAGTACATTGGGTAGTAGCGGCCAATTTGAAATTGTTCTAAAAAACTAATCTTTTAGACTAGACCATAAGAAATTTCCTTGTTTTTTTAAGGAAATGCTTCTTGTGTTTGTGTAAAAAATGGCGTGATGTGAAAATCAGATTGAACGTAATGGAACATTCAATTTCTAAATAATGCTTATGGAGTATTTACTAGACTAAAATTGTTCCAAACTTAAAAAAAACTAGCCCATTGTTATGTTAACTACTTATTTAACAAAGTAAATACTTTACGCATAATTATTTGATTATCAAAGAGTAAGTGTGAATATTTTATTCTTTTTAAATGGAAAAAAATTTTTTATTTTCCATTTAAAAAAGTAATTAATTATAAAATTAGGTATCATTGTTGTACTGATGAAAACGAGCCTAAAACTAGACTATTACCATTTACGATTATTTACCTGAAAAGGTTAGCTTTCAATTTAAAAATAGCAATTCAATTATATTTTATAACATGAACATTACACAGCCTTTATCTACCCTAGAACGCAGAAATATATTAGAACAACTTTCCGATAATGAGAATGTTATCACATTTGATCTCATTGTTATTGGTGGTGGAATTACAGGAGTAGGCATTGCCTTAGATGCTGCTTCAAGAGGATTAAAAACATTATTGTTGGAGATGCAAGATTTTGGTGCAGGCACCAGCAGCCGCTCTACCAAATTAATTCATGGCGGCCTACGCTACCTCAAGCAATTGGAAATTAATTTGGTGCGAGAAGTAGGGCAGGAGCGAACTATTTTACATGAAAATGCACCTCATATTGTACGCCCTAAAAAAATGTTACTGCCCATCATCGAAAATGGCTCATTGGGTAAATATTCTACCTCCGTAGGTTTGTATGTCTACGACCGTTTAGCAGGTGTAGAACGCAATGAACGGCGAACAATGCATACCAAAGAGGAGACAGAAACACTAGAACCGCTACTTCGCAAAGATATTTTGTTGGGCGGCGGCTTGTATTGGGAATATCAAACTGATGATGCGCGTTTAGTGATTGAAGTCTTAAAAACAGCTACACAAATGGGGGCAATGGCCATCAATTATACCGAAGTTGTTGCTTACAATTATGATGATGAAGGCAAGGCAAATGGGGTGCGTTTCATTGATCATATAGAACATCAAGTAATAGATGTTAGGGCTAAAAAAATTGTCAATGCTACAGGGCCTTGGGTGGACGATTTACGCCAAAAAGATCGCTCCCTTAAAGGAAAACGCTTGCATTTAACCAAAGGCGTACATTTGGTAGTGCCTTATAAGCGATTGCCACTCAAACAAGCGATTTACTTTGATGTACAAGATGGCCGTATGATGTTTGCCATCCCGCGCGGTCAAATTACCTATATTGGTACTACCGACACGACTTATACCAGTGATATTGAAAATCCAACAGCAACACTTGATGATGTGCATTATATTCTGGATGCGGTCAACTATATGTTGCCTAGTGTAAAATTAACTCCAGCAGATATTACCTCAAGTTGGGCGGGTTTGCGTCCGTTGATTCATGAGGATGGTAAATCGCCTTCGGAATTGTCTCGAAAAGATGAAATTTTCTATTCTAAAAGTGGGGTGATTTCCATTGCAGGGGGGAAACTGACAGGATTCCGTAAAATGGCGGAACGTGCAGTAGATGTGGTGGAAAAGGAATTGTATAAGGAGGAAGATCACGAAATTCAAGGTTGTAGAACAGATGGTCTCATCATCGGCGGTGGGGGATTTGAAACACCTGATAGCATCAAACAATACATTCAAGAGTTGTATCAGGAGTATATTGATAAGGATGTGGAACATAGACAACTCAAAGAATTGGTCTACAAATATGGTCGTAATACTGATGCGGTATTAGAGCTTTTTGATACATTTTCTCAAAGCCGATACCATGTAGAGCAGAAATTGCTTTTAGCAGAATTGCATTATACCGTTTCGCAGGAGTTGGTTACTAATTTGAGTGATTTCCTCATTCGTCGTACTGGTCGCCTCTATTTTGAACGCCCTAGTATTGAGCCTAATTTATCCTTATTACACAATGAGTTGTCAAAATTATTGAACTGGACAAGAGAACAAAAACAGTACTACTGGGATGAATTTAAAGAGGAGTATGAGTTGGTGATCAATTTTCATCAGGAGGAGGTGTAGGGGGCATAGTTTTTTGGCTTTTTAGCTTTTTAGCTTTTTAGCTTTTTGGCTTTTTGGCTTTTTGGACTTTTTGGCTTTTTGGACTTTTGGTTTTTTTGATATTACTAATAATCCACGAATCCACGAATCCATAATTGACACATACTGAAAATACAGAAATATGTAAAAATAGATAATAAAAATAAGGAATAAAAAAATTTGTTCTTTCATTTAGCCTATACTACAACTTTAGCTAACAATTCCTAATCAATTTGAAATCAAAAAATTAACTCCCTTTTTAGTGATAAAAAGCTAAAATTTTTAGCAGTTATCAACAGGAGTTATCCACAGGTGGTGGATAACTCTTGCTATTTTTATTGAAACTTTCCACTTAACTTTGCGTTACTTTAATCACGCAATTACCTGAATACAAGGAGTGAAGCATTTTTCTTCATTTTGTAAAAAAAATGCTGGGGCAGCTTATAGACCTACCTAGTTACTTTTTTAAAAATAAAAATTACTAAAATGCATTAAATGAGCAATCATTTTACATAGGTTTCTTGTGCCCTGTTCTTATTTTAGAATAATTTTAAAAAATATATCATGGAGTCAATTTTGCAAGAAAATAAAGACCGTTTTGTGTTATTTCCTATCAAATATGATAAAGTTTGGGAAATGTATAAACAAGCAGAAGCCAGTTTTTGGACTGCTGAAGAAATTGATTTGAGTGCCGATCTTGCAGATTGGGAAAAACTGACTAAGGATGAGCAGCATTTTATCAAACATGTACTAGCGTTTTTTGCTGCTAGTGATGGCATTGTCAATGAAAATTTGGTATTGAATTTTATGAAAGATGTGCAAATTCCAGAAGCACGTTGTTTTTATGGTTTTCAAATTGCGATTGAAAATATACACGCCGAAACCTACAGCCTCCTGATAGATACTTACATCAAAGACCCTGCGGAAAGAACTTACCTTTTTAATGCATTGGAAACAGTGCCTTGTGTTACTAAAAAAGCAAATTGGGCTTTGAACTGGATTGAAAATGCCCCTTCTTTTGCTCACCGTTTGATTGCTTTCGCTGCGGTGGAAGGTATCTTTTTTAGTGGTAGCTTCTGCGCCATTTTCTGGCTCAAAAAACGCGGTTTGATGCCCGGACTTGCCTTTTCCAATGAACTAATCAGCAGAGACGAAGGTTTGCATTGCGATTTTGCCTGCCTCCTATATTCCATGTTGGAAAACAAACTCACCGAAACTGAAGTCCAACAAATCATCATCGAAGCGGTAGACGGCGAAAAAGAATTTGTTACCGATGCCCTACCTGTTTCTCTCATCGGCATGAACGCCGAACTCATGCAGCAGTACATTGAATTTGTAGCTGACCGTTTGTTGGTTGCGCTTGGCTGTGCGAAGGTATATAATGCAAGCAATCCCTTCCCATTTATGGAGCTCATCAGCTTACAAGGCAAAACCAATTTCTTTGAACGTCGAACCAGCGAATACCAAAAAGCAGGTGTAATGGCACAAAAAGAGGAGCAAAATTTTATTTTGGATGAAGATTTTTAACTTGAGGATTGTCTTTACAGTTATTTTAGTGATTTGGTTGATCTAGGAATTTTATTTATTTTGGGAAATATTGAAATTAACAAAAAAAATACTATATGTATAGTTTTTATGCCGATGAAAGTGGTATGTCTCAAAAGAAGAGTGATTATGACAAGGAACAGCCAATTTTAGTTGTTGCAGGAATTTTAATAGATGTGAATAAGATAACAAAAGTCATACAAGTTGTTGATGCAGTTTTAAAGGATATAATTAATGATAACCTGCGAAATCCAGTACCTGAAATGAAATTTTCACAAATTAGAAATAAAAAACCATATACAGGAGCTTTTCCAGATGAAAAAGATAGAATATCATTATTTACTAGGATCATTAAAAAATTTCAAAAAGAACTTGAATTTAAAGTCTTTTACTGTGCAATTGACAATAAAGTTTTTTTCACTCTAAAAGAGAAGAATACATTGTTAAAAAATTATCTCAAACATCCTTATTTATGTGCAAGTTATAAAGTAATTAGTGAGTTAGAGCATTTAAAGACCAAAACAAACCATAACTATCACAATACTTTTCTTTTCTTTGATCAACAAAGTAAATTTCAAAAAGACCTCGCAGAATTGATAACACATCCGTTACATTTAAATCATGGATTTCAAATACTTATAGATACCATCTACTTTGGAGATTCCAAACATGCAAAAATTATACAAATAGCTGATTTAATGGCAGGTATGATAAGATGTTACTTGATGAAAAGGGACAAGGACAAGGATTGGGCAAGAGGTATACAGAAACTAATCCCCAATCTAAACATCATAAAAGAAGATTGCTTTCAAACGGAATTGGAATTGAAAGATATTTACACAAAGGAAGAACATTTTAAGGTAGAGTTGAAAGACATTTACACAAAAATAGAAATCACACTATAAAAAAAGGGGAACTTTACAGTCCCCCTTTAAAAAGGTTGAATCAGTAGGATTTGAACCTACTCTTTCCACATAGGTAATAGAGTGTGCATTAAATATACATTCAATATATAATAGACTATTTATAATTGACAATCAAGTTCAAAACTAAGTTATAATACTTAATTAAAAAACCCAATTGAATCACTAAACAAGCCCAATAAAATATACTGATTTTATTCAACACATAAATCTAATTAAAGATTCTTAATGCTATTACAAATGATTGCAAAAACTCAGTCGTAGACCGATGCGACCATCGCCTTGATTCATTATTATAAACGCTAACTTATTAAATAAAGTTTCCATTCAGTAAATTAAATTTCAATTCAACAAATAAAACCTTACTAATCAAAATTTTATAAATACACATCTATACACAAAAATTAGTACAGACGCAATTAATTGCGTCTCAGAAAACCAACAACATTAAACTAAAAAAACCATATAATATGAAGGTGGTAAAAAGAGACGGAAGACGAGAAGACGTAAAATTCGATAAAATAACCGCCCGAATTG
>JAHDHV010000121.1 GCA_020631155.1 Bacteroidota bacterium | reverse complement strand
GTAATATTATAAGCGGTACCTGCTGTATAGGTAAAAGTAGCAGTTCCATTCGCATCTACAGCAGGATCATTACCTGTGACTGTTGCACTTGCATCAGCTAAAGAAACTGTTGCATCAGGTCCTCCTGTCCAAGTAACAGCTACTGTATAAGTAGTACCATCAGCACTACAAGCGGGCGCACCGGCGGTCATTACTGTGATTTCACAAACAGGAGCATTAACACAGGAATAGGCTACTGGAACATCCCAATCACAATCAGCTGGGGAGGTTTGTGTTTCTACAAATGTAAAATCAACAGCTGTAATTTCAGTATCAGCACTCCATTCGCCATCAGCTGCAGCTCCTCCTCCTGGTATATATGTTGTATTATAAGTATTTCCATCACATGCTACATTAGGACCATTAAATGAATTTGGATAAGTATATACTTCTATTACAGAGTTTTCATCAAAAGTAACTCCAGCTGCTGCAATGTCAGCCAAAGTTATAGTTACAGTTGTAGGACCAGGCGGATATTGAACATCACTAACAACAACTCCATCAACATAGATAGTAACCCAGTAGTCTGCTCCAGTAGGAACACCATCACAAACGCCACCAGTTACTGTCGAGAGCGGCATAGGCATAGTATAACCGCTAACAACAACATCAAATGAACCTGCGGTTGCTTGCCCACCTGCACCAGCAGGACCTACCGTTTGATAAGCTGAATTATTTACACCACCGAAAGGACTATCAGCAGGAACAGCATCTCCAGCTACAGCAGGAGTTGTAAAAGTAATAGGTGTAGTTGGTCCACCTGTAGCACAACAGTCTGGTCCGCCTGCTACACCTGTGTATGTTACAACAAATGTTTCTGTTCCTGAATCACCCGGATTATATGTTGTTGCTGTTGGGTCTGGAACAATTGTAAATTCAGCACCAGTACAATCACCAGCATTAGTTACTGTATAGCCACATCCGTCAGCAGTAGTTGCAATTGTCACTAAGTCAGCCGCACCACTTGGAATAGTAGGATAAACTGTAACTGCGACTTGTCCCATACTTAAAACTGCCCCTGTCTCATCACAAGTGATGGTTACATCAACTGTTTCAGAAGTGGTAGTACAAAAAGAAGGATTGGTAAACTGAATTGGTTGGGCTAGATCTGCACAAGAGGATAATGTGATATTAAAGTTACCGCCTTGCGAAGTAGTAACAGTAGCGGTAGCATCAGAGATAGAAACTGGAGCCGAAAAACCGGAATTAGTACTACTTCCAGTAAAACTCGTTGCATCAAAAGAGACAATTGTTGCACCAGTATAATCTGTAATTGTTAATGCTCCAGCTCCATTAAAGCCATCGCCAAAAGAGTCGTTAATAATGATGTTGTAAGAGGTACCATCGACAAGTGGATCTAATGGACCGAAACATACTTGACCATCAGCGTCCACAGCACCATCACCTGAGCCTATGACGGTCATTGTAGTAGTGTTCTCTAATGTCCAACTGATTTCTTCCGGAAAGCTACCATACACCACATCAATACAAAAATCTACAGTAGCTGGACATGTTGCATTTGTTACTTCCAAAAGAAAATCCTGACCTGCACAAGCATCTGCTGTTGCTGGAGGTGCATTATAAGTAGGGCATGGTAGTTGTGCATATGAATTAAGTGAAATGCCTGCTACTAGGGCCACTATTATTGTAAAGATTATTTTTTTCATGTTTATTTTTTTTATTTTTAATAAGAATTTACAAGATGTTTTTATTTTTTCTCATCTTTAGGTTGAATATAGTAATGCTTCTTAATGAACTCTGCTTTCTGTGCAGCACTAGGGTTAGGATTACTTTCTAAAAAAGCTTTTTTTAATGCAACATAGTTCGCAGCCCTTTTTTTAGTCATCTCACCTAAATCCACTCTACTTTTTACTTTTTGTACAGCAACAGAATTACGCATACTTCTACGTTCATCCTTGTTAATTTCATTTTTTACACTCTGGGCAAAAACATCTACTGTTAAAAAAAACAGCAAAGTCAGCACCATAATAGATGTCAAAAGATTTTTAGTTAAATGTTTCATATTAAATTGGCTTTAAATTTTAAAAAATTATTTATAAAAGAAACTTTTCTTCCTAATTTCTCAGCTTTAACAGCTATTTGTTTTACAATAAATTTACTATAACAAAGTACATTTATTTACAATGAAAAATACGCTACATTTAATGACAAAAAAATATTAAATATAAAAATAAATGTATAAGAAAAATGACATGATAAAAATATGATATAGAATACTAAAAATTTTTAGCCATCCTCAGCATATTTATATTTACAAGACGGGGGAGTTTCCTATTGTAATTTTGTAACTCTGAAATTTATAAATGCACAAACAGGAGTCAAAATTTGTAATGTGTATCTTTTTTTACTCCTAAAACAAATAATATTTTACAAAGGCAGCAACAAACTATACATTAGTTATAATATCAAAGTTAAAAAAAAAGTTTTTATTTTTTAGGTACATTTTTTCAGGTTTGCAAAACACACTCTCAAAAACAGTAAAGAAAACAAAATTCATAAATGAATAACAATCAATAATCAACAGCAAATAGTGCTAAAAAAATATTTTCTCAAAACGCTGTTTTATAATTTTCTATCCAAAAAAACTTGAGCAAAAATACCGCACTCAACAAAACATTAAATTATAATCAATACATAATCATTCATTTTCACTTAAAAAAAGAGCACAAAAATGACCTAAAAATTTTAAATAATTTTTTTACCATACAAAAAAAATAGTTGAAGATATTTTATAATAGTTACAGCACTAAACTGTCTATTTTTACAATACCTAATAAACTAACTAATAAAACAAATCTGATGTGAAAATCACTTTTGTTTCATTTACTGAATGTATGTTGTTGCTATACTTTATAGTTGGATACTACAGTTTATCTTATCATGAAGTGAAGTAATGAAGAGAAGTAGTGTTTTTATTTAGCTTGTTACAAGCCTATGATATACAAATTTTCAAAATTATTTTGTGCAAACTTAAATTAATATACAAAGATAAAATTGTAATTTAAATTTACAAAAAATCTTTGAAAAAACATTAAACGAGCAAAAAGCTCTCATTCTTTTTTCTTTGAAAAAAACAATGCAACTAACTAACTTTCAAGCGACTAAAAATAGTTCACTATTAGAAGAAATGAGTGCCAAGCACTATTTAATTGTGCACAATTTTGTTCTAAAGTATTAAAAATGAGGAATTTAGTCTTTTACTATTGTAACATTAATTTTGTCTAGGTACTTATTACATATAAAAAGCCCCTTACTTCCCAGCGAAGTAAGGGGCTTTGAATGGAGTTCAAATTAACTCCTATTTTATAGATGTTAGGGAAGAATCAGGCAATTTATGGTGATACAAATAGTTTTGCATGTTTCATCTTACCTGATTCTGTAGTCAACCTAACTATATAAACGCCCGAAGGCAAACGTCCTGCTTTGAAAGGAAGTGTATAGACTTCGCCAGCTCTCGCTTGACCATTAAACAACTGTCCTACACGTTTTCCATCTACGGCATATAAAACAATGTTGATGTTTTCTGTTTCATTGACACCAAACTCAATAGTTGTTTCTTGTTCAAATGGATTTGGATAAGCTCCAATATCTGCATCGCGTGTAATATCAGTTACTTTTCCTCTACCGATCAGTTGTGAACCATCAGGTGCGGTATATGGGAAATTACAGTGTACCCAATACCACATGGTGGTTGTCTGTTGGTCTCCTGCGGCTGGGCTAGGATTTGTTGCGCCACTTCCCGGGAAAACACCACTAGCATCTGGTGGATTTCCGCTATCTGTAATTGTTACAACATACCAACCTTGCGTTAGGTTTTCCAACATATATGGGTCTCCTTGATTACCTGTACCAGTGACAGTTACTCCATTCACAGTATTTGGTCCTGACCATTCAAAGGTATAAGGCATTGTACCACCTTCTACATATAATTCTATAGAGCCATTATCTTGGTCACAAGCACTGGCTGGAACAATGAGGTCGTAGTATACATCTAAGATTTCGCCTCCACCATCTGTAGCTGTTGGGTCATTGGTAAAGTACCATTCTGGGTCTAAGGTACAACCATTCGCATCGGTTACCGTTAAGTACCAGATGGCATGGTCACCATAAATGATTCTTACCTCGCCATTGCCAACTATTGCATGGCGCACATAACCTGTTGTTTCCCAAATGTAGTTATAAGGCAATGTACCACCACCAATACAAATTTCGTGTGTATTGTAGTAGAATGGTGTGATACCACCTTGATCACCTTCATAAGTTTGGTATTCACATTCTACTACTAATGGAGAAGGAACATATAAGAGACTTCCCGTAGTAGAACGAGCAAAACAACCATCATCTGTTGTACCAATTAATACAATATTGTTGCCCACCATTGGCATCGGGTCTGGCGGATCATTGGTGTCATAGTTGAAGCTGTAGATGAAGTAATTTTCATCTTGATCTGGCCAGAAACTATATGGAATACTAGCCTCACCATTAGCATCTACTGGGAAAACACCTAGTATAATACCAACATTATTGGTTACAATAACCGAAGTGGCAAAATCAGGATCATCATAATAGCTATTTACAGTAACAATAGCATCTTCTGACGGGCAAGGTAGACTAGGATCGGGTGCGCCTACAAAAGCAGGACAAACTTCTACCAATACTTCCGAATCATCATCATCGTCTACATCTGTACCTGTAATACATCCTTCTGCAACAACAAAAGCAGTATTGATGAAATCTGCTGTTACATTATTCACCGTACAAGTATAAGTCCATGAATCGCCAACAGCTAATATACCACCAGTTGCTGTATAATTCATTTCACAACTAGCACCATTCGGGTCTGTCACCTCGACATCACAAAGATCTTCTGTTCCTGTGTTCACAACTGTAATGGTGAAGGTAGCTGTACCACCAACAGGAACGGTTTGTGTATCATCGCCATTATCGGCATCGTTTTTCTCTACTGTAACATCAGGTCCTACAATAACAACCGTTGTTGGGTCATTGTCATCCACATCTGTACCTGTTGTACAACCTTCGGCAGTTACTAATGCAGTGTTTACAAAACCACCAGTAACATTTGGTACTGTACAAGTGTAAGTCCATGAAGCTCCTACTGCTAGTACCCCACCATTTGCGGTGTAAGTCATTTCACAACTTGCGCCATTCGGGTCAGTAACCTCTACACTACAAAGGTCTTCTGTTCCTGTATTGGTAACCGTGATGGTAAAGGTAGCTGTTCCACCTACCACTAAGGTTTGTTGATCGTCTACACCGTCTTGGTCAGCAGGATCGCCAGGTGTTGGCGTTTCATCTTCCTTAACAATGTCAATCTCTGGGTCAACTACTACAACCGTTGTTGGGTCTTCACTATCTACATCTATACCAGAATCACAACCTTCTGCGGTAACAAATGCTGTATTTACAAAATCTGCTGTTACATTAGTTACTGTACAAGTATAAGTCCATGTATCACCAACTATTAAAGTACCACCATTACCAGCGTAAGTCATTTCACAACTCGCACCATTCGGATCAGTAACCACTACATTACAAAGGTCTTCTGTTCCATTATTGGTTACAGAAATCGTGAAAGTAGCTGTTCCACCCATCGGTACTGTTTGTGTGTCATCGGTATTGTCTGCATCGTCTTTGTCAATAACAATAGAAGGTACTGTACAATCATAAGTAGCGGCATAAGTATTAGAAATACAAGCAGCACCTAAACCTGCTGGCGCATTGTTTAAAGAAACTGTAAAGGTAAAATTACCCGAACCATTTTCCGCACTACAATCTGGATTACCTGTTCCACCGCCATTGTAATTATGTGTTGCTGTATATCCGCCCGGACACTCTAATGTTAAAGTAGGGCAACAACCGCCATTATTATTTAATACATTTGCTTGATTGGCAATATCAGGATAAACTGTTAAAGTAAATGTACCTACTAATTGGTAAGAATCAGCAATAGCATCTCCATCTGTGCTACAACCTAAATAAGCATAGGCAATTTGTGTTTCAGGAGAACAATTATTCGCCCCTGAATGAACACCTGTAACGCCACTCAAATTACCATCAGGAGTTGGAACGCCACCGCTTAATGGTGCGCTAGAGTACTCAACACCTGTAGAAGTAGCGTCTGGGTCAGTTGCTGGATTTGCAGCAGTAACCGCTGTTTGCCAATCACTTAATGTTGTTCCTAAATCACCATCACAAACAATAGGGCTATCATTTGTAACTGCAATAGTAGGACAAGCTACGGTACAACTATAACTAGATGGAATTACTAACTCCTCACAGCCTGTTCCCGCTAAATCTGCAACCGCAGGGTTTAAGGCAACAGTAAAGTTAATAAGACCTGCTCCAAATTCTGCACTAAAGTCAGGATTTGCGCCGTTGCCATCATAGTCGTTGGTAACAATATATCCTGCTGCACATTCTAAGGTAATAGAAGGACCACAAGTATTTGGATTATTGACAACATTTACTTGATTAGCAATATCAGGATAAACTGTTAAGGTAAATGTGCCTGCTAATTCATAAGAATCTGCAATAGCATCTCCATTTGTGCTACAACCTAAATAAGCATATACTGTTTGGGTTTCAGGTGTACAGTTATCTGCTCCTGAATGAACACCTGTAATGCCACTTACATCTCCGTCTGGTGCTGTAGTTGTTGTAGCACCTAAGTCAGTACTAGAGTATACAATACCTGTAGAAGTACCGTCTACATCTGTTGCAGGGTTCGCGCCTGTAACCGCAGTCTGCCAATCACCTAATTCTGTGCCTAAGCCGCCATCACAAATAGTTGGCATAGCATCTTGAGGAGCAACAGTAGGGCAAACCACAGTACAATTGTAACTAGCTGGAACTACTAAATCCTCACAGCCTGTTCCTGCTAAAGCAGCAACCGCAGGGTCTAGTGTAATGGTAAAATTAAGTGTTCCTGTACCAAATTCGCTGGTAAACACAGGAGTAGCACCATTAGCATCATAATCGTTGGTAACTGTATAACCTGTAGCACATTCTAAGGTAATAGAAGGCCCACAAGCACCATCATTATTTAATACATTTGTTTGATTAGCAATGTCTGGATAAACAGTTAAGGTAAATGTGCCTGCTAATTCATAAGAATCCGCAATAGCATCTCCATTTGTGCTACAACCTAAATAAGCATATACTGTTTGGGTTTCAGGTGTACAGTTATCTGCTCCTGAATGAACACCTGTAATGCCACTTACATCTCCGTCTGGTGCTGTAGTTGTTGTAGCACCTAAGTCAGTACTAGAGTATACAATACCTGTAGAAGTACCGTCTACATCTGTTGCAGGGTTCGCGCCTGTAACCGCAGTCTGCCAATCACCTAATTCTGTGCCTAAGCCGCCATCACAAATAGTTGGCATAGCATCTTGAGGAGCAACAGTAGGGCAAACCACAGTACAATTGTAACTAGCTGGAACTACTAAATCCTCACAGCCTGTTCCTGCTAAAGCAGCAACCGCAGGGTCTAGTGTAATGGTAAAATTAAGTGTTCCTGTACCAAATTCGCTGGTAAACACAGGAGTAGCACCATTAGCATCATAATCGTTGGTAACTGTATAACCTGTAGCACATTCTAAGGTAATAGAAGGCCCACAAGCACCATCATTATTTAATACATTTGTTTGATTAGCAATGTCTGGATAAACAGTTAAGGTAAATGTGCCTGCTAATTCATAAGAATCCGCAATAGCATCTCCATTTGTGCTACAACCTAAATAAGCATATACTGTTTGGGTTTCAGGTGTACAGTTATCTGCTCCTGAATGAACACCTGTAATGCCACTTACATCTCCGTCTGGTGCTGTAGTTGTTGTAGCACCTAAGTCAGTACTAGAGTATACAATACCTGTAGAAGTACCGTCTACATCTGTTGCAGGGTTCGCGCCTGTAACCGCAGTCTGCCAATCACCTAATTCTGTGCCTAAGCCGCCATCACAAATAGTTGGCATAGCATCTTGAGGAGCAACAGTAGGGCAAACCACAGTACAATTGTAACTAGCTGGAACTACTAAATCCTCACAGCCTGTTCCTGCTAAAGCAGCAACCGCAGGGTCTAGTGTAATGGTAAAATTAAGTGTTCCTGTACCAAATTCGCTGGTAAACACAGGAGTAGCACCATTAGCATCATAATCATTGGTAACTGTATAGCCTGTCGCACATTGTAATACAATAGAAGGTCCACAACCATTGTCATTATTTAATACATTTGTTTGATTAGCAATATCAGGATAAAGTGTTAGAGTATAAGAACCTGCATCTAAGAAGGAACCGTCTGAATCACAAGTGTAATAGGCGTAATAAGGCTCCATTTCTGTTGCACAATTATCTCCTGTATATGCAGCATCACCAACCGCTGTAGGGAAACTAGCATCTCCAATTGGCACACTAGAATATAAAGGACCAGTCGCTCCTGTAATACCTGTATTAGCTGTAACAACTGCTGCTTGCCAAACACCTAACTCTGTTGTTCCATCTGTACAAACAACATCGCTACCTGTGGCAGTCATCGCTGTTGGACAACAAGTACAAGTTGGACCGTTTACGCTACCAGCAACAGGACCATCCATATCTACACAGTCACTTGCAGCAATCGCAGTGTTGATTCCTGCAATATCACAAGCTTGAATAGCTGTTAATATGGTAGCAGCATTTGCATCACCTGTATCATAGTTGACCACATAAATATCATAAGTATCATCTGCTAGACCTGAAAAGTCGCCTGTCATATTAGCAGTACAACTACTAGTACCACCAACAGCTATATACCAAGTATCATAACCTACATCAGTAGTATTGCCTAATACATTGACATCTAATAGATTGACATCCCCCTCACAAGGGCAAACATTTAAGATACTCACACAAGAACAAGCAGCAGGTGGGTCTACTACTACAGGAATTGTACAGCCTGCCGTACCGCTATTGTCATTGATGTCAAAACTCAATTGACCGCCACTGATTAGATATGGACCAAATGTAACCGTAGCTCCATAAGCACCTGTTGTGGTATTGGCATCGGTTGCTGTCCAACCAGTAATATCGCCACCTGTATCGGTAACTACTACGTCAAAAGTAAAGGTATCATCACTTGGATCACTTGGCGTATTAGGATCATTACATATGATATTTGTCACTGTAGCATCCGTAATGGCACAGCAAGTACATGTTGGACCATTTACACTACCAGCTACAGGACCTTCTATATCTACACAGTCAGTACTTGCCTGTAAAGTAGTAACATCACAGTTTTGGATAGCTGTCAAGATAGTAGCAGCATTTGCATCACCTGTATCATAGTTGACTACATAAATATCATAGGTATCATCTGGCAAGCCTGAGAAGTCTCCTGTCATATTAGCATTACAGCCTCCAGCACCAGCACCAACAGCTATATACCAAGTATCATAACCTGTGGTAGTAGTATTTCCTGCTACATTAACATCTAGTAAATTGGCATCCCCCTCGCAAGGGCAAACATTTAAGATACTAGTACAGTTACAACCACAAGCAGCACCATCTACACTAGCAGCGACCGAATCAAAATCAGCACAAACTCCAGAGCCAGGAAGTGCTTCAATATCTGCTCCAGTTGCTACTGCTCCTACTGCTGTTGCAGTAGCTGGATCTGTTGAATCATAGTTAACCACATAAACCGTATAGCTACCTGCTGCTGTGCCCGGAAAGTTAGCTGCTGTAGCAGTTGGTCCACTTACAATAGCTCCTGAACCATCTACCAAATAAGCAACAGTCATATAACCTGTTGTGGCAGTATTGCCCAGCACATCTACAAACAAATCACCTGTACCTGTGCAATCACAGGTATTTAGCACACTATTGGCTAGAGCTGCCGCAGTGCCTGCCCGGGTCTCAGTGCCGCATAGCAAACCCAGCAACACAAAGACCCATATATATTTAAATATTTTTTTCTCTTTATATTTCATATAAGTATTTTTTTTAAGTTCAACAATTAATTTTTTTCATCACTACTCAAATAAAATAATATATGAAATTAAGGTGCCTCTGGACAGATGGTACCAGCTTCGGCATCACAAGCGCAAGGAAGAGCAACACAGTCGGCTGCAATAGTATTCATAAATTGTCTTGAACAATCCCCAGAAATTAAGGCATCAGCAGAAGAATCACCAAATGTTTGGTCGTAAGATAGTGGGCTTGAATTGGTTGCTCCGCTACCACAAGCAGGCTCTGTTGGAGCTGTTCCTGTTTCAGTATAACAAACATCGCCATTTGGTGCTGTGATGGTTACCATTGGAGCAGTACCACAACCTCCTGGTGTCTCTACAAGAGTAAAGTTTGCTACATCAGGATACAATACTGTTGTCTCTCCAAAATCAGCGATTACATCAAAGCTACTAAGTGTTTGTACGCCCAAACCTGCATCTAAAGTAGCTGTAGTAGTCCCATCAGGACAGAGTACTGTTACAGAGGTTGTCCAAGGAACAGGATTACAACCTTGTTCTAATTGGTCAGCAGTAAATGTCATAATATTTCCTAAAAAGTCACCATCTCCATCTGCATCTGTATCAAAGAAGCCAATATTATCTGTTTGGGTACCAGCTATACTACTATTCATCGTCCATGTGTAATCAGCAGGATCAGATGTTGCCCCATTTGTTGGCACACCAGCTGCATCAGTATCAAAACCAATAGCAAATACAACAGTATTACAATCTCTTGCGTATAGTAGCTCTGCATTAAATTGATCACATACAGGTGCCAAAGGAGTAATTGAAGTGGCAATACACTCAAAGGCACAAACCCCCTCTGCTGCTCCATTTCCTGCTTCACCAGTAACACAAACCACATAAGTATTCCCTATAGTAGCACCCGTAAACTCATTGGTGGCTGTAATATCTACAGGAGTTGTACATCCAGTACCATCTGAATATACAGTAATATTAGTAATGTTCTGATCACATTCATTACCATCAGTATCTTGGTATTCAATTGTTGATGTTCCTGGTAGTACAACAAAAGAAGGAGTTGTTGCTACATATTCATAACAGGAGGTATGTGATTGGGTGGTTGTTGATACATTTAAGGATGGGAAACAACTCACTCCTCCATTAGCCTCTATTTCATCATAACTACCAGCAAAGGTGTCATCTGGTGTTACCCAAACATTACATCCCTCGGTAGTTACTGCCGCACAAGTTTCATCGCAGGGAGTAAGACAAGTTGTAGAAACAGCTAATGCAGTTTCGCTACCACCAACACAACTACCTGATGTACCATCAGAAGAAATAACTAATGTAAGACATTCCCCCTCAAAAGACTGTACTGTCTCACCTGTAAGGTCTCCCCAATCTCCAAATAGTTGAGTGCCGCCTGTACCTGAACCCGAAGCTCCAGTATATATTTCTAATATGTCAAAACTAGTCTCAAAAGAACCAGCATCAATGGTTAAAGCTACTCCTTCTGTTGGGCTAGTTGGGCAAACTTCCCATATTACATTGTCAGTTAATCCATCATCATAACAGTAAGTAAAGCTACTACCACAAGTTGCAGCTGCAACATTGGTATCACCATTGCCATAAGTAACTGCATTACCGCAGGTAAAAGTAGTTACTCCCGAACCAGCACCACCATTTTCAGTAGGATCGCCACAACCAGCAGTTGATCCCATAGTAAATCCTACTTCTACACAAAACCAAATAGAAGAATTAGGATCAAATGCTCCTGCATCTGTACCTGGTGTACCTGTTGGGTCATCGAATTCTGGATGACCGTAAGGATTTAATTGAGCTGGTACTAATTGAGTACATACTCCCCCTACAGTTTGATATGCTTCAGAATCTAGAATCCCGACTAAATCAACTTCACTACCATCAGCAGCATTTACTGTAGTATTTAAATAAGAAAAATCAAAACCTATGAAATCTGCTGTAGCTCCTGTCTCTGCTGGGTCAAATGAACTTACTGGGAATTCATAACAAATAGTTTGAGAAACATCACTATTACAATCAGCTACTAAAACTACTGGATTAGTACCTGCTGGATCTGAATCACCACAGGTTCCATTAACTGCGGGTGCAGTCCAGCCTGAAGTACCAAAGTCGGTCTCTGAATCATTAAAAGTATTGAATGAATTGCTTCCAACAGATGTAGCAACTGTAACTGTATTAGAAACAGTTGAATTTCCTGGGCCTGCTGTTGTGGGAGGACACTGTGCATTTATGTCTTGTACAGGCACGACAAGAATAAAACATATTAAAATTACTATAGTCGTATTAAATTTGTTCATATCCTATTATATATTTTATGTATTTATTTTTTTACTATAAAAAGTATTAGTTTATTTACTAAACTGCTCTAAAGCTTGGCTAATTTCCTTTTGTCTTTTAGTAGAAAATCTACCTCTAGTACCATTACTTTCAAGTGCAGTTTTATTTTCTTTGAAGTATATAACAGCTTTTTTCATATCATCAGGTAAATTACTATTCATCACCTTAGATTTGAAACCATTTGCATTTCTTTTTTCTCGCCTCTCACTTTTAACAACAGATGTTTTTTTCTTTAACATACTGCGGTTTAGTATAGGCTTTTTCGTTTGCTTTTTAACTTGTATAGAGTTGCTTACTGCAACTTTTTTAGCTACTCTCTTGAGCGTTTTTGCATCCTTATTCAATGTTTTACTCCCCTGAGCAAAAGCACTTCCTGATATAAGCATTAGTAGCACTAAGGTTATGGAAGTCAATAAATTTGTCTTTACTTGTTTCATACCAAATTGGTTTTAGTTAGGTTTAAAATAAAAATTAATCATAAACTAATAGTATTAATACAATTGGAGTTGAGTGTGTATTTGAAGCAAGTTTTTTTATTTCTATATATTACAATGGTTTTTTTCTAAAAAGTAAATGGTATTTCAGAGAAATAGCATACAAAAAGTACAACTATTTATAATTTAAGAGTCTAGTCAAAACAGACCTCTCCCATTAAAATTCAACATTGGATTTTTTACTATCTAATTAGGAGCTATTTGGAAATGCTTTATTGTAAGTTCAACAACACACTGTTTCATTTTTCATCAATGCCCATTAGTATATATGAAGATAAGTACAAAATGAAACTTATTCTACTTTCAATACTTTGATGAAAGATATTGTTATATTACTTTGGAAGCTACAGTTTACTTTATTAGGGTAGGTAAGTAATTGTAGCAAGTAGTTGTTTAATTAATTTAGCTTGTTATAGACTTATCATATGCAAATATTTTTATAATAATATAATCTGGCTTTGTGGAGTTTGCATCATAATAATACACAAAGATAAAATTGTAATTGAAATTTCCAAAAAATCTTTGCCAAAATAGGAAATAATGCACTCAAAAGCTTTTTGATGGAAAAAAGACTGTCAAAATTGTCTTTTTTGTAAAAAAAAAAGTACAAACAAGTGATTTTCAAGACATTAGATACTACTACAAGTATATAAATTACTTTTTAATCCTCACTAATGTTCATTCAAAATATAAATTCAAAAAGGAAAAACAAGTTACATTTAAAACAATACATTAACCACTTAAAAAAAATATTTTACAAAATTAAAAATAATGCACACAATCAAAAATAATACACAAAAAGATCATAAAAAAAACATAATCAATGATTTAAGTATTTTTTACTCAAAAAAAAAAATAACATTTTAAAAAAAAGAAATCAAACACAAAACAAAACGTAAAATACTAATAATCAACCACTTACAAAGCTAATATTCGCAATACAACATTTTGACAATAAAATGACTTTTTTTCTTTCAAAGAACGTCTCCTTCTTTTAAGGAAATTTACACTTTATACTATAACACACTTTAAAATATTTTTTAAAAAAAATATATAATTTTGAATCTTTAAGTAGTACAGAAGCCCATTTTCTTGTATGTTTCTGTAAAAGTGTCATCAAAATATGGGCATCCATAACTATAAAAATCTATAATCCAACTTAAATTCCTTATCTTTACACGCTCTACAAACAATTTTTAAGCTAAGTGTCTGTCTTAATTTCATCTTTTGACTAAAAAAACAAAATCAAGACAAGCTCTAAGTAGTTAGTCAACGTTAAAATGACGGGTTGATGTTGAGTGATTTTTGTTC
>JAHDHV010000120.1:7678-14258 GCA_020631155.1 Bacteroidota bacterium | reverse complement strand
GCCTTCTCTGGCGATAATTTTAGGTCAAAATCGCCACAAACCACATCAAACATCACAATCTTCAAACCCATTTCGCGAACACAATCCGCCTGTCGAAGCGTAATTTTTCCATAAGGAGGGCGAAATAAAGTGGCATCAGGTATGACCTCTTGGCACTTTTTTACGTTCCATAAATAGCGATCAGTTGGCGTTTGCCAGCCATCTAAATGATTAAAGGTGTGATTGCCAACAATATGCCCTGCTTTTTGCAGTTTTTCATAAGTTTCAGGGTTATCCTGCACATGTCGGCCGATGCAAAAAAAAGTCGCTGCCGCATTGTATTGTGCCAATTGTTGCAACACCCAATCGGTGATATACGGCTTAGGGCCATCATCAAAAGTGAGGTAAACAACCTTTTGCTGTGTAGACATTCGCCAAACAAAGGACGGAAATAACTGTTGAACAAAACGAGGTATTTTAGCAAGATACATAGAGATTATTTTTGGGTTTGTAAGGTTTTTAGAGTTTGGAAGGTTGCAAAGTTAGTGGAGTTTAGAAAGTTTTAAGGTTAAAAAGTTATTGGAGTTTGGAAAATCTAAGTGGCTAAAAGTCCAAAAGTCTTAGAGTTTGGAGCTAAATTGACTTTTCGCCTTTTATTTCATTAGAAAGAAATAATAATATTTTTTATGTATTTTGTGTGACTTTGATTGATAAAGCAAAAAGCATTGGCTTTAAAATTCATTAAAAAAAATAAAAACTTTAAAACCTTGTAACTTTGCAACCTTCCAAACTCCAAAAAAATCCAAAGTCTCTTGTCTCATATCTAATGTCTCCCGTCTAGTGTCTAATGTCTCCCGTCTCATAATCAAAAACAACCACATACCACAAATATGCTTAAAATTTTAAGAATTACACTGATTTTCAGTCTGCTAAACCTTTTAATACTGCCATTATGGGCGCAAGAAGCAGCTGAAAACAAAGATTTTATTACCATCAGCGGCTACATCAAGGATGCCGATAATTTGGAAACCTTATTAGGGGCAACCATCTATATTCAAGAATTACAAACAGGCGCAACAACGAATGGCTATGGTTATTATGCCATCAAAGTACCCATGAGTGAGGATTCTTTAACCCTGAAAATCAACTACTTGGGATATATCGGCATCGTAAAACGAGTGCTGCCTACCACTGATGTTCCTTTATCTATTGAACTGAAAAGCAATGCCGAATTATTAAAAGAAATAGTCGTAACAGAAGATGCAAACCGCCTATTAATTGAAGAAACGCAGATGGGCGTGCAAAAGGTGACTTCAAAACAAATCAAAACGATTCCCGTAGTATTTGGCGAAGCCGATATATTAAAAGTCGTGCAGATGATGGCAGGCGTTCAAACAGGGGCGGAGGGAACCAGCGGTTTTTATGTGCGCGGTGGTGGCTATGACCAAAACCTGATTTTATTAGACGAGGCAACCGTTTATAATCCCGAACACTTTTTTGGCTTTTTTAGCACCTTTAATGCCGATATAGTTAAAAATTTAGAAATATATAAAAGCGATTTTCCTGCTAAATACGGTGGACGGCTATCCTCTGTTTTGGATGTACAAATGAGAGATGGAAATATGAAAGATTTTTCGGTGCAAGGCGGCATCGGTTTGATTTCCTCGCGCTTGACCTTAGAAGGACCGATTGTAAAAGATAAATCTTCTTTTGTATTAAGTGGTCGCCGTACCTATTTTGATTTATTTACCCCAATTGCCAATAGATCGCTATCTGCCGATCAGCAAATTCCGAACTATTATTTTTACGATTTAAATGCCAAAGTCAACTTTATTTTAGGCGATAAAGACCGTATTTACGTGAGTGGCTATTTTGGTAGAGATAAAATGAATATTGAATTTGGAAATGATGCAGAAACCATTGCCAACAGTTCTTACCGCCTGCAATGGGGAAATTTAACGGGGACTGTGCGCTGGAATCACGTTTTTAATCCGCGATTATTTTCCAATACCTCATTGGTTGCCAGTCGTTTTAACTATAGAGACAACTTTATTTTTGACGATTTTTTCCAATTTAAAAGCAGTTCCGAAACCTATACCTACAGCCTAAAACAAGATTTTGACTACTTTTTAAACACCCGACATCACATCAAATTCGGCGCGCAACTGACCCATAACATTATCCGACCGATTGAGTTTTCGGCAGGCACCATTGCCGATGATGATGACTTACAAAGCGATGCGATTAGCGAAGTACAGGATTTTTTAGGCGAGGAAATATCTGCTTATCTATTAGATGATTGGAAAATCAATAGCAAATTAGCCCTTAAATTCGGTTTGCGTTTTTCTGGATTCTTAACTCGTGACGACAAATTTTTCCATCAATTTGAGCCGCGCGCAGCCTTCAACTATCAACTCAATGAGCGCACTGCCCTAAAAGGTAGTTACGCACGAATGGCGCAATATTTACACCAAGTCAAATATAGTTATTTAAGTTTTCTCGACCCTTGGTTCCCTTCCAATGGCAATGTAAAACCACAATTATCTGATCAAGTATCATTGGGTTGGACTCGCCTCTTTTTAAACGATGCAGTCAGCATTACCAATGAATTTTACTACAAATGGATGTATAATCAATTAGAATATCAGAATGGGGCAGATTTTTTATTTATTGATGAAAACTACCACGAGCGATTAGCCGTAGGGCAGGGCAGGGGCTATGGTGCTGAGTTGCAAGTTCAAAAAAACAAAGGAAAATTAACAGGCTGGGTGGCTTATACCTTAGCATGGTCGCGCCGTAAATTCGATGACCTCAACGGCGGTGAACCTTTCCCCTTTACTTACGATAGACGACATGTATTAAACCTTGTTTTACAATACGAACTGCCCAAAAACTGGTCATTCAGTGGCAATTTTACCTATCGTTCAGGCATTGCCTTAGACCTTGCTGTAGGGCGCATTTTCACCTACGGAGTAAGCCTACAAGACCCCGCCGTAATCCCGATTTATGGTGAAGTCAACAGCTTTCGGATGCCAGCTTATCACCGTTTAGATATTGGTTTTATCAAGAAATTTAAGCGGCGCAAAAACTTTGAATCCGAACTAGCCATCAGCATTTACAACGTCTACAGCCGCCGAAATCCATTTTTCATCTACTACGATCAAGAACAAGATGAAGAAACAGATGCAACTCGTTTTGTTGCCAAGCAAACCTCGCTTTTTCCGATTATTCCATCGGTGAGTTATAATTTTAAATTCTAATTGGGGCGAATTACAATTCGCTCTAGCTCCCCCTATTTTTTTTAAAATTCTTTGCTTGTTCAAATATTTCTACATACACTTCATCTCTTTCAACTGGTGGATAATCATGTTCATCTAACAATAATATTAATCCGACTTTTAGGGCTGATTTTATATCATCTCTTTTATTCCAATCTGGAAATTTTGCCTGCCCATCTACTAAGTTTTTAACGGCTTTTGCCAGATTTATTAGCTTATCATGTGGGTAGGTGAAATCATATTTGATGCACAGTGCTTTTAAAATATCGTAAAATGCTTTTTCTTCAAAATCAATTCCCAAATCATCACCTGCTGAAAATTCTTTATGCACCTCCCAAATTAAATTGGTCAACTGCTCTGCGATTTCTTCATAGACTTCGCTTCTCAAAACATCATTCTCCTCTCGTTCATTATATCTTTCAACCAACGACTGCATTTTTTTTGTAAAATCAACGCCGCGCACCTTATTAACCTTTCTAATTTCGCCAACAGCTCTAGCCAATAATTGTTGAAGTAGTTTTATTTTGGTATTAGGCAGTTTAATTTTATTAATTTTATCTAAATAAGCTTCATCAAAAATATCCTGTTCCACTTCGTTTTCTTCCCCCATTTTGAAAATTTCTTCTATTCCCTCACTTTTCAAAGCACCTTTTATCATGTCCCTTACTTTGGCGTTCATTTGTGCAGTATCGGGTGCATTTCCTTTGGTTAATTTGAAAATAATGGAACGCACAGCTAAATAAAAATGCGTATAATCCCTTTCTTTTTGTGTCACTTGTTCGCTGCCCGCACAAATATCATAAGCAGCTTTTAGCCGCTTCACCAATCCCATAAATCGAGTTTCTAGTTCTTCGGTAGCTTGTACATATTCTGTTGCTCGATTGAGGGTGTTTAGTTGCTCTAATGCGGTGCCTGAAAAGTATTTAGAATCATCAAAACGATGGAAAATTTTGGCTAATAAATCTAAGTGATCCCGAAAAACGACCAGAGATTTTGCTATATCTTCAAAATTACCTTTTCCCCCTTTGCTATATTTGGCCAAAGCCAGATTCATTTGCTTTTTGATGCCAATGTAATCAACAACCAAACCCTTATTTTTACCCTTAAATTTTCGGTTGACTCTGGAGATGGTTTGAATCAAATTGTGCTGACGAATGGGTTTATCAATATAGATGGTATCTAGGAAAGGAACATCAAAACCCGTTAGCCACATGTCTACAACGATGGCAATTTTAAAGTTTGATTTTTCATTTTTAAATTGACGGTCAAGCTCTTTTCGGTACTCTTTTGTACCCAACAAATCATACATTTCTTTCGGGTCATCCTTGCCTCTTGTCATAATCATTTTAACTCGTTCCATCGGTTTGATTTCCCGTTTTTCTTTGTCCGTCAATACTGCTCCTGTTTCGGCTACTTGCACCTCTGCCCATGCTGGTTTTAGGGCAATTATATTTTTATAAAATGCATAAGCAATGTCCCGTTTATAGCAAACAAACATCGCCTTGCCTTTGATACTTGCTCCTTCATGAATCCGATTTTCATAATGCTTCACAAAATCTGCTGCCACCTCTTTTAAGCGATCAGGATCGCCAATAATAGAGTGCATAGTTGCTGTTGCTTTCTTGCTTGCCTCTATCTGGTACTCATTCGCCCCTGCTTCGGCGGCTTCTTCATAGTATTGTTCAATTTTTTTTAGCTCACTATTTTGCAAAGCAATTTTTGCTGCCCTACCTTCATAGACTATCCTAACAGTGATTTCATCTCTAACGGATTCTGTCATCGTATAAGCGTCTACCACTTTGCCAAATACATCCATCGTAGCATCAATTGGCGTACCTGTAAAGCCTACATAAGTGGCATTTGGCAAAGAATCATGCAAATACTTGGCAAACCCAAAGGTTTTTTTCACCCCATCTTTGGTTACCCGAACTTTCTGGTCTTTGTTAAGCTGACTTCTATGTGCTTCATCAGAAATGCAAATAACATTGCTTCGCAGAGTAAGTACTTGAAGCCCTTCTGTAAATTTTTGTATGGTTGTTAAAAATACACCACCACTTTCTCTGCCCTGTAATAGCTCTTGTAAGTGCGCCCGACTTTCTACACTCACTACCATATTATCACCAATATATGTTTTGGCATTGGTAAATTGTGCTGCCAATTGATCGTCCAAATCCGTTCGGTCTGTGATTAATACAATAGTTGGGCTTTGAAAATGCAAACTTTTCATCAATAAACGAGTAAGGAACAACATCGTAAAACTCTTACCACAGCCCGTTGCACCAAAGTAAGTGCCGCCTTTGCCATTGCCCTTTGGTTTCTGAGCTTTTTTGATGCTTTCATACAAGGCTTTAGCAGCATAATATTGAGGATAACGACAAACAATTTTTACCTCTTTTTTAGAACTATCTGGCAAATAAATAAAATTTCTGATAATGTCTCTCAAGCGATTGGGATGCAACATGCCTTGTATCAAGGTAAACATGCTATCAAATCCATCAACATCTTTGGCTAATCCTGCGATCCTTCGCCAAGCGTAGAAAAACTCGTAATTGGCAAAAAACGAACCTGCTTTATTGTTAACACCATCACTGATAATGCAAAAAGCATTGTACTTAAACAGTTCTGGAATGTCTCTTTGGTAGCGAGTTGTTATTTGAACATAGGCATCATGTATGGTCGCATTTTCCTGTATGGCTGATTTAAATTCGAGGACGACAAGGGGAAGCCCATTAATGTATAGGATACCATCGGGAATCCTGTTTTTTTCTACACCAGCGATTTTCATTTGATTAACAAACTTATAAATATTATTGTCTTTACTGCCATAAGAAAATAGTTTATCTGTTACAAGTTGGTCTAAATGTTTTCCTTGTTTTTGTTGAACTAAACCACTATAATCAATGAGTTGGATGTAAATATCCTTTTGGCTGCGGTCTTCTCTTTTGAAGATAAAACCATTCGACAATAAGCGCATAATGGTTTTATTACTTTCATAGAGATCAGACGCAGGAAGGGCTGTGAGGTGTTTGATGATGCTTTGAATTTCCGAATCAGTGATGCCTTCCTGTTGGTATTGCTTTTGTAAAAAGGCTTTAAGGTCGGCTTCAATAATCACTTGCTCCTGCTTTCGGGAAATGCTACTCCCCAAATGATGCGGATAGCCCTCATTTTCTATTAGTTCTATAAATGCCTGTTCGAGTTTTGCTTCAGTGAATTTGCTCATTTTTTATGTAATTTAGGTCGAAATCGAAATTCGCCTATTATATCCGTTGGGGCGAATTTCGATTTCGCTGTTGGGGCGAATTTCGATTTCGCTGTTGGGG
>JAHDHV010000120.1:0-7578 GCA_020631155.1 Bacteroidota bacterium | reverse complement strand
CGCTGTTGGGGCGAATTGCAATTCGCCCGTACTTGGAGATTCGCCTATATTTATAGATTTCGCTTCGCCTATTTTTTATGAAATTTATCCTTATGCCAGCGTTCGGGATTCGTAATAATATAATTTGAAATATTATTATATGCCCTTTCGTCCCGAATGATATGATCGTAATAATCCCGTTGCCAGATGGATTTGCTTAAATCTATAATCGCTGTTGGGGCGAATTTCGATTTCGCTGTTGGGGCGAATTTCGATTTCGCTGTTGGGGCGAATTTCGATTTCGCTGTTGGGGCGAATTGCAATTCGCCCGTACTTGGAGATTCGCCTATATTTATAAATCTATTTTCGCCCTTATAGCTATCTCGGATATATTGCTTGATCCTTTTGGTGCTGCTGCCCTTATAGCCTCTGATAATTGCGCCGATTGTTTGGCTTGGGCTTTTAAATTTTCCCATCGCTGCCTGATTATTATTCTCCTTCCTTTTTTTGATGGCGATAATGCCATGAATATGATTCGGCATCACGATGAAAGCCAGCAATTCGACATTGGGGCGAATGGTGGGTGTCTCCATCCATGTTTGATGGGCGATTGCGCCGAGGGGATTGAGGCACATGATGTCCTTATGGATATGCCCAAATAAATGCTGCTTGTTTTGACAGCAGAGGGTTAAAAAATATAATCCTGATTGGCTATAATCGTATCCTTTTAATCGGATGCTACGCCGATGGTGAATGTGGGGGTTGTAACTCATGATTGCTATAATTTTAATTTTTAATTTTGGGAGATTTTATATTGTAAGAACTTGTTTTTGGGTTTGGGGTTTTGACATTTTAGAGAGAATTAATTCACCTAATAGGTTAAGTGGTATAAGAGATTTTTTACAAAGTGTCATTCTCTCGTTTATAGTGTGAATAATACTTTCAAAGTGTTTTAAAACTGCTTTTGGAGGTAGTGCAAAATGGTATTTCATTATCCATTTTTTGTCTCCTCTAGGCATTTTTGTTCCCTTAGCACTTTGCATGATATAATCAAAGAAAATATCTTGTTCCAGAAGATAATAAACAAATAAAGGCGGGTAGTTCTTTTTTGGTTTAAAACAAAGTATGTCATTTGAACATCCACCCAAGAAATTGGATAGCCAGATTTTTTTGAAATATGGTCTAATATTAGAAATTAGAATTTGATTAATATTGAATTTTGAAACAGAAATAGCTCTAGGAAGGGAACTTGCGATTTTAATACCACCGCGATTAGCAATCATATTTTCGGTAGAGACATAATTGCCCTTATGAAGTTCTTTTATTTTAATTCTATCTGTATTGTATTCTACTATGTCATGTAAGTAAACTTGAGACCACCCATCTGGAATTTCTTTACCCAATTCTTCATTCCACACCATTTTCCCAGCAGAAGATTTATAAGGTTGTCCGTTTTTATTGGGAAATTCAAAATCCACAAACCAATGTTTATACAAAGCTTGTGCAGTTTCTTCTAGTTTTTTATTGAGTTGCTCATTGAGTTTGATGCGATTGACAATGGTATTGTATTCTTGGACAATTTCTCGTTGTTTTTCGATGGAAGGGATAGGGAGTTCCATATTGCAAAAGTCTTTCCATTCCAAACTACCACGTACTCCACCAACTGCCAGAAAACAGGCATGTCGATCAAATTCTGAACGGCTCATCCACATCATCAAGTATTCTGGTAAAATTTCTTCTTCATCTTTTACTTCAAAAACAGGATAGGCTTGTGAAATAATTGCTTCATCAAAATCCTTCAACAAGGCAACAGGCATTTTTTTATCCCGTCTCACCTGCATAATAGAGCAAGCAAACTGATTTTTTCGGATTATTTTATAGTTCCGCATATTTGTTCCAACAGTATTTGCTACCGAAGGAATGAATTGTTTGGAAATAGAAAGCCCTAAAAGTTTATTTACTTTCAATTCTTTATTTCGCTCATCAACGAGTTGAATCAAGTCTCCTATTTTTCTATAATTCAATGGCATAGCCCAATTCTTTAAAAATATTTAATAAATCCTTTTTTGATTGTTCCTCTGCTTTTAATAATTCTGCAAACTCCTTTTGTAAACTTGCCATTTTTTCATCAAAATTAATATTTTCATCTCTATTGACAAATTCAATGTATTTGGATGGTACTAGCGAATAATCCTTTTTTTCAATTTCTTCTATTTTAGCCGAATAACAATATTCAGGAATATTTTTATATTCTTTTTCAAAAGTGCTTGATTGCCAAGTATGGAAAGTATTGGCAACTTTTTTTATCTCTGCTTTAGAAAATTGAATATACCTTTTTTCATATGGAATTCCCCAAGTCCTCAAATCCAAAAATAGAATTTCTTTTTCTCGATTTCGATAGTTCACCGTTTTATCGTTTCGTTGAACTGTTCTTTCTTTTTTATTTTTATTCAATATCCAAAGTGTCACGCTGATATTGGTGGTATAAAACATATTTTGTGGTAAAATAACAATGGCTTCCACCAGACCATTTTCAATGAGTTTTTTGCGAATTTGATATTCTATACCACCACCAGATAAGGCACCATTGGCAAGAATAAACCCAGCAATGCCATTTTCCGAAAGTTTGGACACCATATTGAGAATCCAAGCATAATTGGCATTGCTAGTACTTGGCACTTCATAGCCGCGCCATCGAGGGTCATCAAGCAGTTCTTTATCGGCTCGCCAAGCTTTTTGGTTAAAAGGTGGATTCGCCATAATGTAATCCGCTTTCAGGTCTTTATGTTGGTCATTGACAAAGGTATCGGCAGCCTTTTCGCCCAAATTAGCGGCAATGCCCCGAATAGCGAGGTTCATTTTTGCCAGTTTGTAAGTGGTATTGGTATACTCCTGCCCATAAATGGAAATTTCTTTTTTGTTGCCATTATGCGCCTCAATAAATTTAATGGACTGCACAAACATACCACCTGAACCACAACAGGGGTCATAAATAATGCCTCCATAGGGTTCTATCAATTCAGCAATTAAATTAACAATGGATTTAGGGGTATAAAATTCGCCTTTCCCTTTTCCTTCTTTAAGGGCAAACTTGCTGAGAAAATACTCATAGACCTTTCCTACAATATCCTGCCCTGCATCGGCAAGGGTATTGATTTCGTTAATTTTATCAAGCAGGGAGGAGAGTTTAGATTTGTCCAAGCCTAATCTGGAAAAGTAATTGTCAGGCAATGCGCCACGCAGCGCAGGATTGTTTTTTTCAATGGTATGCAGTGCTGTATCAATTTTTAGTGCAATATCATCCTGTTTGGCATTTTTGATGATGTGCGACCAACGAGAAGTTTCTTGAAGAAAAAAGACATTTTTCATATTGTAGAAATCTCTCATTTCTGTGTATTTCTCTTTGCCTTCTGCAATCAGTTCTTTTCGTCTTTCTTCAAATTTATCGCTGGCAAATTTTAGGAAAATTAATCCCAATACGACATGTTTGTATTCAGAGGGTTCTACAGAGCCTCTAAGTTTATCGCAAGATTGCCACAGGGTTTCTTCTATTGATTTTGCTTTTTCGTTTTTCTTTTTTGCCATATGTAGTCTATCAACTTTCGTATTTGTATTTAAAAGCTGTCTTGATTTTGTTTTGAATAGTATGTTTCATTTTCTTCCTAACACTTTGCCTGCCCACATGTATGTGGTTCAGCTTGCTATTTAGATATTTAGCCTTTTGGCTATTTAGCTTATAAAAATCAGTAATTAATTTTAAGTATTTTAATATGCATGAGCTAATGAACATTAAGTATTTGGGAGAACTATGACAGCTAAAGCTGTCGTTACAGAACTCACTTAAAAATAATTATTATCCATAAATTTGCCTAAATACGAATCACTGATCTACTAATCACGAATCTACGAGCTGTTAAAATAAGCACAAACTGTTAGGTAAAAAAACTCGGTATTTGAAACATACCTTTTGAATTGTTTGTATCAGATATTTAGATGAATATATGAGAAGCAAATATAGCTTAATAAAACTATTTTTCAAAAAAACATTTAAATAAGCTTAAGAAGTTTTCTTGATTTTGTTTTTTAAGCCAAAGGATAAAATCAAGACAACCTCTTAATTAAATCGTATAGCCTTAATCGGATCAATACGGCTGACAAGGTAGGAAGGAATAATCAACATTAGCAAGCAAATGAGGAGCGTGCCAATATTTAAGCCTAACAAAACCCATAGATTTATATCCATCGGGGCAACGCTGATATAGTAGGATTCTTCGGGCAATTGTATAAATTCAAAGTGCTTTTGCAAATAACACAAGCCCAAACCAATGGCATTGCCAATCAACAAGCCTAGCCCTACAATAAAGGCGGCATTGTACAAAAATATTTTACGAACAGTCCAGTTATTCGCGCCTAATGCCTTTAAAATACCAATCATATTGGTGCGCTCCAAAATCAAAATCAGCAAAACGGTTATCATATTAATAATGCCAACCAATGCCATCAAAACCAGTATGACCAAGCGGTTGATGTCTTGTAGTTGTAGCCATTCAAAAATATTGGTGTATAATTCTTTGATGGTACGTGTATTGAGTTCATGCGGTGTGCTGAGGTGAATTTGATTGGCGAGTTGTGTCAAGCGGTCGGGAGCGGTTAGATTGAGGGCAGGGGTGCCGTAAACCAAGTTCCATTCATAGGAAAGATTGGTAATGATGGTTGCTAGGTAGTCCCAAAGGTAGAAGGTCATGCCTGATAGCAAATCGCGCCAAGCACTTCTTTGGTGTATGTGGTTTAAGAAAATTTCAAAGCCGCCGACTTGCTCTTTTTCCCATTTATTTAATTTTTGAATGTGTTTTAGATCAATAAGGGCATATTTTTCATCATATTCTTCTAAACCTGTTTTGTAAATTCCTGTTATCTTCAATTTTCGGACTCTCGGCGGGTCTTGTACAAAATAAATCACCATCTTTTCCCCTACCTTTAAGCGGAGGCGGTTGGCAATGGTTTGTGAAATGACAATATTATTTGATTTGGTACTATCTGTTACTGTAAAAGGCTCGCCATCAACGATATACTCTTTGAAAAAACGCCAGTCGAAGTCGCTGCCAATGCCTTTCATCACCACGCCTTCAATGTCGGTATCTGTTTTAATGATGCCTGCTTTATTGGCAAATACTTGTATATGACTGACTTCTTCGAGGGTATCTATATGTGGGTAAAAATGCTGTTGTTTGGAAATAGGAGTAATGTCCTCTAGCGAGCGATTCGGGTGCATGTGGGTAATGTTGATATGCCCCCAGAAGCCAAATATTTTTTTGCTAATTTCATTCTGAAAGCCGTTGACTGTAGCCGTTGTCACTACCATTACGGTCATAGATAAAGCGATAGCTGCAACCGCTATTTTCACAATAAAACCCGAAAAAGCATGTCCATTGCTAAAAGCAATCCGTTTGGTAATGAAGTATTCTAAATTCACAAATGTATTGAGTGGTTAAAAGGTTTTAAAGGTTTTAAAGGTTGTAAGGTTTTAAAGGTTGTAAGGTTTTAAAGGTTGCAAAGTTGTAAGGTTACAAAATCTCATGTCTTACATCTTACATCTTACATCTTACATCTTACATCTTACATCTTACATCTTACATCTCACATCTTACATCTCACATCTCACATCTTACATCTTACATCTTACATCTTACATCTTACATCTTACATCTCCTTAATTAAAAAAAATCAAAAATAAGTAAACTTTAAGAAGAAGTGCAACAAACTATGGTATTTTAGCCATCTAATAAAAATTAGTTGCCTTTATCTAAACAATAGAACAACCCTGTAGTCAAAAAAAGGTTTAATTGAGCCATATTCGATAATTAAGTGCCAAGCACTATTTAATGGTGCACAATTTTGTGCTAAAGTATTAGAAATGAGTAGTTTAGTCTTTTACTACTGTAACATTAATTTTGTCTAGGCACTTATATAATTTTAAATATATCAAACTATTTGCAACCATGAACAATATCTCACTGATTTGTTTTCTCATCAGCATTGTCTTTTTTGCCTGCTCTCAAAAAACGGTCAGTCAATCCCATAACGGCACAACGACTACCAAAAACCCTTATCGCAAGGTCATCATTCGCTCATCAGGAACGCAAACGCCCCCACCAGCTACCAATAAAGTTCCCGGTAAGGTAGCGACAACGCCGACTACGACACCGCCTACTAGACAGCCTGTTCCACAACCTGCACCTCAGCCTACTGTTCCGCAACCTAGACCACAACAGCCTGTGTCTACCACAACACCAACTGAACCAAGAAATAATTCTTACAATAATCACAACCCCGTTCCTTTGCCTAGCAAACCAGCTTTGCGTATGGGGCCTGCTCGCCTTGAACAATATTTGCCCATATTGCGCTATAAAAGGGTCGGTTTAGTGGTTAATCAGACCTCTACAGTAGGAGACGCACATTTAGCCGATGTATTGTTGAGCCAACAAATTAATGTTCAAAAAGTATTTGCTCCTGAACATGGTTTTAGAGGCAAAGCCGATGCAGGGGAAAAGGTGAGTAACTCCAGAGATATTAAAACAGGCTTGCCGATTATTTCTTTATATGGAAAAAATAAAAAACCAACTGCCGAGCAATTGCGCGGTTTAGAGGTCGTAGTTTTTGATATTCAGGATGTGGGTGCGCGCTTTTATACCTATATTTCCACCATGCATTATGTGATGGAGGCCTGTGCAGAAAATGGCATTTCAGTTGTGGTACTTGACCGCCCAAATCCAAATGGTCACTATGTAGATGGACCTATACTAGAGCCTGATTATCAGTCGTTTGTAGGAATGCATCGAATCCCAATTGTACATGGCATGACGGTGGGGGAGTTGGCCAATATGATTAACAATGAGGGCTGGCTTAAAAATGGAGTGCGTTGTCATCTAAGCATTATTCCGTGCGAGGGCTACGATCATACCACTTTTTACGATTTGCCCATCAAGCCGTCCCCGAATTTGCCCAATAGTCGTTCCATTCATTTATACCCTTCCCTTTGCTTGTTTGAAGGTACAGTGATGAGCGTAGGGCGAGGCACCGATCAGCAATTTCAGATCATTGGCAATCCCCAATTGCGAAATATGCCCTTCCAGTTTCGACCTATTAGCAAGCCCGGTGCAAAATACCCTAAACACGAAAACAAAACTTGTTATGGTTACGATTTGTCGAATATGCCCATTAGCTACTTGCGTCAAAATCGCCAACTTAATTTAGACTGGTTGTTGCAAATGTATCAAGCTTACCCTGATAAGGCGAACTTTTTTAATAAAAATAATTTTTTCAATAAATTAGCAGGCAACAGCCGTTTACAACAGCAAATTAAATCGGGCATGACCGAAACCCAAATTCGAGCAACTTGGCAAGCAGATTTAGACCATTTTAAACAAATTCGCAAACAGTATTTAATTTATCCTGACTTTGAATAAGGTTGATTTTTGGCTATTTGGCTATTTGGCTATTTGGCTATTTGGCTTTTTAGCTATTTGGCTTTTTAGATTTTCTACTAATCACGAATCCACGAATCCACGAATCCACGAATCCACGAATCCACGAATCCAC
>JAHDHV010000119.1:13198-14276 GCA_020631155.1 Bacteroidota bacterium | reverse complement strand
ATGTCTATTTAAAAAGTATTTTGCCATTCCCTAAATTCTTGACACACTCAAATCAAAACAAGCTATTAGTTGAACCGTATTTATGCAATTGCTGTTTCAATATAGGCTTAAAGTTTGTAACTTTGTACTTATTTTTTTGATAATGGTAAATTACTTAGCTGTTGGCTTGGCAAAGGGATGTGAGTGGAAATGAGCCACAGCCAAACGCTAGAGAGCCTTAGAGGTTGTCTTGATTTCATCCTTTGGCTTAGAAAATGCGTCTTTTGCTCCCAAATTTCGCCTTTTTATCGGCACATAGCACCACTATGTACCTCAAAAAACGCTACATTTGGGAATAAAATCCATCATTTTCAGCTTCAAAAACAAAATCAAGACAACCTCTTAACCGAGTGAGGGCGGAACGTAAGAGAGCTATCAGCGAGGTTTAGAGCGAACAGCGTTTTGGCAAAGGCGAATTGCAACGGGCAGCCCGACCCCGATGATTGAGCATTAGGAGCGTCAGCGACTTTTGCGAAACAGAGGGGATTGCCCCAAATAGTAAAAAACTAGTCTACCATTATCAGGCTAATTTTTTAAATCAAAAAAACTTTAAATATGTATCCAGCAGAATTAGTAGCTCCGATGAAAGGCGAGCTAGTAGAAGCAGGTTTTGAAGATTTGACAACAGTAGAGCAGGTAGATGAGCTTGTGCAAAATACGGAAGATACCTTGTTTGTAGTCATTAATTCGGTATGTGGTTGTGCGGCGCGAAATGCTCGTCCAGCAGCGAGATTAGCGGTTCATCATAGTAGTAAAAAGCCTGCGAAATTGGCCACCGTTTTTGCTGGCTTTGATAGAGACGCAACCAATCAGGTGCGTAAGTATACTTTGCCTTATCCGCCTTCTTCGCCTTCGATGGCATTGTTCAAAAACGGGGAATTGGTGCATTTTGTAGAGCGTCATCAAATTGAAGGACATTCTGCGGAAGCAATTGCTCGTAATTTAATGCAGGCATTTGAGGAGAATTGTTAGGATGAGTGAGGGGGGATTCGTGGATTAGTAGAACAGTGATTCGTGGATTAGTGATTCGTGGATTAGT
>JAHDHV010000119.1:0-13098 GCA_020631155.1 Bacteroidota bacterium | reverse complement strand
AGAACAGTGATTCGTGGATTAGTAGAACAGTGATTCGTGGATTAGTAGAACAGTGATTCGTGGATTAGTAGAACAGTGCTATGGAAGATGGAAAAAAAATTATGCTTTTTGCTGGTAGCTGTAAATCTAAAAGTCCAAAAGTCCAAAAATCCATTTACATGAAACCTAATCTTACCATTATTAGAGCGGTGCCAGGCGATGCTAGTGCACTTAGTGAATTAACTAAATTATCGAAAGATCATTGGGGCTATGGTGCCGTTCAAATTGCTTTGTGGAAGGAGGAGCTAACAATCCTACCTGAATACATTGCTCAATATCCTACCTATAATTTGCTAGTAGATGGAACACTAGCAGCCTATTACTCCTATAAATTGTTGGAAGAAACAACGGTCGTATTATTGGATAATATTTTTATTCATCCTGATTATATTGGGAAGGGTTACGGTCAACTGTTGATGGAGGATTTTTTTGCTAGAACTACCTTACCTGTAGTTACTAAATTTCGTTTGTATTCTGATCCTCATGCAGAGACTTTTTATCAGCGATTTGGTTTTGTGACGGTTGGACAGCATCAAAGCAGTATTCCCAATCGCTTTTTGCCGATTATGGAAAAGGTATTGTAGAAAAAAGGGTATGTTTCAAATACAGTACTTTTCTACCAAACAGTTTGTAGCTATTTTAACAGCTCGTGGATTCGTGATTAGTAGATTAGTGATTCGTTTTTGGATTTTTTGACTTCTTTTTAAATGAGTTTTGTAACGACGGTTTTAGTTGCTATATTAGCCACAATTAAATAATAATCATGAATTTACATGTAAAAAAATATTTGTTATAATTTTGATATTACTAATTTCTAGAAGCTAAATAGCAAGCTGAACCACATGCATGTGAGCAGGAAAGTGTTAGGAAGAAAATGAAACATACCAAAAAAAGTAGGATAAACACTGTTGGAGTAAATATATACGAATCTTACGCTATCTAAATTCGAGAATATTTAGAATAGTGGAGAAAAAGTACTAGAAAATATCGTATAGGTAGGACATGCTGGAGTGATTTTTAGATTCTTAGTGCTATTTGAGAATGCTAAAAGTCAGTAGTTTGGCTTGACCTAATTGTGTGTAGTCTAGTATTGTTAGTAATGTATAATCTGCTGTAGTGTTTAACTATCTGTAAAAAAGCTTTTTGAAGCATGTGTTTAGGCTGTCTATCGTTCAGGAGCCATGCTCACTACTTCTATATCCTCTGCACTTTTGCGTACAACATCTTGATTTTCATGAAAATTGATATTGAAAAAGAGGATGTTAATGATAACAGTTATAACAGTAACCGCTAATAAGAGTGCTATTTTTAGGGAAAATAATTTGGTATCTTCCTTCGCCTTTTTTACTTCTATTTTATTAAAAGTCATGGTACTGGAATTTTCTAAATTGCTTGTGTGTAAAGTATGACATTATCATGGAAAAGATTGTGCCAATAATGTCTTTTTAAAGTACTGTGTAAAATTATCATTCATATATTTCAGTGTTTTGTATAGTATTGAACGGCTATAATCAGCAAAATAGTGTGCAAATTGCCCAAAAAAACTAGCCTAGCAATACATTAATAATCTAAAAGCCTACTTTTGAAGCTTTCATCTATTAACATCAATCACAACTCTATGAACGACAAGCTTATGTATAGGGTTGCCCGTCTATTTAAAAAGAGTGTTTGGCAGCGTATTTTTCCTGAAAAAAAGTGAAATTTTTTTACAAAAAAATCAGAGGGACTATTTGAGTGATAATAAGTTTAATGGTAAATAGTCTAAAAACGTCATTTTGACAGTTCTCTGTACTTTCGTTATACTATTGCCAAGTGAAAATGTTACAAAAAAAAGGAACTAAAATTCACTAAATTGCAGGCATTTAGACAGTAAAAAAAGTATTAAATGTTATTAAACAAACAAGGCATACTCGACCTTTTAGATGAGCTACGCTGCATTGCTCAATTGGGACTGCAATATGCTAAAAATGAGTATGATATACAACGATACAAAAAATTATTACATTTATCTTGTAAAGGCTATGAAACATATAGTGGTTTATCTAGCTATGTAATTTTGGAGAGATTTCAAAAGGATTTGGGATATGTTACGCCAAAGTTAGGGGTGAATGGAGCAGTTTTTAATGAAAAGGGAGAATTGTTGTTGGAAAGGCGGAGTGATGATGGACTTTGGGGAGTCATTGGTGGATGGGCAGAAGTGGGGGAGAGCCCACAACAGTCATTGGAAAGGGAATTTTTGGAGGAAACAAATTTGGTGGTTGAGGTTAAACAGATGATAGGCATTTTTACACGACTTCCACAGCAGTTTGAACAGCCACATACCAGTAATCATTTGCTTTTTTATTGTGAGCGAAAAGGAAGGAATATTGAAATTTCTCATGAAAGCCTTGAGGTCGGTTTTTTTGATCATCGTACACTGAAAAATTGGCATCGGGACCATCAGCAAATGGCAGAAAAGGCGTATGAATTTTGGTTGAATCGCACTTTGGCTATTTAGACCTTTAGATATTTAGCTTTTAGAAATTAGCGATTATAGTTCAGAAATCGGAAGTTGATTTTTTAAACTTTGTATGTGTATGTTTTTGATTATTAATAAAACTATAATGGTTAAAGCCGTATTTACAGAAACTGTCTACAAAGAGAACGGTCATCAGAAAAATTATTTGAATACGAATCTACCAATCACGAATCCACGAACTGTAAATTGTTTGGTTGAAAAACACAGTATTTGAAACATACTAACTAAACTGCAACCAAACATCATTAAGATAAATAGGAGTTAAACGCAACGAATTAAAGCTTAAATCCTTCTAAACGAAAGGTATTTTTAATTACGAATTACAAATTACGAATTACAAATTACAAATTACAAATTACAAATTACAAATTACGAATGGTATGTTTCAAATAAACAGTTTGTAGCTATTTTAACAGCTTATGGATTCGTGATTAGTAGATTAGTGATTCATTTTTGGATTTTTTGACTTCTTTTTAAATGAGTTCTGTAACGACGGCTTTAGTTGCTGTTTTAGTTTTAGTTTTAATGGTATGTTATTCATGAGTTTATGTATAATGAAAATATTTTTTATGAGTTTGGTGCTTCTAATTTCTAAAAGTTAAAAAGCCAAAAGTCTAAACATCTAAAAAGCCAAAAGTCTAATATAAAAACAAACATTTTCTATGAGAAATCTACTGATAATCAGTTTGCTGTGTTTTATTTGCTCGCCTGTATTTGGGCAGATAAGAGGCAATGTGAAAAAGAAACCACAAACCTATAGCCAAAAAACGCCTACTAAAAAGCGAGCGAAAAGAGGGATAGATAGGTCGAAACTTAGAGCAGGATTAGGCGCAGATTTAGCCCTATTCATTGGCGATGGTGGTGGTGTTGGTTTAGGTGGAACAGCACGCGTAGAATATAGCCTCAATAATCAACTAACAGTTACCGCTACTACAGGTTTTATTCCTTATCTCAATAAATTTGAGGGGGGCTTAATTCCTTTACAAGCAGGTTTGAAGTTTTATTTTCAAAAAAATATATACGCTTTAGGACAAGCAGGTTTGCACATCTACACAGGTGGAGACGGCGCAACAAGAGTTAGCTTAGGCGCAGGTGCAGGTTATGAAATTCCTTTACAAAGAGGCATGACTTTAGACTTGGGGGCGCGCTTCCAACTGATAGACGGCCTAAACTATCTCGGCTTTAGAGGAGGCATATTATTTCCTTTAAGTAGATAGGGATAATTAGCAATTATATGCACTCAAACGGCCTTGTTTTTTGGATTCCAAGTAGTTTAAAAATAAGCTTAAAGCCTTCTTTTTGGGTTTATCTAGATGATAGTGAATGTTTTTGGTGAGGTATTGATAAACGTCAAAGTGAGGGCTGTATTGAGGTTGATATTGGGTGGCTACTTGCAAAACATGGGCAATTCCCGTTTGAAATGCTTGATTGAGTTGCTGGATAAATGCGTCAGATAGAGGGGCGATGCTTACCCAAGCAGCAAAAACAAAAGGTAGCTGGGTGAAGTCGTTCCAAGCGATGCCCAAGTCGTATTCGTAGGCAAATTGAGAGCTGTATTGAATGGCTCTATCGCCTATGATAAGTCCTGCTGTGTCGCCTTCTATCTGTTGTATGTAGCCTTCCGAAGCAGGTAAAAAATCAACTGATAGTTGCCAATATTTTTCGCATAATAACTGTAATAATTGTACAGAAGTGCGCGAGTGATGGTCTAAGTAAATGCGTTTGATTTGTCGCAAAGGCACTTGACTGTATAAGCAAACCGTTTTTACAATTCGCTCAGTTCCAATGCAATAGTTACTGACAATTCGATAATTTGTTGGCAATAAGGGCAATACCGCTACAGGCACTAACCCTAATTGCACTTCCCCGTTTAACAATTTTTTAGCAGTATTAGAGGGGATGTCTAAGGATAGGTCTATTTGGTCTAATAAACCTGTTTTTTGCAAGCCATATAACAATGGTTTGGTGTTTAAATAGGCAACTGCTGATGCTTTGATGGTAGACATGACGGTGGATTTTTTTATAATAAATAGATTTTTAATTTGTTAATGTAAATGCGTTTTATATTTGTAATTTTAGGTGTTCTACATTATTAAAAAAGGATAATTTGTAACTTCCGTTTTCCCAGTACACTTTAGATAAGGCTGTGTTTTGATGCTCAAAGTAGTTCATTTTGCTTAATGGATGTCCTAATAGGGTGCACATTAAGATGCGAGAGGTGCGCCCATGTGTACATAACAGCACTCTTTGGTAATTTTTCTGGTTTAGATAGTTTAAAAATTCCTTCAAGCGATTTTGCACTTCCACTGGACTTTCGCCACCTTCTGTTTTTTTCTCTAGCAAACCATTTTCCCAATCAGCTACCAATTGCTTGTATTCTGCTCGTACAGTCTTACTTGGTTGAGTGCCTTCATGCGCGCCCCAATCCATTTCGTCTAAATGTGTAAACTGCTGAATTTTATAGCCTTTTTCGGTAAATGGCAGCATGGTTTGATAGGTGCGTTGTAAAGCAGAAGCATAAATAACATCGAAAGTCATTTCTTGATAATGGTCAAAAAAACGTTTTGCTTGTTGTTGTCCTGTTTCATTTAGATTAGAGTTAACCCCTCTACCTTGCACAATTTTTTTTAAGTTGTAATTGGTTTGCCCATGTCTTACAATGTAAATTTCTTTTGCTGCACTTTTTGTATTAAAATTCATTATTTTTGTTTTAGTTTTTTCGAAATTAGAGAACAGAATTTAGAAGGGTAGAGTGTGTCAGAAAAAGAGGGATTTCATATAACAACTATTGCTCTTAATCTTAAAAAGTGTCCTTTTCTCTACGTTTTTTCCTTTTTTTCTTGACAAAAATAGTAAGGACGTAATGCATTACGTCCCAACGACGGTGAAACTTTTTCGCTAAAAATTGGAATGAAACTCTAAAATCTCCTAAGGTGATACTCCTTTTTTAATTAAGATAAACACCTGATAATCAAAAATTTAGAACTTGAATAAAATTCAGTAAGTTCTTAAAATCCGTATCACTGCGGATATTTCTTAACGAGTTTCATTTCAATTTTCTTAACGCAAAAACTTTCAAGGTCGCTCTTCAAAGCCAATAAAAAAAGGATATTTTATTTTGGGGTAAAGTATCTGACCACATACATGTGGTCAGATCATTTGAATAACATTTTGTTATTCCCTAAATTCTTGACACACTCTTGCTATTTAGATATTTAGCCTTTTGGCTCTTTAGCTGTTAGAAATTAGCGATCAGAAATTAGTTAAAACAAATCACTTTTTAATTTTCATAATGGATATAAGCTTTTGATTTTTATAGTATTATGACGGCTAAAGCCTTCGTTACATAACTCCTCTAAAAGATAGCCCCCCATCAAAAAAACAACTAATCACGAATCTACGGATCAACGTTTTTGATAATGAGCATTTAGTAAAATCAATGTCTTGAATTTAAAGAAAAAAATAATGTGATATTATCAAATACTATGTGTTGCTTAATAAGTGTTTTTTACAAAAAAATCTGATTTCTAATCATTAAATACTAAGTGCTAGTTTTTGCCAATAACAGGCAGTTCTATAAAACCATTATTAGAGGCTTTTGGTTGTGGCGGCTCTACTTCCTTGTAGTCGGTTAATTGGTTGTAGACACTATCGCGCTCAATGGGGTGTCGCCCTACATTTTTAATCAGTTTCACCAATTCGGCGGTACTCATAGCGGGGCGTTGCTCCTCTGAACCAGCCATAGAATAGATTTTAGTGGTATCATCAATGGTGCCATCTACATCATTTACCCCAAAATTAAGGAGTAATTGCGTTGTAGTTCGTCCAATCATCGGCCAATAGGCTTTGAGGTGTGGAATATTGTCTAAGTAAATGCGCGCAACGGCATAGGTGCGCAAATCTTCCAATATATTGGACTCTGGAATATGCGACATTTCATTGTTTTTGTTGCGAAATTTCAATGGAATAAAACAGTTGAAGCCATTGGTTCGGTCTTGAAGCTGCCGTAGACGTTCCATGTGGTCTACACGATGCTCGTAGTTTTCGATATGCCCATATAACATGGTGCAATTGGAGGGAATCCCCAAATTATGCGCCGTTTCGTGGATTTCGAGCCATTGTTCAGCATTGCATTTATCTTTGCAAATAATGTCGCGTACCTCATCGTGAAAAATTTCTGCTCCCCCACCCGGAATCGAATCCAAACCACTCTCTTTCAACAGTTTCAAGGCTTCATGATAGCTCACTTTGGCACGTTTACACATATAATGATATTCTACAGGTGTAAATGCTTTAACATGTAATTCAGGGCGATGGGCTTTGATTTTACTGATAAGGCTGGTAAAAAACTCTAAACCCATATGAGGCAATACGCCCCCTACCAAATGTACCTCGCTAACCGCTTGATTATCATAGCTTTTAACAATATCTAACATCTCCTTTTCACTATATACCCAGCCGTCCTCTTTCTGTTTGATTAGGCGAGAGTAGGAGCAGAATTTACAAGTGTAAATGCACAAATTGGTGGGTTCTATGTGAAAATTTCGGTTAAAATAGGTGTAATTGCTGTGTTTTTGCTCTCGAATATAGTTGGCTAAAGCCCCTAAATAGCTCAATTCGGCTTTTTGATATAGTAAAACGCCTTCATCAAAAGTGATGCGTTCTCCATTCAATACTTTTTCACCTATTTTTTTAAATGGTGTGACTAGGTTAGGGTTGTTTAAAATGATGTGGATGTTTGGATTATTATTCATATTGAAATTGTTTTTTTGGTTGTTAGAGATTATACTAAACTCACCTATGTTTAGCATAGAAATTGGATGCCAGTTGTTAGAGAAGTATTATTTAGATATATTTTACTTAATGAATCTTTCATTTGCCAATCATGAGTTCACACCGTCTAAGATAGGCTATTTTTCACAAACTTTCAAAACTTTCTGAAAGTTTTAAAATAAATTTTTTTTCTCTAAAAATTAGAATAAATTAGGTTTTATGTTTAAACAAAAGATTCAATAATAGGCGGTAAAATTGCATGATTAATGTCACAAAACAAAATTTAGATGAACAGAACTGTATTTTGTGCTTTAAGGCTTATTTAAGAGGGTTAGTCGTTTATAATGCCCTAGAAATAAAGTGTGTAACAGTAATTTTTTTTTTTACATAACATCAATTAAATAGTTGATTTTCCAATGAATAAGCTTGACTAACAATCTATGCAAGCTGCATTTTACTGTCAGTTTATAATCAGAAGTGTAACCCTTCTGATAAATTATCGTAAATAACAATAAGGTAAATTCTTGACTACTAAATCAAATCACTCTACTTTTACTTTACAATGCACATTTTCTTTACCTAAACATTTTGCAACCTGTAGATTTTACAGGTACTCTGATGCCATAAAATAATTATGAAAAAACAATTGACTGCTCAGTATTCCCTAGAAAAACGATGTCGTGAATTGGAGAGGCGTTTGAAATTAGAGATAGACAAGCGCAAAAAAGCAGAGCGACAGCTTGTAGAAAGTAGACAAGTTATTCATCAATTTTTAGATGCTTTACCTGATATATTTAATATTTATGATATTCAAAGTAAGGAATATACAATTTGTAATAGATATTTATATGAATACTTAGGATATACTTTTGAAGAGTGGAAAACTCTAGCTACGGAACACAGTGTACATCCGCATGACTTAGCACAAGTACAAGCTGGCATCAATTTTATGTATACAACCCCAAATGGTGAAAAAAGAAATACCATTTACCGTCTTAAAAATAAAGAGGGAAAATGGCGATGGATTCAGAGTAGAAATGCTATTTTTAAAAGAAATGTTGAAGGGCAACCTGAACAGGTATTAGAAATTTTACAAGATATTACCGAAATCAAGCAAACGCAAGCCGAATTAGAGCAATTACAACAATTATATAAGGCAGTAGCAGATAATATTCCCAATGGCTCGGTGGTTATTGTTGATGAAGCATTGCGCTTTTTGATGGCAGAAGGCCCATTATTAGTACAGCAAGGTATTGATAAAGAAATTATTAAGCAAAAGACAATTCATGATGATTTACCCAATGGCAATAATTGGCAGTTATTAATTTCTTATTTTCAAAAAGCTTTGCTAGGAGAGGCTTCGCGATTAGAAATGCCACAAGGCGAATTTGTTTTTTTGATACACATTTTACCGATCAAAAATAAACAGGGAGAGATTTTCGCAGCTATGGCCATCACTCAAGATATTGCCGCTTTGAAGGTTGCAGAGCGTGAACTAGCGATTAAGGTGCGTGAATTGGCAGAAAAAAACCAAGAATTACAGTGTTATATTGAATCTAACAAAGACTTAGAGCGTTTTGCTTATATTGCAGCGCATGATTTAAAAGAGCCGATTCGCAGTATTATTAGTTTTACTCAAATTCTCCAAAATAAATACATTCACCAATTAGATGCTAATGCAAATGTATACTTCCAGCATATAATTAATGCTACCCATAGAATGTATTTGCTAATTGAGGGCTTATTGGATTATTCTCGAATTAATGAGCATACAAATCCATATCAAAAGGTGCATACAGCTACTATTTTAGAGAAAATAAAAGAAGATTTATATCATTCTATTTCTATTAAAGGGGCTACTATTGAATATGATGTGGATAAAATGCCATCTTTTAGGGCTGATGAAGTACAAATAAGAAGTTTATTTCAAAATCTAATTCAAAATGCGATTAAGTTTTCTTCTCCTGAGCGGCCGCCAAAGGTGCAAATTGCTTGTGAACAGCACGGAAATCAATGGCTATTTTCGGTTAAAGACAACGGTATTGGCATTGAAAAAGAATATCATAAGCAGATTTTTTCTATTTTTAAACACCTAGCATCTGCCGATGAAGGTGGGGGTATTGGCATGGGCTTGGCTATATGTAAGCGTATTGTTGAACGGCATGATGGTAAAATTTGGGTAGATTCTACGCCAAATGAAGGGACTACTTTCTGGTTTACTTTGCCGAATATTCGTAATGTTTGAGATTAGATTTTAGAGATTAGAAGTTAGGCCTCAAATAGGATAAACAAACAGTTTGTGCTTACTTTCGTAGATTCGTGTTCAAATAATTTTTCTGATGACTGTTTTCTTTTGAGTGTGTCAAAAAAAGAGGGATTTCATATAATAAATATTGATCCTAATCTTACAAAGTGTCATTATATCTACGTTTTTTTCTTTTTTACTTGATAAAAAAAGAAAGAAAAAAATCAAGACGGTGAAACTTTTTCGCTAAAAATTGGTAAGAACATCTAAAATCTCCTAAGGTGATACTCTTTGTTTAAATAGAAATAAGTACTTGATAATCAAAGTTTAAAACTTTAATTTAAATTCGCTAGGTTTTTAAAGTCCGTATCACTGCGGATATTTCTTAACGATGTTCTTACCAATTTTCTTAACGCAAAAACTTTCAAGGTCGGTCTTCAACACCAGAAAAAAAAAGAATATTTTATTTTAGGAGAAAGTAAATGTTCACCCTTTATTTGGATAACATTTGGTTATTCCTTAAATCCTTGACACACTCTTTTCTTTTTGGGCGGTTTCTGTAAGGATGGTTTTAAACGTTATAGTTTTTGTAAATATTTTGTAATCAATAATTTATGCATAAAAGGAAGTTTGAGAAATAATTGCTCATTTCCAATTTCTGATCTCTAAAAACTAAATCAAGACAACCTCTTAGTAAGAAAATAAAACATACCATCTTTTTGAGAGCGTAAAATCATGATTTTATTCTGCCTCTATTTCTTTTTATTTCTTGATAACGATTCATCATGCTGATAATAAAACCAATGCTCATAACAATGCAACCTAACCACAATAGATTGATGTGAGGAAATACAATGGCTTTCATAATGATAAATTCCGCGCCTACTTTGCGTTGTATAACATCTAGCACAATGCTGTTTTTTTCGGGCAAAATCTTCTCAAATTTAAGGGTTAAGCCCAATTCGTCTACAACGGCTTCTTGTGAGTTTTCTTGACTGTTGCGAATGTAATAAATTGGTTCGGCGGTGTATTTTTCGCCATTTTTATGAGCAACTTGCAAAATTGCGCCTGCTGCAATATCACCTTCCATTGGCACAAAACCAATGCCTAGCGGATTTGGGTTGATTCGCTCTACCAAAATTAATAGCTGGTCGTCGAAGGCTTTTGTTTTGCCAATTTCAATTTCCAATTTTTTATTAACTGCTTCCTCTGCTTTTTTGGTATTATCCGAAATAGAGGAAACATGGGTAAATACATCCTTATACCAATAATGCCGCGTATCGGGGTTGGCAATTAAGCCCATCTTGGGGTTGACTTGCGAGTTGGGGTAGAGGGTAAATACTTCGGCAGGAGAGTCGGTTTCCTTTTTCTTTTTCTCGTAGCGCACTATATGTAAGGTGTTAGGTCCCTGAATGGTGTCGCCAACATAGGTTACCCAATAATCGTTCATTTGAACGGGCTTGCTTTTGTAGAGTAAAATGTTTTCTCGCTTGTCTTTTTCTTCAAACTCCTCGCCGTAATCAATGCCAAGTGTGTTTAGGGAAATGACTTCTTTTTTGGCGGAAGAAATCAAAATGCCTACCAACATTAAGCCAAAACCAATGTGTGCTACAGAACCGCCTGCAACTTTTACCTTTCCTTTTAACACTGTTATCAAATAGCCTAAATTGGCAATCACCACATATAAACCTGTAAATAAAAATAGATTGTAGACCCACCACGACATTTTCAATTGCCAAGCAATAACAGCCGTCAAGAGTAATGCAATAATGGTACTAATGGCTAATTTTTGCAAAAAGGTTTGAAGGCTGGTTTTTTTATATCTAAAATATTGAACAACAGCACTTAATAAAGCTAAAACGATTCCAAACCAAATGGCATAACGATTATAATGGCTGACCGCATCGGTGATAACGGTATTGGTGCCAAAAATTTTATTGATAACTGGCCAAGAGGTATCAATGGTTATCAAACTTCCCAACATCAACAGTAAAAGCGCGCTAACAAATATCCAGAACTCGCGAGAATAAGCGTTTTCTTCCTTTTCAGGGGCAGGCATTGCTTTCCAATTATAGGCGAGGAAAACGACTGATAATAATACAAAAGTCAACATAAATACCAGTAATTGCCCAGACATGCCTAAGTCGGTAAATGCGTGAACGGAGGTGTCGCCGAGTATACCGCTACGGGTTAAGAAGGTGGAATACAGGATTAGTAAAAAGGATAGGGACAGAAAAATGGCGGTGATGCGAAGGGCGTGACCGCTACTTTTATAGGCTAAAAGGGTGTGTAAACCTGCAATGAGAATGATCCAAGGCACTAAAGAGGCATTTTCTACGGGATCCCAAGCCCAGAAACCGCCAAAACTTAGTGCTTCGTAAGCCCAAGCACCCCCCATTAAAATGCCTATGCCTAAGATGGCAGCAGCAAATAAACTCCAAATTAATGTTGGGCGAACCCATTCAGGGGAGAAATCTTTTTTCCAAAGCGCAGATTGCACATAGGAGAAAGGCAGTAAAGTGGCTGCAAAACCCAAAAATAAAGTCGGCGGATGAATGACCATCCAATAGTTTTGTAACAAAGGATTTAAGCCATTGCCATTAGGAATTAATTCAACATAATTGGGGCGCATAAAAAGGGGCATTCCCGGCTGCACATCACGTAACAACATAAAGGGGCTGCTGCCTATTTTGTAGCCAAAAAAGTAGATACCGATAAGCATAGCTGCCAGAAAAACCTGCATAATGCTCATCCAAGTCATTACGGTTGGCTCCCAGCGATTTGCTGTTTTCATAACTACCAGACCCAATACGGCTGTCCAAAAGCCCCAGAGGAGGAAACTGCCTTCTTGGCCTTCCCAAAAGCAGGAAATCATATAGTAAACAGGTAGTTCAAGCGAGGAATGTTGCCAGACGTATTGAAACTCGAAGCGATGTTTAAAGATGAGGAAAAATAAGAGTGTGAAGATGCCGAGAATGGATAAAAAATTAATGCAAAAAGCTCCCCGTGCCAAATTACGCCATGCTCGGCTACTTTCTACATTGCTAGTTTGTTGTTGAGCAGAAAAGTAGTAGGATATGGTAGCACATAGGGCAGCTACCAGACTAACAATAGTAAATAAATGGCCAAGGTTAGATGCCCAGAGCCATTCTCCAATGTATTTGATTTCTTCCATAATAAGTATCTAGACATAAGATAGGAGACATAAGACATTCAATTCATTAGGTATGTTTCATTTCCTTCCTAACACTTTCCTGAACAGTTGCTATTTAGATATTTAGCCTTTTGGCTATTTAGCTTTTAGAAATTAGCGATTAGAGATCAGAAATTGGACTTTTCTTCTGGATTTTATTTTATATAAAAGTCAGTGACTATTAATTAGTTGTAAGGAGTATGATGGCTAAAGCAGTCGTTACAGAACTCATTTTTAAAAAAAACAAAAGTCCAAAAACGAATCACTGGTCTACTAATCACGAATCCACGAGCTGTTAAAGTAAGCACAAACTGTTTGGTTGAAAAGTAC
>JAHDHV010000118.1 GCA_020631155.1 Bacteroidota bacterium | reverse complement strand
AAGCAGATTCATGAATCCGAAAAAAAAACGGATAACTTTTGTGTACCCTTTTGAATTGTAAATTAGTATTAAACGCTGATTTAGAAAAATAAAGAAAATTATTTGAATATTTTTAATGGTTAATTGTTTTTTTTAAAATACTTAACTATTTGATATACAGGAGTAAGCTATCGAACAAGTCTAATGTTTATTAGTTTGTTAATCAATTTTTAAATTTAACAGCAAAAAAACTAATCTCTAACATCTGATCGCTAATTTCTAAATATTCAAAAATCTAAACATTTAAAAATATCCAAACAGCAAAAAAACATAGAAGAGTACACCCCAAAATGTTTGCTATGTGGCTAGGCATAGGTAGCATTATTATGATGTTTGCGGGCTTCACAAGTGCCTATATCGTAAGGCGAGCAGGAGGCAATTGGGTAGAATATAAACTACCAGACCTATTTTGGGTAAGCACTGTTGTTATTTTGCTGAGTAGCATAACTTTATATATAGCACACAAAGCTTTTAAGTCCGATAATAGACAGCGATATAGATTATTTCTAGGCATCACTTTGTTACTAGGCTTAGGTTTCGTAGGGCTGCAATATGCAGGTTGGAAAGAATTAATGGGTTATGGCATTTTATTAGAAGGTAATCCGTCGGGAGCCTTTTTATATGTCATATCGGGAATGCACGCAGCGCACGTACTAGGTGGAATTTTATTTCTAGTCATCTTTTTTATCAAATCACTGAGAAATCTAGACCCTGTTAAAAAATTGATGCAAGATATTAATCCCGAAAAAACGCTAGGAGTTGACATCATGGCAACCTACTGGCACTTTGTAGACATACTTTGGATATACCTATTTGTCTTTTTCCTTTATTATCGCTAAAAAAATTGGTATGTTTCAAATTGGATAATATTTCTGTAATGACGGCTTTAGCGGTCAGCTACTTGAAAATAAAAGATTTATATTGGAAGAAGGAAATAGCAGTTCATCATTTTCAACTACTGATTCCTAATTCCTAAACAGCTAAATATCCAAAAAGCTAAACAGCCAAAAAGCTAAACAGCTAATTAAATCAACCATTTTTATAGAATATTTCATGGCAACAGAAGCAGCAGTAGCAAGCAAAGACGCGTGGAATGGTGGTCATTCGCCCTTCAATGTGAGTTACGGAAAACTCATGATGTGGTACTTTCTCGTATCCGATGCTTTCACCTTCTCGGCATTACTCATATCCTACGGCGCAATCCGTTTTAGCAGCCCCAATTGGGCAGACCCAAACCATGTATTCGATGCATTTCCTGTATTGACAGAAACATTCGGTTGGCACGCTCCGCTAGGCTTTGTGAGTGTAATGACCTTCATCCTGATTCTAAGTAGTGTATTTGTAGTACGAGCTGTACAAGAAGGGCATCGAATGAACCGAAAAGGTGTAGTTCGCTGGATGTTCTTAGGCATACTCGGTGGTGCGGCCTTCTTAGGATGTCAGGCTTGGGAGTGGAATCACCTCATCAGTGGTGTGGAGCATGGACATGGTATGACGATTTATGAAAATACCTTTGGAGCACCCGTTGCCTTTGGGCAGTTATTTTTTATCATCACAGGTTTTCATGGATTCCATGTATTTAGTGGAGTAGTCTTTAACATCATCATTTGGATACAAGCCATGAATGGCGTTTTTGAAAGAAGAGGCCACTACGAGATGGTTGAAAAAATAGGACTTTACTGGCACTTTGTAGACTTGGTATGGGTATTCGTTTTCTTGGCATTTTATTTATTGTAAAAATAAGGTAGAAACGAGGTATTCCAAAAAAACAATTTTACAAAACATTCAAATTCAATAGATAAATGGCTCACGATTTTAATTTAGAAACATATAATAAACAAGTTAGCGCAGTGTGGCGCGCAACTTTGTGGCTATCTATTATCACCATTTTAGAAGTTGCAGCCGCCCTTATGTGGCTGGCATGGGTAGACCCAAGCACCAATAAAATGGGCTTAAACATATTTTTCATCGTCATGAGTTTGCTCAAAGCCTACTTCATTGTTGGAGAATTTATGCACATTCGCTACGAAACTCGCGCCTTAACGCTTACCATTCTCGTACCAACCTTTTTCTTAATCTGGTTCATCATTGCATTCCTTTGGGAAGGAATAGAATGGCTCAACGCTCGTGATTTATGGGGTGTTATCTTCGAGCATGGCGGCGGCGAGCATGGACATGGTGGCGGTGGTCATCACTAAGCAAAGTTGACACTCAAAAAAGCTGAACGATATATTCAGCAGTTACAAAAATAAAATTTAAAATGGATACGCTATTCATTGGTTTTTACTCAACCAATTGATAGCGTATTTGTTATTTATAAAGGGAAATGAGAATGTTTGTTCCTTATTGTAAAGCTAAGTTAAAGGTTAGGACATTTTTTCAACCAAACAGTTTTTGCTTAATTTAACAGTTCGTGGATTCGTGATTAGTAGATTCGTGATTCGTTTTCAGACTTTGTAATTTCTTGTTGGGTGAGTTTTGTAACGAAGGCTTTAACAAAAAACAACTCATTCCTACTAATTTCTGATCTTTAATAGCTGATTTCTAACAGCTAAAATCCAAAAGTCTAAATAGTAATTTTACAAAAGCAAACTGTTAGTAGAAAAATAAAGCATACACACCTAAAAAAACTTTAAAACCTTATAACCTTCCAACCTTCCAACTTCCAAAACAACAATCATACAATGAAAAATAAATTGGGCGCATTTGCCATCGCCGTATTAATTCCACTAGCCTTTTTTTTATACTTTGACGGTCAAGGGCCACCCACGCGACCGAAGCTCAAACGCATGTTAGCCCTTGTACCGCCTGATACCTTGCAAGAGAACAAAATTCGCGTAAACGATACCCTATGGCATACCATTCCACCATTTGAATTTATGGGGCATACAGGTAAAAAAGTAAGCGAAAAAGACTTTGAAAATACCGTCTTTGTCGCCGATTTTTTCTTTACCCACTGCCCCGGAATTTGCCCCAAAATGAGTTCGCAACTCAAACGAGTACAGTACGAATTTAGGGACGACCCGACCGTAAAAATACTATCCCACACCGTAGACCCCGCTCGCGACAGTATCGAAACCCTTGCCAACTACGCCGAAGCCTATGAAGTAGATTCCACCAAATGGCTGCTCGTAACAGGCGAGAAAACAGACCTCTACCGACAAGCGCGCAAAGGCTACCGAGTAACCGCAACCGAAGGAGACGGCGGTGAAGATGACTTTGTACATACTGAAAAATTCGTCCTTGTAGACCGCAATCGCGTAGTCCGCGGCTACTACGATGGCACCGACTCCCTCAGCGTCAACCGTCTAATGGAGGGCATTAAAATTTTGCAATTAGAATACCCAAGAAAGAAAGAAGGTATTGAATACCGAAAACCGGGGTGATACATCGCCACCAAAAAACAAATAAATATGTCAGAAAAATCTACTCTTTTATCAAAAGAACAATTATTAGCCAAAATAATCGTCTTCGTTTCCATTGCAATACCTACACTGATAGCGATTCTATTTAAAATATCGCCCCCTGAAATAGAAACTACTTTTGACTGGAAAGTATTGCCAAAATTTCATGCGATCCTCAATTTTAGTGTAAGTATATTATTGGTAATGAGCTTCTATTTTATCAAAAACAAAAATGTAAAAGCACATAAAGTTTGCAATGTCATCGCATTAGTACTATCTGCACTATTTCTAGTATCCTATGTCATTTATCACACCTTTACAGAATCTACTTCTTTTGGTGGCGATGGCATCATTCGATATGTCTACTTTTTTATACTATTAACACATATTGCCCTGTCAGCCATCATTTTACCCATTGTATTGTTCACCTTTTTACGCGCCTTTCTAGGGCAATTCGACCGACATAGAAAAATTGCCCGTTGGACATTTCCGATATGGTTGTATGTATCTGTAACAGGGGTAATCGTTTATTTGATGATTTCGCCCTATTATTAAAAAGGTGCTTTGGCTAGACAAAATTATTTTGACTTCATACTGCAGCTAATTATCTCTGTATTTCTTATTTGGTGACTTTAATTTATTAAACGAATCACGAATCCACGAACTGTTAAAGTAGTAACCCACAAACTGTTTGGTAAAAAAACGCGCTATTTGAAACATACCAAACTCTAATTACTTTGGTATATGCGACAAGCCCCCTAAAAAACGTGTCCATTTTTTTGCATTTTTGGGACATAAATTGAGTATATGCGACAAAATACACCATTAAAATTGAGTGTGTCAAGAAAAAAAGAAAAAAACGTAGGGCAAGGGACACTTTATAAGATTAAGGTCAATAGTTATTATATGAAACCCCTCTTTTTCTGACGCACTCAAATGGGACTTTTATACTCAAAGAAAATAGGCAGGGAAAAAGTTTACATAAATACTAATTTTATTAAAATATTAAGTATGAGTAAAAAATAACTTTTGCCAAATCAAAACCTAATCGTAAAAGCTCGATCTGTTTTCACATTATGACAAGACAAGCCCAATTCCTCACACTGCTTCATCCAGCGTTTGCTGCGCGAATAACTATTGGAAGCATCAATAATCAACTGCTCAAAGCGCAGACATTCAGGTAAATAATGTAAATTTACTTTTGCATTTTTTGTTAATACTAAATAATCCACTTCTACTGGAGTATCTAACTGATACTGTCTGCCATGCTCATGAAGTACCATTAATCGCTTGTCGTGAAACTGTATAAAAGGCGGTGCAAAGTGTAGCTGTTGTTGGAAAGTAGTATCTTGAGGTAATTGTACAAAGTTTTCAAAAGTATACTGTGTTTTCTCCTCAATACCAGACTGTTGTTGATTAGGCTGTATGTTAAATAAGCGTTTATCTTCATCAGCTAAGGTAGTAGAATCTGCTAATAATAAGGATTTTTTTCCACTCACAAATTCAATATTGCTACTGTTTTTAAGTGCATAAATATTAATTTGTTTTTGATTGATTTCTTTATGTGTATTCCACAAATGCCCGATTAAACCAATGCTTAAAACCAATAAACTCAACTTCAAGTAATTGCTTTTTTGTGATAGGAAAAATAAAACAGAACCAATGATAAGTATATAGAATAAATATAATTGTGATGTGGAAATAGCTAATCCCTCAATATGGGAAAAAGGTAACTTTTGCAGTAAAAATAAAATTTTATTCATCCCAAAAATAATATAATGCAGCAGTTTACCAACAATATCGTTTAGTAAGGGCACCCAAGAAATAGCAAATAAACTAATGCCAATATATAAAATGAGTGTTGCTGCTGGAATAACAATTAGATTAGATAGGAAAAAATACGTAGGAAATTGATTGAAATAGTAAAAACTGATAGGGGAGGTGCTCAACTGTGCCGCCAATGAAACAGCCGTCAACTGCCAAGCCTGATCAAGTAGCCAATTGTCGAAACTAAACCAACGGTAAATTCTCGGCTGCAAAGCTACAATGCCAAAAACCGCCACATAAGACAATTGAAAGCCGACCTGCAACAACATATAAGGGTCAAAACAGAGCAATAACAGGGCGGATGCAGCTAATACATTGTAAATATTAGTTCGCCGATTTGCCGCTTGCCCGACTGCAAAAAAACTAAACATCACCGATGCGCGACAAACAGAAGGAGGTAAGCCCGTTATCAAGGCAAACAACCAAATGCCCACAATCAACAAAATAGCTTTTAACAACAAAGCCTTTGCTCCCCTCTTATCCAAAAAACCTAAAAAAGATTTTAATAAAATAAAAATGATGCCCACATGTAAACCCGAAACCGCCAATACATGCATCGCACCCGTATGAGAATAGGTTTGAATAATCTCATCCTCTAAAAAATGTTTATAGCCCAACAACAATGCCGAAGCAACCCCTATCTCATCCCTTCCTGTCACCTTTGTTTGTAATACTTTCAGTAAGCGATTTCTGACTGTATACACCCAAGTATACAGCCAATTGCCTTGCTTTTTTTCAACAATCCGCCAATTTTCCGAGCGCAAATAAGCCTGATGATAAATATTTTGAAAGCGCAAATAGCGTTGATAATCAAACTGATGCGGATTTTTAGGGGGCGCAATAGCTTGCCAATTCGCTTTGACTAGCAACACATCACCATAGTCAATTAGTGGGGGCTGTTCGGTACTATCTTTAGCAAAATAAATAATTGCTTTACCTGTAGTTGTTATCTTTTGCCCATCTTTTTCTAAACCTAAAATTTGGACTTCAGCTTTGTAACTTCTCGCCTTAGCAATCAATGGTTCATTCACCTTAGCCAATGCAAACGACTGATTATCAATGTGATAGTTGAAATGTGTAGGCTTTAAAATAGCGGTATGCTGTCTAGTGAGTTCATAGCCCACTCCCAATAATATAAAGGCAAAACAGCCCCCAAAAAGCAAGCGACTTTGCAGCCTCGAAAGCTTTATTTTACTTAAAGATAGCCCTACTAAAACAGTAGTAACTACTATAAGTAACAGAGAAATATTGGGCAAATAAAAATTAGAATAAATAGCCAGCAAAATCCCCATAATAACAGGAATCAAGAGGCGTACAAACGGTATTTCGTCCCAGTGAACATACATAAACTTATCAGCTTTGAAATTGTTATAAATGTGGTTTTTTATAGGTTGCAAAATTATAAGGTTATAAAGTTGCAAGGTTACAAGATTTTTTATTTTTTAAAATAAAATTAAGTAACTACTATCTGATTTCTAACTATTACTTTCCAAAAGGCTAAAAAGCCAAAAAGCTAAAAAGCCAAAGGGCTAAAAAGCAATAAACAATTAATTACTAAAAAAAATAATTTATATGTCTTCTAAAAAAGGTGATTTTTTCTCTAATCTATTAGAAAACTTCGGCAAAGAAGTATCCAAAATAGGCAGTGACGTAACAGAAATGCTTACACCAAGTCCTAGCGAACTGGGCACAAAAGTGCCAGCCATCAACATTATAGAAACAGGTGATGCTTTTGAAGTATATATAGCTGCCCCCGGTTTGAAAAAGGAAAATTTTAAGGTCGGTTTAGATGAACCCGAAGAAGGGGAAGGCAAAATTTTGATGGTTGGTGCAAAAATTGTGCGTTCTGAGGAAGAAGAAAACCAGAAATATTTGGTACAAGAGTTTCAGTATGAGACCTTTAAGCGCGCTTTTGAAGTACCTGAAACGGTAGACGATACAGGAATTAAAGCCGCTTATACTGATGGCATCCTAAAAATTACTTTGCCTAAAGTAGAAGATGCACGCACCAAACCAGCCAAAAATATTGAAATTTGGTAAAGCTTTTTATCAAATAAAAAAATATTTTAATTAAAAAAAAGATAACGGGATGTAGCGAAAAATAGCATATTGATAGGACGGTTCACACTACCTCACTACGCCCGTTAACTTTTAAAAAAAAGCGTAGAGCTTAGTAACAAGTAAACGACAATTTACTCATTACTCAATTGTTGACAGGCTCAAATACTAAGACTTCGTTATTTTTTGCAATGATTTTATCAAAAAAATCTTTTAGTGAAAAATATTCATCTGGCGAAAATACCACTTTTTTCATCTTGAAATTACTCATAATCTGTAGTTGATTGCCCTGTTGTTCATACAAAATACTACACTCAGCCCCTCCATCTTTTAAAACTAATTTAATGTTTTTAGGCTGCTCTTTTAATATGTAATTTTCTGGAAAATATATGTTTATTGCGATTTTTTCTTCTATAGGGAAATTAAAATCAACAGGAAACAGACGTGTTTTTGATTGAAATGGATTGCTGTAAGTACCTATATAAAGAAAAGGTTTACAAAAAATCTGCTGTCTATTTTTACTACCATAATCTCCTGTTTTTATAGCCAATTTAACCGTCAAGGGTGCATTAATGCTATCTTTCTGTTGAATATTAATGTTATCATATTCTGTATCTACTGACTCGCCTATCATCTCTTTTATATAGTCTTTTTCCGATAATTTATTTAAAATTTCTCTTTTAATTGCAGCACTATAACCTTTGTGACGATGCATTACCTGACCACTCAAACCACCGTTTTTATCCAATTTTAAAGTAGCCATATGTTCATCTCGCAAACTAGCATTAGCCCCTAATTTTGCCCATCTTGAGTTAGACACATTAAAAACACTTGTACCAATCACCTCATGCGGAATCATATTGTAAGGGCGAAAAGCATCTTTAGCATCTAAAATATAGACTGCATCGCCAATATTTACCTTACATAAAACATGATTGAAAGTATGTAAATAGGGATAATCTTTTAAAACTCTACCATGCTTACGGGTACTTGCCAATAGCATTTCGGTTTCCAAACCTGCTGCCAAGAGTAACCTGCCTAAGAGCAAATTGATTTCAGCAGATGAGCCTTTTGCTTCTTTATAAACATCTTTTAATTTTCTTTTTTCCCCCATCAATAGCCGATACCGTTCATTCCACGTAATGCGATTGCGAACCAAATTGTAAAGCGCAATCATCTTTTCAGTGGGATCGCTGTACTTTTCGTAAGGTTCTATTACTGTTTTAGCCCACTTTTGGCTACTTTGCAGTTTTTTACCAAAAAGCGCAGATTTTTGCAAGTTTTTAGCTAAATCCTTCCAATCTTTGAAATGCTGCTCTTGAAATCCATAAGCATTGCGATATTTTGCCACTTGAAAGTGCAATTTAGTCAGGTAATCATTCATCGTTGTCACATACTTTTCAGAACGAAGGGCAGGAATACTGTCTAAACGATATTTTAAGACATTGCCAACGTAGTTGCCTTTTTGATGACCTGTAAAGAAACTATTATTATTTATTTTGACTTTCTGCCAAAAAATACCATCTAAAAGAGTGGTATAAGCCGTTTTTTCGGGAGCTTGAAAGCGCAACTCACTCCACAGTTTAGGCTCATCATTTTGAAAAAACCATGTATCTAAAGTATAGCTCAAAGGCGCGTATCGCCTATATCTATACTCAATAATGCTACCGACTTTGACATCAGGAATCGAAAAACTAGCATTACTATAGGTATCATTCAACTGTTCGTAAACTATATTTTTAGTGTTAATTTCTTTGCGAACTGTTTTACCATGCTCATTAAGGGTAAATGATTGGGCTTCTATATCCTTCAACAAATCATCATCATGGTCAAAAATAATGCGTATATCCCCGTATTCAATCCCTTTTTTTTGTAAAATTTTGATTCTCACATGCTTTTCATAAACCAACATAAAACGTTGATTGTATACTTCTTCATACATCTGTCCATAATCTCCCAAGTATAAAACGCTGGCATAAGGGTCTTGCTTGTAATCTGTCATTTGCAAATGTTTTGGAGCAATTTCCCCCCAAACTATCGGCGGCGTTCTATCTTTTTTAGCCAATAAAGAGGTAGCAGATAACTGTAAACTACCCAATACAAAGAATACAAATACATATTTTTTTAAAATCATTAATAGGGTGTTTTTTTAGAAACTTAATTTTTACCGAAATTAGTTGGATTTTATCCTTTGTCTTAAAAAACGAAAATCCAGACACATACTAACGCTAAAAATAGCAAAAAATATATTGATGTTAGTACTTTTTTATTGGAATTTATAGAGGAAATTAGAAACCCTACATTTATATAATGGATTTTGCGAAATAGGTAAACAAAATAAAGCTAGGATTCATTATCATTAAAAGAAAAAAGGGAAGAAATCTCTTTTTTTTCCTTTACTTAACCAAAAATTAAACGACAACAACGCTTACCTTTCTAATTTCAATTGGATTATCTATATAATTTGGAGCTTGGAAGGTTTTAAGGTTAAAAAGTTGTAAAGTTTTTTTATTATTTACTTGATTGATAATTAATTATAAATCAGATTAAACACTAACAGCCAAAAAGCCAAAAAGCTAAATATCCAAAAAGCCAAAAGTCTAAAAATCCAAATACAAAATAATAAGCTTGAACAATTAGAATACTGATAGCTAGTTAGTATATTTGTCAATTAAAAAAATAATTAAGTAGGTATACAAGATTACAGAACACTTGAGCTTGTCATAAATCCTTAATGGTAAGCCTTTAATCTCAAGTCTCCTATCTCACGTCTTATATCTTACATCTAAAAGAAAAGTATCTAAACCATTAAATAGAATTTATGCACAACACACTATTGTTACTGTTATGGCAGATAACAGACACAGTAGGAGCCGATACAACTGCTGCTGTTGCCGAAACAGGCCCCGACCAACTCCGTATTATAGACCTACTCCTCAAAGGAGGCTGGGCATTCATGATTCCCCTTCTAATATTATCTATACTAGCTGTTTATATATTTATCGAAAGATGGATCGTTATCAATAGCGCAGCAAGAGTAGATAAAAACTTTATGACTGGTATTCGCGAGAGCATGTTAAAAGGCAACATAAAAGGAGCCATTCAATCTTGCCAAGAAGAAGATACACCAATTGCGCGAATGGTCGAAAAAGGCATCAAACGCATAGGGAAACCGTTAAGAAGCATTGAAGTAGCCATCGAAAATGTCGGCAAATTAGAACTCTTAAAGCTCGAAAATCGCCTAACCACCCTAGCCACCATCGCAGGGGCCGCCCCAATGATCGGTTTCTTAGGAACAGTAACAGGTATGATCAACGCCTTTTATCAAATCGCCAATGCCGATAGCAACGTAGACCCCGGCGTATTAGCAGGCGGCATCTACCAAGCCCTCGTTACCACTGCAGCAGGATTAGCCATTGGTATCATCGCCTTTATCGGTTACAATTTCCTAGTATCCAGAGTCCAAAAAGTAATCTACAAAATGGAAGCAACAACCGTAGATTTCGTAGACTTCCTACAAGAACCAGCTAAGTAAAGAAAATTCATGGATTTTAGGTGTGTTTCAAATACCGTAATTTTCAACCAAACAGTTTGTATTTACTTTAATAGGTCGTGGATTCGTGATTAGACAACTTTTTTAATAGATGATTTTTGTAATGACCGTTTTAGCTGTCATAAAAATCAAAAGTTCATATCCATTAGGAAAATTAAAAAGTGATTTGTTAGAACTAATTTCTAAAAGCTAAATAGCCAAAAGGCAATCTCACTCACAACCAAAGTGTTACGAAAAGAATGAAATATACCGAATCGTCCAATAAGTAAAAAAAATAATAACATATCAAATATGGCACTCCGACAATCTAATAAAGCCAATCCCAATTTCAGCATGTCTTCCCTAACAGACATCATATTCCTCTTGCTTATTTTCTTTATGTTAACCTCGACTTTTGTAACTCCCAATGCACTCAATTTGCTATTGCCGAGTTCCAACAGTCAGGTAACCGTTGAAAAAAAGCGCGTTTCCGTATCCATTACCGATAATATGGAATTTTACGTAGGCACCAAACAAGTCACCGAGGAAGAACTGCCGATAATTTTATCCGAGCAAATAGCAGATGCAGCCGATCCTACGGTTGTACTCAATGCCGAAAAAAACGTACCCATTGAAAAGGTAGTGGACATCATGAACATTGCCAACGAACTAAAAGTGCAGATGATTCTAGCCACACGCCCAGTAAAAGAATAATTCCAAAAAAACAAGCCCTAGACACCAATTTATCAACAAATCACATCGTTATAAACGTAGTATGTTGATATATTTGCTTAATCGGCAATCTAATATCTCATGTCTAATGTCTAATATCTAATATCTAATATCTAATATCTCATGTCTAATATCTAATATCTCATGTCTAATATCTAATATCTAATATCTCATGTCTAATATCTAATATCTCATGTCTCACGTCTAATATCTCACGTCTAATATCTAATATATAAGGGGCTTCCCCCTCTGTTTCGCAAAAAACGCTAGACAGGGACTAGATTAGTCAAAAAGAGAATTGTAGAGATGCAAAATTTTGTATCTCCAAATATAAACAAGCGTTTTTGCTCAATCATCGGGGTCGGGCTTTCCGTTGCAATTCACCTTTGCCAAAACGCTGTTCGCTCTAAGCCTCGCTGATAGCTCTCTACGTTCCGCCCTCGCTCGGCTAAGGCTCTCTAGCGTTTGGCTTTGGTTCATTTCCACTAAAATCCCTAAGCCGTTCATCCACAATGAGTTAGGATATAAAACAAAAAAAAAAATTTTAAAAAAACAAAAAAAACAATTCAAAATCTCATGTCTCACGTCTCAAATCTCACGTCTAAAAAAACAAAATGAAATACTCCATAGAACAAGACGAACCCCGTCTATCGCGTGACGGAGTGATTGGTACTATATTATTCCATCTTTTTTTATTATTGGTCTTTACCTTTTTATACATCAAAGGACCATGGCCAAAGCCACCAAAAGAAGGAATCATTATCAATTTTGCTACATCAGAACAAGAAACAGCAGCCAGCGAAGCCTCCGCAGCAGAGGCAGAATTAGCCGAGGCACTTGCCGAAGCTGCCGCCGCCGCAGCAGAGGCAGCAGCAGCCGAAGCTGCTGCCGCACAAGCATCTGAAATGGAAGCCGCCAGCAGCGAAGCCGAAGCCAGTAGTGCAGAAGCGGCAAGTAGTACAGAGGAAGCTGCTACTGCCGAAGCTGAAGCTAGTAGTGCAGAAGAAGCCAACAGCAGTGCAGAAGCGGAAGCCGCCGCAGCAGAGGCAGCAGCAGCCGAAAGCAGTCCACCACCACCGCCGCCACCGCCACCACCCGCTCCAGCTAAACCGAAACCAAAGCCCAAACCGAAACCGATTTTAAAGGAAAAGGTTCGGACAATGGACAAAAAGGAAAATCCCTCATTGCCAGTAGCAAAACCCAAGAAAAAGAAAAAAGAACCACCTAAGAAAAAAACACCTAAAGCTGTAGATAAATCAAAAGCCAAAGCGGAAGCCGAAGCAAAGGCAAAAGCGAAAGCGAAAGCCGAAGCAAAACGTAAAGCCGAAGCAAAAGCAAAAATGGAAGCCAAACGAAAGGCAGAAGCGAAGGCAAAAGCTACCGCCGAAGCCAAACGAAAGGCAGAAGCAAAGGCAAAAGCAGAAGCAAAGAAAAAAGCGGAAGCCGAAGCAAAAGCCAAAGCGGAAGCTAAACGAAAGGCGAAAGCTGCTGCAAAGGCTGCCGAAGCGAAGAAAAAAGCAGAAGCGGAGGCAAAAGCGGCTGCCAGTGCAAAAGCCAAAGCGGAGGCAAAACGAAAAGCTGCGGAAGCTGCTGCAAAAGCTGCCGAAGCGAAACGTCAGGCAGAGGCAGCAGCAGCAAAAGCCGCCGAAGCAAAACGCAAGGCAGCCGAAGCTGCTGCAAAGGCAAAAGCGGAAGCCGAAGCAAAAGCCGCCGCCGAAGCCAAGGCAAAAGCCGAAGAAGAATCTCGAAAGCGGATGGAAGCAGCAAGAGCAAAAGCCGAGGCAGATGCCAAAGCAAAAGCCGCTGCGGAAGCGAAAGCAAAGGCAGAGGCTGCTGCTAAAGCGAAAGCCAAAGCTGCCGAAGCGAAACGTCAGGCAGAGGCAGCAAAGGCAAAAGCGGAAGCGAAACGCAAGGCCGCTGAAGCCGAGGCAAAACGCAAAGCCGAAGCCGCCGAAGCGAAACGTAAAGCCGAAGCAGCGGAAGCCAGACGTAAAGCCGAAGCGAAGCGAAAAGCCGAAGCAGCAGCAAAAGCACGCGCCGAAGCTGAGGCGAAGCGAAAAGCGGAAGAAGCCAGACGTAGAGCAGAGGCGAAGCGAAAAGCGGAGGCAGCAGCAAAAGCACGGGCCGAAGCTGAAAAGCGAAGAAAAGCAAAAGAAGCAGGCGATGCGGTTGCCAAAGCTCTAAAAGGCAAAGGCGGCAATAACTCCTCTAAAGGCAGCGGAGGCGGTAGCAGCGATAAAATGGGTCGAGTAGATATTCCGAAAGGCACAGGCGGCGGAGGTGGTAGTGTTAAGGGAAATGCTAGAGCCTATGTAGGGGATAGAACCCTCAAATACATCCCACCTGTTAAGGATAGATCGCAGGATGTTGGTAAGGTTGTGATTAAAATAACGGTTGCCAAGTCAGGCAAAGTGATTGACGCTCAGTTTACAAGTGCTGGCTCTACGACCTCTAGTAGTACACTTATCAACAAAGCTTTATCTGCTGCTCGACAAGCTAAATTTAATACCATTAAAGATGGACCACCGACTCAAAAAGGAACGATTACATTTACTTTTAAAGTTCAATAATAAAGAAAGAACATTAATCGTTATTCCTTTTAAATGAGTGGTTTATCGTTGCCCCACTTTGTAAAAAAGCCTGTAGTTTTATACTACAGGCTTTCCTATTTTTAAGATTGTTGAGTTGTAAGTAATTTGTGTGTGTCAAGAAAAGAGGGAAATCGTATAATAACAGCTATTTCCCTTAATCT
>JAHDHV010000117.1 GCA_020631155.1 Bacteroidota bacterium | reverse complement strand
CACCTTAGGAGATTTTAGCTGTGAATGAGATTTTTAGCAAAAAAATTTCACAGTCGTTGGGACGTAATGCATTACGTCCTTACTATTTTTGTCAAGTAAAAAAGAAAAAAACGTAGGTAAAGCGACACCTTTTAAGATTAAGGGCAATAATTGTTATACGAAATCCCTCTTTTTCTGACACACTCAAATCAATCAGTAAAAAACGTCCAAAAACGAATCACGAATCTACTAATCACGAATCCACGAGCTGTTTGGTAAAAAAACACGCTATTTGAAATATACCACAATTATGACCAACTCATACATAAAATTATTAGACCTATTTATCCCATCTCACTTGATGGATACCTATGAAAATATTCAAAAAGCGAGAACCATTGTAGGAACTTATTTATTTTCATGTATTGTGTTTATTGCGCTCAAAATGTATACATTACTTGGAGCTACCGACAATGGATTTCCGTTTACCTTACTTCTCCTTTTTACTTTTTTTAGCCTTCTACTTTTCCGTTGGAAAGGCAATTTTCTTATATGGGCAAATTCATTAACCATCATTTTATTTTATAATTTAGCCACTCTTTCCTTAGAAACTGGCGGTTTGTATTCTGACGATACACTTTGGATACTAACTGTTCCTTTAACCGCTTTTACATTATCCGACAAATACTCAGGTGCTTTCTGGTCAATTGCCCTATTAAGTTGGTTTTGTTACCTCTACTATTTAGAACATACCACCGCTGTTAGCTATCTCAATGAGGTATTGATTTTTGATAAAGGATACTATTTTACCAGTATATTTTGGTTATTTTTTTGCATTATGGCTGCTGCATTATTATACGAATCTCAAAAAATAAAAGTGATCAAACACCTAAAAATGCAACAGGCAGCACTTGCTCTCCAAAAAGAGGCAATGAGCCGTCAAACCACTCATTTAAAAACGGTAGTTGCTGCCCACCAAAAAGCAAGCATACAGCTCCAAAACAGCAATCAAGAACTCCAACAATTTGCCTATATCACCGCTCATAACCTACGCGAACCTGTTGCCAACATCATCGGTTTAATTGCCCTTTATGATAAAACGAACCCTGCTAATTCCTTTAATGCAACTATTGTTGATAGCATCATAGAATCTGGCAAAAATATAGATGGAGTAGTGAGAGATTTACATCAAATTATTTCTATCAAAAAAAAGATCAATGCCCCAAAAGAAACCATTGATATACAAGAGGTATTCGAGAATATATGTCAACGAATTGATAAAAAAATTAAGGAATCACAAGCAACAATTAACGCTCATTTTCATCAACCAAGTACCATCGTTGGCATCCGTAGCTATGCGGACAGTATTGTGCAAAATCTACTCACCAATGCCATCAAATATCGCTCCCCCGACCGCCTGCCCGAAATTCAAATAACGACCCAAAAAATAGACGACTACCTTTGTTTATCCATACAAGACAATGGTTTAGGGATAGATTTAAACAAAAATAAAAATAAGCTCTTCGGTTTATACCGCCGTTTCCATAGCCATGTAGAAGGAACAGGTTTAGGCCTGTATTTGGTAAAAACGCAAATAGAATCAATGGAGGGAAAAATAACCGTAGATAGTACCGTTGACGTAGGTTCTACTTTTAAAGCATATTTTAAAGTTGCATAAAACAACCATCATGTCCAATTTATACATAAGGCTATTAGATATACTCACCCCACCTTACTTAATGGATACCTATGAAAAAAGGCAAAAGGCAAGAACTGTGGTAGGAACTTATTTATTCTTAATCTTCATAACAGCAATAATAAAAACATATGCATCATTTACACAGCATGACAATGGATTTCCATTCACATCATTCATCCTATTCCTTACATTTGCTCTGTTACTTTTTCGATGGATAGGAAATTGTTTTATCTGGGGGAATATGCTTGCTACCATTTCCTTCTGTGTTCTAACACCTATTACACTGCAAACTGGCGGTTTGTATTCTGATGATACTCTTTGGATGTTAACTATTCCTATTGTAGCCTTTATATTGTCAGACAAATATTCTGGTGCTTTCTGGTCAATTGCCCTATTAAGTTGGTTTTGTTACCTCTACTATTTAGAACATACCACCGCTGTTAGCTATCTCAATGAGGTATTGATTTTTGATAAAGGATACTATTTTACCAGTATATTTTGGTTATTTTTTTGCATTATGGCTGCTGCATTATTATACGAATCTCAAAAAATAAAAGTGATCAAACACCTAAAAATGCAACAGGCAGCACTTGCTCTCCAAAAAGAGGCAATGAGCCGTCAAACCACTCATTTAAAAACGGTAGTTGCTGCCCACCAAAAAGCAAGCATACAGCTCCAAAACAGCAATCAAGAACTCCAACAATTTGCCTATATCACCGCCCATAACCTACGCGAACCTGTTGCCAACATCATTGGTTTGCTTGACCTTTATGATAAAACGAACCCTGTTAATTCTTTTAACGCAACCATCATTGACAGCATCATGGAGTCTAGCAAAAATATGGATGGGGTAGTGAAAGATTTACACCAAATTATTTCTATCAAAAAAAAGATCAACAGCCCACAACAAACTATTGATATAGAGGACATATTCAATAAAGTTTGCCTGCGAATTGCCAAAAAAATAACTGGCTCACAAGCAAATATCAGTGCTAATTTTCATCAACCAAGTACCATCATTGGCATTCGTAGTTATGTAGATAGCATTGTGCAAAATCTACTCACCAATGCCATCAAATATCGCTCCCCCGACCGCCTGCCCGAAATTCAAATAACGACCCAAAAAATAGACGACTACCTTTGTTTATCCATACAAGACAATGGTTTAGGGATAGATTTAAACAAAAATAAAAATAAGCTCTTCGGTTTATACCGCCGTTTCCATAGCCATGTAGAAGGAACAGGTTTAGGCCTGTATTTGGTAAAAACGCAAATAGAATCAATGGAGGGAAAAATAACCGTAGATAGTACCGTTGGCAAAGGCACAACTTTTAAGGTGTATTTCGTAGATTCGTAATTGATAATTCGTAAGGTATGTTTCAAATGCTGTACTTTTCAACCAAACAATTTGTGCCTGCTTTAATAGGTCGTGGATTCGTGATTTGTAGATTTGTAGATTCGTAATTGATAATTCGTAATTGATAATTCGTAATTCGTAATTGATAATTAACCTACCTTTCCCGTAATTTTCTAAGTTTTTCCTCCGCCTTTCGTTTGCGCTCCTCTGCTTTTCGTTTGCGTTCCTCCGAGCGTTTGATTCTATCAGAAGAAGACGAACGATATTTATCTTTATAGCTTTTCTTTTTAGCTCGTTCCCGTTCTTTTTCACGCTCCTTTTCCCGTTTTTTGCGTTCCTTTTCTGCTTCTTTCTCTCGTTTTTCGCGTTCCTTTTCACGCTTTTCCCGTTCCCTCTCTCTTTGACGTTCCGATTCTCTAGCCTTTTCACGTGCTTCTTCTCGTTGCCTTTCTACTTCCTTTTCCTGTCGTTCTCGTTCCTTTGTTTGTCGCTCTTGTTCCTGCTCCCGTTGACGTTCTGCTTCTCTAACTTGTCGTTCCTGCTCCCGTTGACGTTCCGATTCCCTAGCTTGTTCGCGCGTACTTTCTCGTTGACGCTCTACTGCCTGCTGTCCCCCATCTTGCTTTTTAAGTGTTTCCCTTGCAGTTTTTCGCAGTTTTTCTAGCGAAAATGTACCTTCTTGCTCTTTTTCCTTTCGTTTCTGAGTATTTACTCTTTTATATTGCTCCAGTTTATCTTTAAAAGGATTCGACCAACCGCTATTAGCAGAAGGCTCAGATGTTTCCTGTTTATTTCGCTTAATGGTAATAAAACGTTCCTTTTGCTGTTTTTCACCTGTTTTTTGTCCATCATTTGTTACGTTAGTGTTAGTAGATGATTCAGTAGAGGAAGAAGGTAAAAGGCGTTCTTTCATTTTTTGCCATAAGCTTTTTTCTGGATCTTCTTTTTCTTCCGTTTCGGGAAATAAAATATCCGTATCAACTGCATTATCAGGTGCATTTTTATCGGCAAGTATTCCGCTATTTTCCGCATAAAGTTCTCCATTATTTCTAGGGATTTTATCCACATAAGCCTCACAACTCATTACTTGAGCCACCCTAGTAGACGTTTCTGGAAAAGTCGCATTTGCCCAATAAGCATAGTTTGGGTCTTGATACACCTGCTCCATAAAATTTCCCCAAACAGGCAAAGCAGTGCGCGCCCCCTGCCCTAGTTCTATCGTTCTAAAACGAATGCGACGGTCTTCTCCACCAACCCAAGCACCTGCCACTAAATTAGGTGTATAACCAATAAACCAACCATCAGTTTGATTTTGCGTTGTGCCTGTTTTGCCTGCTATATCGCCCTGAAATTTATATTGAAAACGCAACCTGCGCCCCGTCCCTTCATTCACCACACTTTGCAACATACCTGTAATCATCTGGGCAGTTGAGGTAGACAATACTTTCTTTCGCTTTTCAGCAGGCGGATTGTCAAAAGCTTCCAGCGTTCTGCCGTTTTGGTCTTCAATACTCAATAAGTAAATCGGGGGCGTTTGATGGCCACCATTGGCAAAGCTACTGTAAGCTCCTAGCATTTCAAATAAAGACAATTCAGCCGTTCCTAAGCTGATGGAAGGTACTTCGGGAATGTCGTTGTAAATGCCCATACTCCGAGCAATTTGCAACACTTTTTGCAGCCCTGTTTCCAATAAAATTTGCACCGAAACAGTATTGATCGATTTACTCAAACCGCCCTTCATTGAATAAGCACCGCCATATTCATCCCCCGAATTTCGAGGCGACCAGTTTTGGTGTTCTTTGTAAATGAAACGCTCATTAGGATAGTATTTGCAAGGCGAAATATTGTTATCAAGGGCAGTAGCATACACCAAAGGTTTGAAAGTAGACCCAACTTGTCGAGTGCCAAGCACATGGTCATTTTGAAAATAGTAATGATTCGTGCCACCTACCCAGGCTTTGATATGCCCCGTCTGTGGGCTCATCGCCAAAAAGCCTGCATTGAGCATTTGAAGGTAATATTTAACCGAATCTAAGGGGGTCATTTCCACATTTATAGCACCTTTCCAACTAAATAGCTTCATTTTTACGGGAGTATTAAAAATTTTGCTAACTTTGTTGCTCGATACTCCTCTTTTTTTCAGGCGTTCATAACGTCTAGAGCGTTTTTTAGCCATCTCCACCACTGCATCGCCTTTTTTCCAAATAGGGCGATCTTTCCAATGTTCATTGAAAAGAGACTGTAAACGACCCATTTGTAAAGCTACAGCTTGTTCAGCATATTGCTGCATACGACTGTCAATACTGGTACGAATGACTAAACCATCGGTAAATAAATTGTATGGCGAACCATCCAAGCGAGTATTGGCATTACACCATTTTTTCAACACTTTTTTGAGTTCTTGTCGAAAATGGGGGGCTAAACCGTCGCTTGCTGTTTCTCGGTTATACACCAAAACCAAAGGCAGTTGCTGCACCTCTTTAGCGCGTGCTTCGGTAATAAAACCTTTGCGAACCATTTGCCCAAGTACCACATTGCGGCGAGCTTTGGCTTTGTCAGGATAACGGCGTGGACTGTAAGCACTTGGCGCTTTTAATAAGCCAATCAAAGTAGCGGCTTGTTCGAGGGTTATGTCTTTGGGGTTTGTATCAAAAAAGCGTTTGGCAGCCGTACCAATACCGAAGGCACGTTCCCCAAAAGGCACCGTATTCAGGTAAAGCGTTAGCAACTCCTCTTTGGTATAAACTTCCTCTAGGCGTGTGGCAATAACGGCTTCACGCATTTTGTTGACTGCCATGGAAATCAAAAAATAGGGTTGTCGTGGATATAAGTTTTTGGCTAACTGTTGACTGAGGGTACTGCCTCCCCCTGAACTACGGTCACCGCCCATTAACGTTTTGAAAAATACCCGAAACAAACTTCTAGTATCAACGCCATTGTGTTCAAAAAAACGCTCATCTTCGGTTGCAACAAGGGCTTTCAGTATATTTTCCGAAATGTCCGTATATTTTACATTTGTGCGATTTTCGATATAATATTTACCCAAAACATAGCCATCAGCCGATACAACTTGTGAGGCAACAGGGTTTTGAATGGCTTTTAATTCCGCTTTACTCGGCAAATCACCAAAAAACTCTAGCTGTACCCCAATATATAGGGCAAAAACACCTACTACTACTAATAATACTGCTGCTACTGCAAATTTTAAAATTAGCGTCATCCAATAAGGAAGCTGCCAAGCATTTTCGGATTGTTTTTTTTTCGGTAAATGTTCAGGGAGTTGAGTGGAGCTTTGATCCAAGTCTTTTTGATCCATGTTTATAATTGCTGTTGTTGTTAAAAAAATTGCTATCTAAGTAATTAGACATAAGATTTAAGATAGGAGATGTGAGATATTTCACTCGTTATCAATAACTTATTCAAAAGGGTACACAAAATTTATCATTTTTTACTGATAGAGCAGATTCGGGAATCTGCTTTACGAAAAAGAAGCGTAGGCAGGTCAAAAATCGGTAGCAAAGCGCAGGCCTGAAGCGCAAGAACGATATTTTTGACAAGCGTTTTTGCTTACTTTTTTCGCGATTGCAAAAAGTAAGTCGCCGAAGGCAATCATGGGATTACACACGATATTTTCGGCGAGAGATTCAGTAATATTTAAACCTATTTACCCCTAAACAAAGCAAGTTAACACCCAAAAAACTACTTGCTTAATTTGTGTACCCTTTTAAAATAATTTATAGCAAATTTAATAGTTGTTTAATTTTGTCTACTTACTTATCCGACAATCTAATACTTTTTTACCTCTTTACTAAGGAAAAAAAAGGCTTGTTCTTACTACTACAAGTTTTTTGATGGATAATTTAACAACATTCCTTCCTTTGAAAGCTTGTTATAAACATTGACATCAACATAAATAAAAACATTTAACAAATACTTTAGCTTCTAATAAACAATTATTTGTATTTCTTTTAAAAAAAACAATACAGCTTATCAGATACTTAATAATACTTTAGAAAACTAATTTTATAAAAAAAATGTTCCAACTTTTTTTTGCAATTTTAGCATAAGAATCATACATTTTGTTGAGTTTCTGAGAAAGCACTTCTAAAGAAAGTAAATCTTTTGAATATATGAGGAAGTCGCACCATCTTTTTCAATTAATACAAGCAATGACTCCTTCTGAAAAAGCCTATTTTAAACGTCATGCAGGTTTACATGTAATAGGAGAACAGAATAATTATGTCCGCTTATTTGATGTCATCTCTAAACAAAAGGAATACAATGAAGAAAAAATAAAAAATAAATTTAAAGGGGAAGCTTTTGTCAAACAGCTCTCGGTAGCCAAGAATTATTTGTATAACCTCATTCTCAAATACTTAGAAAGCTATCATCACAATACCAAATTAGAGATTCAAAGCTTGATAAATAGTGCGCGTATTCTGTTGAACAAGGCACTGTTTGAGCAGGCGCAAAAAGTATTGGATAAAGCACACAAAATGGCTATCAAACAAAATGATTACACCTATATTTATACCATCAATGAGCTCTCTATCAGCATTGAAAGCAGACTGATGGGAAGTAAACAAAAGTATGATAAAATTTATCAATTACTAGCAGAACAAAAAGAATCACTAAAAAAATTAGAGAATGAAAATCAGTATCATAGGCTGGTGATGGAAATGTTGGAGCTGAATCAAAAGTTTGGTTTAGCAAGAAGCGAAGGAGCCATAAAACAGTTAGACAATGTGTTAAATAAAACTGCTTTACAAGATGAAACCCTCCCTCAAACACTACCTGCTTTGCGTTTTTTCTATCAAACACATTTGCTGTATTACAATACTAGAGCCAATATAAAAGTATATGATTATTCTAAAAAAGTGGTGGAACTAGCCGAAAAACACCCTAAAATTTTTAAAGAAAACACCGCTACCTACATCAAAACCATCTACAATCACTTATTTATGTGTCTAAATCTGGGAAAGTTAGAAGAATTTAATAGCTTTCTAAAGAAATTAAAAAATATAAAATCCAAAGAGTTTCGACATAAAGTAGACATATTTTTTTATTACAATAACATTAGCTTATTTAAATGTTTAACGGAAACTAATATTGATAAAATTTTACAATTAGTTAAGCAAATAGAAAAAGACTTTCCAAAATACGAGGCAAAAATGCTAGAAGAACATAGAATGATGCTTTTTTTTCAAATTAGCTATGTTTTAATACTTTCTGAACTTCCCGAAAAAGCACAATATTGGGTAGATAAAATATTGGCTTTGCCTAACTTAGAAAACAGAAATGATTTAAACTGTATTGCCCGAATTATGGATATTGTTACCCATTTTGAGCGAAATGAAACCAACCTTTTAGCATCTAAAATACGAAACACCCACCGTTTTTTAGTCAAAAAAGAAAGATTCTTTAAAATTGAAGAAGCTTTTATTCGCTTTTTTAGAAAAATGGAAAGATTACATCATCCTACTCAAAAGAACATGAAACAATCGTTTGAAGAATTACAAAAAGATATAAGACAAATTATTGCCCACCATCCCAATGAAAGAAAATTTCTACAATATTTCGATGTCCTCTTTTGGTTAAAAAGCAAAATTTCAGGCAAATCTATGCGTGTGCTACTGCAAGAGTGATTCGTGGATTTGTGATTCGTGGATTCGTAATTCGTGATTCGTAATTCGTGATTCGTGATTTGGAACGAGTAATTAATAATATTCCTCAATATATTCATAGGCTCGTTCAATTAAATCCTGTTCCTTATGCAATCGGTATTTTAAAAGTGTCTCTAATAAGGCTTTTCTTACGATCTTTCTACCCGTACCCGTATCTTTCCAGCCATCATAACGAACCATTTTCACAATATCATCAATATCATTTACAATACGCTCCACAATAGCAGGCGTTTTATCGGTTTTCATTTCCAAAAACAATTCCGTCAAAACAGATTTAGCCGTTTTTTGCTCCTGAACACTAATGATGCCCTTCTCGACTTTCAGCGTATCTCTGGCAATTTCGCAAAGCTCTTTGATAAATTGTATGCTATTAATCAACCCTTGCTCGGCTCGGCTTCTTAGCCTATCCAATCGCTCACTCAATGCTTTAAAGCTAGGATTATTGGGGCGGCCCCTAAAGCGGTATACCAAAATATTGACAATTCGCTCGGCTTCTTTGGGGTCTTTTTTATCCATCAACTCCGCTATCACTGCCTCATCCAACACCATTTTTTCCATTTCCGTATTGATGCCATCTACATGAATGTGCTCGTGAATCAGTTTAGTCGTTTGCGCCCCAAATGCGTGCCATAGTAAGCGACCATTATCATTGCCTGTCGGTTTTACAGAAGTATAGACCTGACAAAGCCATTTGTAATCCTTTTGATGAGCGTTCAACACATCGTCTGGCGAAAGGGCTTCCCATAATTTAGACAAAATAGAAAAATCTGCTGCAAAAGCATCTCGTTTTTCATTGCTATTAATGACATTCTGAGCGGCTTGTAAGCCTTCAAAACCTTCTAAAGCCCTGTTGACTCCTTCAAAATGTGCCAAACATTTTTCTACCTGTTCGGGTAGTGCCTGCCTCAACTCTTCGAGATTGCTAATAACGGTTTTCATCGTTACCTCGTCAAAACCAATCGCTTTGGCGGTATCATCAAAAACACCAAAATAATCTACAATTCGACCAAAAGTTTTATTCGGAAACAGACGGTTGGTTCTGCAAATGGCTTGCAATAAAGTATGGTCTTTTAGCGATTTATCCAGATACATAGTTTGCAAAATCGGCGCATCAAAACCCGTTAATAATTTCGCCGTCACAATCAAAATTTTCAACGGATTGTCCGCATCATTAAAAGCTTCAATAATCTTTTCTTGTTGGTCCTTATTGACAGCCCATTTTTGTCTAAACTTATCATCATCCTTAGCAGAGCTACTCATTACTACTTGACTAGATTCGGGCGGTAAAAATTGGTCTACCACTTCTTTGTATTGAACACAGGCAGGGCGATCGGGTGTAACAATCATGGCTTTAAAACCTGCTGGCTCTACATGTTTTTGGAAATGCTCCACTATATCTTTGCCAATGGTATACACCCTTTTCGGAGCTTTCAAAAATACCAACATTTTAGCGGCCTTCTGGCTTAATTTATTGCGATCCTCCTCACTCAAATCATTGGCCATTTCTCTAAACGCAATGTCCAAAGCAAGTTTATCTACATGATAATTGGGCAAACGGGGTTCAAAATGTAGGGGCAAAGTAGCCTTATCACGAATACTGTCCTGAAAAGTATACCTACTCATATAACCGCTTGCATCTTCCGTAGCTCCGAATGCCCAAAAAGTATTTTTATCGGCTTTGTTGATGGGCGTACCCGTTAAACCGAATAAAAACGCATTGGGTAGGGCTGCCCGCATTTGCCGACCTAAATCGCCCTCTTGCGTGCGGTGTGCCTCGTCTACCATCACAATAATATTGTGCCGTTTATTCATATCGGGCGGCGCATCCCGAAACTTATAAATCGTTGTAATGATGATTTTACGGCTGTCTTTTTTCAGTAAACTTCTAAGCTCTTGGATGCTGTCGGTCGTCACAAAATTGGAGACATCCGCCGAAGCAAAAGAAGCCGTAATTTGGGAGTCTAAATCTATTCTGTCTACCACAATCAAAACGGTGGGATTACCTAATGCTACTTGTCGCCTTAGTTTTTGGGCAGCAAACAGCATCAATAGCGATTTTCCTGAACCTTGAAAATGCCAAATTAAGCCTTTTTTGATTTTTCCATCTACCACTCGATTCACAATCGCATTGCCTCCCTCGTATTGTTGGTAGCGACAAATGACCTTTCTTTTTTTCCTAGAATTACTCGTACCATAGACCGAATAATAAAGCAAAATATCTAGTAAGATAGTTGGATTTAATAAATGCGTTAATTGCTGGGCTACATCTTCTAAACCTGCGATTTGATGCAGTTCGTCTTTTTGGGCTTCAATGCGCCAGGGTGACCAAAATTCTAGGGGTGTTCTAACGGCTCCGATGTACAACGCCTTGCCTTCAGAGGCGAAGGATAAAATATTGGGGACAAATAATTGGGGAACGCTGTTTTCGTAAATACGGTGAATGTCATCGGCGGCATCGTACCAACTGACCGAAGGGCGAACAGGGGTTTTGACTTCGCCAACAACGACAGGAATGCCATTGATAAACAAAACAATATCGGGAATTTTGGTTTCTCTAGCGCGTATGTGAAATTGATTGCTGAGGAGGTAAGTATTATTTTCTGGATGCTTAAAATCTATTAATTTGACCTTCACATGCTCGCCATCTTTGCCAAAAGGCAGCGAATGTTCATTGCGTAGCCATTTGGCAAATTCTTCATTAGCGCGCACCAAACCCACATGCGTAACCGTAATCAATATAGACCGCAATTTGCGAATCACTTCATCAGCATAGTCAGGATTTTGGGCAATGCTCGGATTGAGGCGAATCAGCGATTGTTTGAGTTCTTGCTCCAATAATACATCTGTCAGCCCTCTATCTAATTGGTTAGCAGGCACATACCGCCATTGATGATTGCTGCCATAGGAAGTTTTAGTTTCGTTAAGTTTTTGCTGGCTAATTTTATTGAGATTGACCCCAGATAGCTGATCAATCACAAAATATTCTACGCTATTGAGTTCATTAAATGCCATAGTTTATCCTAGTATTTCGTCTAATAGTTTTTGTTTGAGTTGTTTAAGCGTTTGGGTTTGAGCTTTACAGAGTTTTTTTGTTGTTTCTATTTGTTGTAAAATAGACAATATTTTTTCTTGTATTTTTAAATCAGGTATTTTAATTTCAAATTTTGACAAATCTTTCCATTTTGCTCTTGGAGATAAAGAACCTGCTGAATTGCTCACCGCAAAATCAAATACAGCATTGCCTGAAATGTAAAAAGGGAATAATTCTTTTAAAATTTTCTGCTCATTAGCTCGCAATACTAAAATATCACCTGAGCAAATGCCTTTAAAATCGGCTACTGCTGCTTTTTTTAAATAGGCTCTACGTTTTCCAAAAAGCACATCACCAAGCTCAAAAGTTTTGGTAAATGTGGTTCCATTAGCTACCAAACCTTTACCATTTAATTCAAATTCTCCTTTGGTAATATGTTCTAATCCAACAAAATATTCTATGCCATTTTCTAAGGGCGTTTTGCAGCTTTTTCTTATTTCTTGGGCTAATGAACCAAGTGTTTCATGGCTTAAAGTTGCATTATCCAATAAATTGCCAAATATAGGTTGAGGGCTTAATAAATCTGAAACTATTTTACTTTTTAACTGCCTCAAATTTTCTTCCTGCGCTTCGGTTTGTTCGATGCTATTGTCTATGGATTGAAAAAGGGAAACAATTTGTTGTTGTTCGTGTAGAGGGGGGAGAAGTACTTCTTGTGCTAATACCTCTTTGTTAGTTACAGCAGGGTAAGCTGTACCTTTTTGAAGTTGGACAAGTTTGTTAATAAATTTTCGCTCTATTAGAGAATAAAATAGAAACTTAGGCAAAACTTTTTCATTTGGTCTGATGACACAAAATCCTGTTGTTGCAATCAAATTTTCTTTTTGAAAATCAATATATGCTATACGTTCTAAATTAACTCTTACAGTTGAAAATAAAGTATCTCCAAAGGCTACAACTTGTCTTGCTCTTGAAGAAGCATTATTCCAATTTATTTTTTGAATTTTTTCGACTTTTTTTAACTCAGAATTAATTGCTCCGATGTCTATGTAGTTAAAAACTCCCTTTTGGGCTTTATGATTTACCTTTTCAACCTTTAGGATTAAGTATTTTAGTAGTTCTGTATTCCAACTGTTTTTTTTCAAATTCATAATTATATTCCCATATCTTTTATTAGCTGATACATTGTTTCCATAGAAGCCTGAATTTCAATATCATTCTCCCTAATCTCTTTTAACAAATCATTAATATTGACATTATCATAACCTATCTTTTTTTCTACATATAACTGCACACTCAAATTTCCACCATTTTCTTTAAGAATTTGTTGATTTGTCATTATTTGACTAAAACCTTCTTCATCCTTAAAATTCCAATAAGCATTTGCTATTCGTTTGATGTGTTTTTCATCCAACCAAGCCATATTTTTTTCCAAACGTATTTCCTCTTTTCCATCAATAAAAATAATTTTTCCTTTTCGCTCTTTAGGTTTATTTTTATTGCAGACCAGCAAGCAACTTTCCATACTGCTGTTGTAAAAAAGGTTTTTTCCCAAGCCAATAACCGCCTCTACCAAGTCCTCCTCAATCATTTTTCGGCGCATTTTCGCTTCCGCATCCCTAAACAATACGCCATGCGGCCAAAGGGAGACGCTTCTACCCGTTTTAGGTTTTAGGCTTTTAATAATGTGCTGTTGAAATGCATAATCGGCGCAACCCTGTGGCGGTGTCCCCCAAATATTGCGTCCATACGGGTCACTTGCAAACTTACTTTGGTTCCACCGTTTCACCGAATATGGCGGATTCGCCATAATAACATCAAACTGTTTAAGTTCATCATTCTCAATGATTTGTGGCTTATCCAGTGTGTCGCCCTGCACAATCACAAACTCATCAATGGCGTGCATAAACATATTGATGCGAGCAATAGCCGAGGTAATGAGGTTGAGTTCCTGCCCATAGAGTTTGAGGTTGCGGTACTCTTTGCCCTGTTTTTTGAGATACAAAGCAGCGTTGAGCAAAATACCGCCCGAACCGCAAGTAGGGTCATAAATAGATTCGCCGGGCTTGGGGTCAGTAATCCGTGTCATCAGTTCAACAACGGTGCGATTGGTGTAAAATTCGGCGGCAGTATGTCCGCTATCGTCCGCAAATTTTTTGATAAGGTACTCATAACCATCGCCCATCATATCATGCGGCACATTTGCTACCGATAAATCCATGCTCGAAAAATGCTCTAATAGGTCTAGCAATTTCGCATCACTCAATCGCCTTTTATTTGTCCATTGAGCATCACCAAAAACATCATGCAACAGGTCATAATTTGCCTTTTCAATCTCCCGCAATGCGTTTTGCAATTTCCGCCCTACATCTTCGGAGGTATACTGCACATCTTTCCAATGGCAGCCCTTTGGAATCTGAAAGCGGTAATTTTCTTCATACTGTGCATATTCCTCATCACCCCCTGATTTGTCTAAGGCGGTATTACGTTCTTCCTCCCAAATATCGGAAATCCGTTTGAAAAACAGCAATGGGAAAATGTATTGTTTAAAATCCGCCGCATCAATCATGCCCCTGAGAATGTTAGCGGCACCCCATAGGTAATTTTCTAATTTTTTCTGTGTCATTTT
>JAHDHV010000642.1 GCA_020631155.1 Bacteroidota bacterium | reverse complement strand
ATCAAGGCAAATAGCTATTATATGAAATCCCTCTTTTTCTGACACACTCATTTTTAACATAATCAACCCAACAATTTCCTCCTCCCTTCAACAACCCCTCTCCTATGCAATACGTTTACTAACAACATTCCTTATCAAACACTAAATTATTTTACATGTCCTTTATTTACAATTATTTTAGTTATTTCTTAATTCTAAACTTTCTATTTGTTTTTACTTCTGCTAATGCTCAAGAGACCAATGTATTAAAAAATTGGGGAAATGAGTATCAATCTTTACTTAATACTCAAAAGTTAATTGTGCATTTTTCGGAAGATGTACCACTAACTACACAACAGCAATTGCTACAAGCAGAACGTAGTTTGCAACAGCCTACACAACATATTTACTTGCCACAACCCAAAAATACGGTCATTGTACGCCTTCAAAAAACTACCTTTGCCAACTATCAACAAACCATTGCTCGCTTACAACAATACCCCGAAATTGAAGCGGTAGAGCCTTATTTGCGTTTGGAAAATGAGGTAGAAGTCGGTATTTTACCAAAAGTATTTGTTCGTTTAAAAAATAGTGCTGATATAACATTATTGGAAAAAATATTGACTCCGCTAAACGATTTTGCCATCCAAAAACATCCTTACCTAAAACAAGTTTACAGCATTGCCACCAATAAAAACACCTCATTATCTACCCTTGATTTGGCAACCTCTCTCCATCAATCGGGCTTATTTGACTATGCCGAACCCAATTATTTGTTGAATCCCCTTGTTAGCAACACCAATGATCCTTTGTTAGAACGACAATGGGCAATTGAAAATACAGGCAGTGCGCTACAAGGAAATGGCACACCCGATGCCGATATGTCTGTTTTTGATGCTTGGTGGTATACTACGGGCAGCCCTAACATCAAAGTGGCGGTGATTGATTCGGGGACAGATACCAACCATATTGACCTGAAAAACAATCTTTTAGCAGGTTATGATGCCATTGGCAATGAAACGGACGGTTTTCCTTATCTCACTTATCCCGAAGAAAGTCATGGAACGGCTTGTGCAGGTATTATCGCTGCGGAAGGCAATAATGAAGTCGGCACTGCTGGCATTGCTTACGACTGTAGTATCGTTCCTGTGAAGGTTTTTTACTATGTGGATACCCTCAATTTTGCCGATCTTATCCCTTTTTCCACTAGCGAATGGATGACTAATGCCATTAGTTGGGCGTGGCAAGAGGGCAATGCGGATGTATTGAGTAATTCGTGGGGGCTGCCTCCGCTATTATTGGCATTATTGCCGGGTGAGCCTGCTGTGGTGGAGCAAGCTATTGAGGAAGCTGCTTTAAATGGGCGTTCTGGTAAAGGAACAGCTATGTTATTTTCTAGTGGTAATGATGGCAACACACCGATTTGGCCGAGTTATTTGCCCACGACCATTGCCGTCAATGCGAGCAGTCCCTGTGATGAGCGCAAATCGCCTACCTCCTGCGATGGGCGAGATTGGGAAGGTAATTGGGGGGAGGATTTAGATATTACTGCGCCCGGGGTGAACATTGCAAGTTGTGATATAATGGGTGCATTTGGCTATACTGCTACTGATTTTACCAATACTTTTGGCGGTACCTCGGCGGCTTGCCCTAATGCGGCAGGGGTTGTTGCACTGATGTTGTCTGTTAATCCTGAATTGAGCAGCGAACAGCTGAAAGCTCTATTATGTGCTAGTGCGGATAAAGCGGGGGGCTATGCTTATGATTCTACAGGTATATATGGCAATTGGTCAAAGGAAATGGGTTATGGGCGAGTGAACGCGCTAGAGGCGGTCATACAGGCTCAGTTGACTACAGGCGAGCAAAATGGGAACTATTCTAGTAATAACTTGCATATTTACCCTATACCAACAAAGGATAAATTAGTGGTTGATATTGCATCAAATAGGTTAGCTAGTGTTACTTTGAAAATTTTTAACGTCATAGGATTGCAAGTTTTTGAGCAGACAATAGCGTTAAAACAGGAACAACAAAGTATTCCTATTTTACTAACACCATTAAATTTGATATCTGGGACTTATTTTTTACAAGTAAAAATAGATAATGAGTTTGTTAGCAAAAAAATAATAAAATATTAATAAGACATAAGATTCGAGACGGCAGACTTGAGATAATGAACGAATTGTTAAGTGCCAAGCACTAATTAATTGTGTGTTAATAGCAAATCTATACTAAAAACAGCTTAGAATTGTATTTTTTTATAGGCGAAGCCTATGAGTTTGGTTCGGCGCGAGGTGGAACCTCGCCC
>JAHDHV010000116.1 GCA_020631155.1 Bacteroidota bacterium | reverse complement strand
AAGCAAGTTAACACCCAAAAAAACTTCTTGCTTAATTTGTGTACCCTTTTAAATTGATCATCATCCACCAAAACAAGGATTGAAACTACTGTACTGACGTATTGCAATACGCCAACTACTTATAACAAAAGCCTGTATTATTTCGATAATACAGGCTTTTGTTATAAATCACACAACGAATAAATTCATCAAAAAAAATTCGTAATTTCTAATTCGTAATTCGTAATTAACAATTAATCTTCCTTTCCTTTTCGTTTTTGCACCGCCCTTGTCAATAGGTATTCAATCTGCCCGTTGACGCTACGAAATTCGCTGGCAGCCCATTCCTCTATATCGGCCGCCAAATCAGGGTGAATGCGAATAACAATGGATTTTTTTTTCGGCTTATCTGATTTTTTTTTAGCCATAATTATAAATATTTGTTTGTTTGTTTCTATCAAAAAATAGATAAAAACACAAAGCATTAGCTTAGAGAGAAATCTACTAAACTAATGCTTTTTCTTCACTTACACTATTTTTTCATTAATTATAATATACTGAAAACAAAAAACTTATCTTGAATTCAAGTCTTAAATCTTGCATCTTACTCTAATGATAAAGCGTTCCAGTATTTACAACGGGTGTAGGAGAACGGTCACCACAAAGCACTACCATTAAATTACTGACCATTGCTGCTTTTTTATCCTCATCCATTTCCACAATTTCCCCCTCTGCCAAATCATCCAAAGCCATTTTTACCATGCCTACCGCACCTTCCACAATTTTTCGGCGCGCTGCAATAATCGCTGTCGCCTGCTGACGCTGTAACATTGCCCCTGCAATTTCCTCCGCATAAGCCAAGTGATTTAAACGAGCTTCGATAATTTTAATTCCTGCCATTCCCAAACGCTCACTTAATTCTTTTTCTAATTCGTCATTCACCTGCTCCCCACCAGAGCGCAAGGTAAGTTCTTGCTCTTTGCCCTGCTCCTCCTCATCAAAATCATCATAAGGGTATAAACCCGCCAAGCTACGCAAAGCCGACTCACTCTGTACCTTCACAAAATAGATGTAATCATCCACCTCAAAGGCTGCTTTTGCCGTATCTTCAACCTGCCAAACAACAACCGCACTAATAATGACAGGGTTGCCAATGCTATCATTCACCTTAATTTTATCACTATCTAAGTTTCGAGCGCGTAAAGAAATCATGCGTTTTTGGTAAAAGGGATTTGCCCAGAAAAAGCCATATTTTTTCACCGTTCCCACATAGTCGCCAAATAAAATCAAAACTTTCGATTCATTAGGATTCACAATAAAGTAGCCCCGTAATAAAAAAATACACAATATAGTCAATGGAATAAAAAGTGCTACTTGTTTTAAAATGGTTATACTTGCTATTGCGGCTGCAATTAAAATCAAGTGTAAAGGCAAAATAAAGTAAGCAGAGATGGGGGTTTTGATTGTTTCTTTAACCTTAGCTTTATTGTCTTTTAGCATCTTTCTGATTTTAAAGTGATATTAAAATAGTATCATAAAAGTATTATTAAAACCGTCTGCTTTTACAAAAAGTTCCCGATAAGGGAGATTTTTTTTGGATGTTTAGATTTTTGAATCTTTGGATTTTTGGATATTAGTTATCAGATGATTGCACATAAAAAACTAACCAAACACATAGAAAAACCTTAAAACTTTACAACTTTTTAACCTTCCAATTTTTAAAAAAAATCAACAATTCAAATATTCTATCAAATCGCTTGAGGTGATGCTTCCTTTTGCTGCCGCTGCCCTATCCCCTGCTTGTCCGTGAAAAAACACGCCGAGTATTGCGCTATGTTCAGGGGTATATCCTTGCGCTAAAAAGGCGGTGATGATGCCTGTTAACACATCGCCGCTGCCTGCGGTTGCCATTTTTGGATTGCCTGTAGAGTTGAAATAACATTGACCAGAAGGAGTCGCAATAGCCGTATGCGCGCCTTTTACCAATACAATTAAACCATATTTTTTAGCCAATGCTATTTGTTTGCTTAAACGTTCAAATTCGTTTTCACTAACTCCTACTAAACGCTCAAACTCTTTAGGATGTGGCGTTAAAATACTGTTTTTAGGCACATATTTTAAGCAATCATTTTTAGCAATAATATTCAAAGCATCCGCATCCAATACTAAAGGTTGTGTTATTTTTTGTAAAAACTTTAATAAAGTATCCTGTGTTTGCTGTTCTTGCCCTAAACCGGGGCCAATGGCAATAGCATTATAGACTTTCTTTTTCAAACTTATCTTAGAAATGTAGTTTTTCTTTTTATCTACTATCGTCATCGCTTCGGGAAAAGCTGTTTGAAGAATGTTATAGCCACATTTTGGCGTATAAACTGTTAGTAAACCCGCCCCTGCTTTTAAAGTTGCTTTTGCCATCAAAACACAAGCCCCTATTTTGCCAAAACTTCCGCCAATAACAAGCGCACGTCCGTTATTTCCTTTATGCGTAAATTTTGATTTTGGACGAATAATTTCTTCAATAAAATTAGGAGTAACATATTGAAAATCAGTAGCTTGCTGTTGGATAGCCGTAGGGTGAAATCCAATCATTAAATTGTGCCATTCCCCAACATAAACGCCATTTTGCGGTAATAAAAAAGCTAATTTCAAAAACCCAAAACTGACAGTATGTGTCGCCTGAATGATGGCTGCATCACTCGGTTTATTGGCATACAAACCTGATGGTATATCTAACGCAATGACTTCGCAAGCACTTCGATTAATTTTTTGTACAATTTCTGCTGTAAAACCCCTAATCGGGCGACTCAGACCAGAGCCAAAAAGTGCGTCAATAATTATATCGTGGGCTTGAAAGCTGGGTAATTCGGCGGTATGTAGTTCATGGATTTTTATCTTTTTCAATCTCCTTAAACGCCGTTCATTGATTTGAAAATCTACCGAACTTTTGGAGCTAAAACGGAGGATGTAGACTTTTACATTATACTGTAAATGGTACAGTTGTCGAGCAATGCATAGTCCATCGCCGCCGTTATTGCCAATGCCGCAGAAAATCTTAACGGTATGTGGGTAATAAGGATACTTTTTCCGAAACCAATTAACAAACAAATTAGCAGCGCGCTCCATCAAATCATCGGAGCTAATTGGTTCATTCTCAATAGTATAGTCATCAATAGCTCTAATTTGTGGTGTTTTTAGTATTTTCATAATAAGATATTAGATGGGAGATAGGAGACGTGAGATAATTTATTTGTTATCAAAATTTCATCATCTTTTGTACCGTAAAAATACAATTATAAACCGTTTGAAAAAACCATTTACCTACAAAAAAAAAGCCCAGCAGTGAATAGTGTTTATCACGCTATTTGCTGTTGGGTGTAGGTTGTTTTTTTTAGGTTGGGGTTGGCAATTTGGATAGAAAAATTTATTTTTCCAACTCTTTTTTTACTTCTTTTTTAAGAATAGGCATATGTCTCTTTAATATTGCCCAAACAATAGCATCATCAAGTCTATCATAAGTATGTACTAAACGATTTCTAAAATCCACAATTTGGCGAGAATGACTCAACACTGTCTCATTCTCTTCTTTTTGAAACTGATTGACTGCTTCTCCAATAGTTATGAGTTATCTTTCAACAGCACTTTTGGTTTTTAAACTCTTTTGGTAGTCAAAAAAGCTAGTTATTTCTTTAGAAAAGTCTTCTACTAATTCTATTGCTTGCAGAATGTCAAATAAATACTTTTTCGCTTTCTCTGTCATAAATCAGTCGCTTTGTTTTGTTAACACTCACCCTAAAATATGGGTTCTTTATGGGTTGATCAGTTATTAAATCTACTTTTTTGGCAAATAAATCTTCTAGTGCATCCCATAAGCCAATCAATTTTTCTCCCCTAACCAAAGGAGACATTAACTCCAATTCAACCATCAAATCTAAGTCGCTCTTTTCTGGATCAAAACGATTTGTTACAACAGAGCCAAAAGCATACAATCGTTCTACTCCAAATTGCTGACACAATTCGATTAATTTTTCCCCATTTTGTTCTATTATTTTTGATAAAAACATACTATTGCTTTATTTTCAAATATAATTTAAATTTTTGGTTTAAGCAAAACTATTCGGAATTATAGAAGTTCCTCTTCACCTAACCACAAAAAAAAGCCCAACAGCAAGTGGTGTTTACTGTTGGACAATCATAGTTTATAGTCTCAATTTGGGCATTTGAGTTATAACATTCTCCTAAAAAAGTATAGTTTATGTTTTCAATTCGGGCATTTATTGGGTTGCATTTTCTCCATAAATAAATTAAAAAGAGCCGCGGGAGGGAGTCGAACCCTCTAATATAACTTGGTCATAGTCACACCTGTTGTGGCACGGGGTAGACCTTGTTCAGTTCCTCGAAAGGACAGGCGAAAAGCGAACTAACATGCTAGTCCGCGGCTTGTTGCTTATTAGACTTGCTCGGCGAGTATCATCTTGGGCTAAAATGGTCTCTTTTCTGCCCCCTTTATGCCTTTTTTCAGTTGCGTAGCTTTGGCTATGCGCCTTCAAAAAGCCTTCAAGGAGTTGAAAATAGCTTCATTTTATCTCCAACCTGCCCTAGTCGAACAAGTCTATTTTTAAGAACGTTTCAAGTATTTTTTTAGTGTAAGGAATATTACAATTATAATTTGAACCAGTCGTTTTTATAATTTTGCCCTATACTGCGTCAAAAAGCCTCGCCGTAGTTCTACTATGGCTATATTTTTTTCCTTGTCTATGACAAAATTATTTTGACTTTATGATTCAAACTTATCATTTCCATATTCCTAAATACATTCACTAAACGACTCAATTAGCGCGATTTTTTGTCTGATTACTTCCTTAAATCTTATCTAAATCTTCAATAACTGTTTGTTTAGTGTCTGTACATGAATCAATTTGATTGTTGATATTTTCTCTTGTATAAAAAAATGATTATTAAATAGTTGAGTGGAAAAAATCATCAAGCCTCAAACTGATTATTAAGTAGTATTTTAGTATAGTTTTGTAGCCTTCGCTGTTCAATATTACCAACTGTATAAAAGAAAGATTGGTTCCCTTTGCTCCATTTTTTTTGTTTTTTTTGCTAGAAAAGTTTTTTTTAAGGTCACAAACTCCCCTCACTACAGATTTTATTTACTTAAACCATTACTTTTTTTAAAAAACATGAAAAATTTAGTCATTACAATCTTAGCATTATCCACACTCAGTTGCGCCATTAATAAAAACCATCAAGGAACTTTAAATGAGCCTAAAGTATGGAATGAAGGCGACTTATTACATCTTCAAGTGCATGGGGAAACAGAAAAGGTGCAGTTCAAAATGTTGGAGGGTTTGCAACAAGATTTTGAGAAAGTGGGGGATGGAAAATTTGAAGCCAACATAAACATCCCTCAATTAGATAGTGCTACATTTGGCTATCAAATTCTCGTAGAAAAAGCCATTACTAAGGATAGCATAGCAAAAGTTAATTACCCAGAATCGGAAGAGAAGTATTTCATATGGGAAGGAAAAGGATCCCAAAAATTCGATAATTTTAACAAACAACTCACTGGTTCATTGATTGATACAACTATCAAAAGTCAGTATTTAAAAACGGATAGGACTATTTCTATTTATTTGCCTAAAGACCATCAAAAAGCCAAAGCATTGCCAATGATAGTAATGATGGATGGGCAAATGCTAAAAAAATATGCTCCTTATGTGGATTATTTAATTACTAAAAAAACAATACAACCCCTTGTTGTTGTTGGCTTGCACAGTAATCAAGGTATGAAAAAACAGGGTAAAATGATGTTGCCAATGAGATTTTTTGAATATGTGGTTGATATGAGAGACAGCCTGTACTATGCACATCAGAACTTTGTACTAAATGAAGCCATTCCATACATAATTAAATCCTATCCTGTTAGCAAAAAACGACAAGATCATTATGCTTATGGCGTTTCTAATGGAGGCGCGTTTTGCTTGCAAACAGCTATTGCCTATCCAGAGCAATTCAATACAGTTATTGCCTTTTCTACGGTTGGCTACGTTGGTGAATTTGCCCAAAAAATTGACTTTCCAGATGCTAATTATCCTAATTTTTACATCGCTTATGGAAAGTATGAGCGACCTAGCGAGAAAAATAAAAAATTTGTAGACAAATTAAAGGAAAACAAATTGAATCATCAAACCAAAGAATTGGCTTGTGGGCATGATCATTATATGTGGAAAAAAGAATTTCTAAACTATTTAACTAAAATTTTTTAATATTCTTATAAGATTAGAGTTTGAAGCTAAGTTGGGGTTTGCCTTTTATTTCATTAATTAAAATAACATCAACTTTATTAAGTTTGTATAATACTGATTAAGAGCGCAAAAAATACTTACTTTAAAATTCATAAAAAAATAAAAACTTTAAAACTTTAAAACCTTATAACTTTACAACCTTACAAACTCTAATATAAAAAAGACTGACAAGTTTCCCTGTCAGTCTACATTTTTCCTAAAAAAAGATATTGCCTATAAATTATCTATATGAAAGTTTAGCTATAAGATAGGAGACATAAGATTTAAGATAGTCAATTTATCTACTTAATAAATTAAAATTTAAACATTTCATAAACCACTAATAAAAAGTTAATTACTTCACCTATCAAGTCTCACATCTCATGTCTTATGTCTTATGTCTTATGTCTAGTTAGTTACTCAATAGCCTACTTTATTCGCACAAATAGACGCATAAATCAACTGTTCTTTGTCCTCTACAAATTGCCCTGAAAAGTTCTTGCCGATAGCTGTTTTCAAGCATAATCCCAAGAATTTTTCTGTTTCTGACACCTTAAATTTTTCTTTAGGTGTATTAGCAATAGCCTGTAGAAGTTGCTCGTGTTTTTGTGTTCGCTCTGCTATTAATTCGGCACGCAACTCAGCTAAAGTAGTCGCTTTAAATGGCTCAAAAGCTTGGCTTTTTCCACTTTTAGCCGCTAGTTTTTCTTCTTGATAAGCAGCAGCCGTACCATAGCAGAAGCAGACCAAAGGCATCCACAATTCTGCAAAATAGTTGGCATTAGGGGCGATTTCGATACCAACTAATTGGTTATTAATCACAAATAATGCACCCGTCTGTCCTTTGAGTAATTCCAAACGGCTTTGGTAGCGTGTTAAAGCGGTTCGGCGTTTTACGATTAATTCGTCAAGGTGTCCGCGAGCAGGAAGGTCATATTTTTTGCAGAGCGTACTAATGTCTGGCCATAGTTTGCTATAGCCTTTTTTGCCTCGCAATTCAAGGGCTTTGCGCCGTAGTTCGAGGGGCAAAATGAAGAACCATTGCTCCTGTCCTTTTAGGTAACCACCCTGCGATTTTTGCACACAACAAGCATCTTCAAACATCAATTTTTGGCCTGCTGCCAAAAATGCCGAGCGACACATCGCATGATTCTGCGCGCCGTCCTGAATGTAACCAATATGCAAAGGCACAATCGCGATGCCCTCCGCCGATGGATTACTTAATTCTACATTTCCATAGCCTGCTACTTTGGATAATTTTAGTCCCGTAAGCGGTCCTGTAAATTTACCTTCCGCCTCTGGCCCGAAAATCGGAATAATGGATAATGTGCCCGATTGTTGGGGTTCTCCTAAGCGAAATTTAGATAAATCAAAAGCGAAGGGCGTTAAAGCATTTTCTACACTAATATTTTTATCTTCATTGGGCTTGTTAAACTGCGCTTTCAATCGCTGAAAAGTGGACGAGTTATTTAGTTTATTTAAGAGTTTCATTTTTTTGAAAAAGATATAAGATACAAGACATAAGATATAAGACATTGACAGTCAAAATATTGACTCATGTCTTATATCAAATATCATATCTAAATTACGGTTAAATAATGCTGTAGTTTTCGTTGTAGGTGCGTCTCTAAGGCTTCTTGATTAACTTCTGATGCTTGAGCAAAGAGCGTCAATAATAACCCTTCCCATTCATTTTGATGCCAAAATTCGAGTTCGGGCAGATTCGTTGCTGGTCGCCGTTGTGTTAAATCATCTTTGCTAGAAAATTTATTGTGGCAAAAAACGATGGGCGTTGTAATGCCAATCTTTGGTAGTGTTGCCACTACTCGCTGCAAATCGCCAGCAAATACATTTTCATATCCATCTGATACAATTGCCACTAAATCAGGGCTTTCTGCTAAGGCATCCAATAGATTCAAAGCCAAATCGGTCGCACCTTCGGGCTGTGGAATCGCTTCGCTGCTGCTACCAACAGTATAGACTTTCAAATCTTTGCAACATTTTTCTAATACCAATTTAAAGGCTACCGACTGCGAAATATGGCTGTATTCTCGCTCTCCATATCCTCTTGTTGACTGAGAAACATCCAAGAGTAAAGCCATTTTACCAGCAAAATTAGGCAGCGTTTGAGCCGCTTCTTCCACATATTCAGCTAGTGCTTTAGTCAAATCATTGGAAGGGCCGCCTCGGTAGAGATGCACCAAAGTAGCGGAAATATCCCCTTTGCTAGTTGCCGTCAAAGTGTTGGCAGCTTTTTCTTCGGGATTCACTTTTTGCCATTCTTCTATATGCGCCAATTGGTACTCGCCTTTTTTCTTGTAAGCAACTGTTTTTTCATAGATCAATGGAAATAAACGGGCTGCTCGCGTATCACTCTCCGCAAAACGGTACAGTTTAGTAGCCACATACTCTTGTTCTGCTTGGGTCAATTCTAGCTTTTGAGGTATTTTATTTAAATATTTGGCACAAGCGCGCGCCACATTTTTACCCATTGCATGTTCAATAACATCTTGAATCACTCGTCTACGGCTTTTGAGCATTTCTCGCAAAAAAGGATGATTGATGAGGTAGCTCAAAATAGCGCGAGAACTGTGTTTGTGGTTCGCTCGTACTTTTCGCAAAGCCAAAAAAGCGGTGAGAATGCGATCTGTTGGCAATATTTTCAGCAAAAAATGAGTCATCTGCTCTAATAATTGCCGTTGATTGCTGTTCATTTCAGCGCGTGAAGTTTGTAAAATTTGAAACAAAACACGCAGTTTCTGCTCTTGTTGTACACTAGGCAATACAGCTAATAGTGCATACAAAATCGGATTTTTTTCCTGCATTTCTTCATGTAAAGCTGCATCTTCCCAAATAGGCTGGGCTTCCTTTTGTCTTACTTGAAAAGGTATTGTTTCATTTTGTAAATGCAATAGGAATTGTCCTAGTTGTGTTTTGGGATTGTGTATAGATTCTGTTTCCATTTTTCTATCTTTTCAGACTTGTTCAATGTAATTCATATTGGGTTAAAATGTCTCCATTTTTCCTCCAATCTACTCACAATGAACAAGTCTATTTAAAATATTGGGTTTTGTTGTTGTTATGTTGCTATCAATTACATTGTTGGAAAAATAGTTCCTTTTTGTTGGAAAAACACCTATTTTTTTGAATACCTAGCTTTATTTTTTTTCCAAAAAAGCACGTTTTTTCTTCTTATAGAAAAATATTATCAAATTTTTCTCAAAAAAAATAATCATTCAAAAACATTCTTATATCAATTACTATCAATAAATTATAAAACACAAAAAACCAATTATTTCATTTTACTCAAAAAAAATACTTCCCTACTGTTTCCCTTTTCTAAAAAAGCTCCATTAACAAACAGAAACGCACAACAAAACAGTTGCTTTTCTTTATTTCTAAATTTTTAATTTCTTAAAACCTTAAATCACTAAACAAAATGAAAAATTGTCCATCAGTTCAAAACAGCATTTCAAACTTAACTCTTTTATTAATTGTTCTTTTCTGTTTGTTTTTAAACACAACAATTACTGCACAAACCCCATTTAAACACACCACCTCCAGTAGCAATATTAAAGGTCATATGACCACCTTAGACAACCCTTCTGTTAATGGAAAATCCAATGCATTATTATTTATCAGTCAACAGTATGGCAAATACAATAAGCATCAAGTAGGTGTTTGGTATAGTGGTGGAAAATGGCTTATCTACAACGAAGATAAAGCCGCAATGCCTCAGTCCACTGCCTTTAATGTGATTGCCCTCTCGCCTTCTGATGTTGCTTTTTCTCATAGAGCGACTACCAGTAACATCGCCCAAAATTGGACAGTGATTGACCATCCCAAAACGAACAACAACCCAAATGCAGTCATTCTAGTCACCCAGAATTGGAAAGGAACGTATAATCCAAAAGCAATAGGTGTTTGGTATACACGCGGCAAATGGGCAATTTTTAATCAAGATAAAAGTGCGATGCCATCGGGAGCGAATTTTAATGTATTGGTCGCTAGTTCGAGTGGTATTCGAGGAGCTAAAACGTCTATTTTAACAGCTAATTCGGCAACTAAAAGAAGTAGTGCTGGCAAACATGTAGCGATAAGTGATTATTCAAACAAAGGAAATTTATTATTCGCTACGCAAAACTGGCAGTCGGCAGGCGTTTACAACAACCATATTATCAGCACTTGGAAAACGAATGGCGAGTGGTCTGTATACAATCAAGATAGAGCAGAAATACCGAATAATGCAAAATTTAATTTGTTGGTTGTTCCTACTGTAACAGTTGCGCCAAATATTACGAATGGATACAATGTAACTTATGTTGATTTTTCGCAAAATGGCAAAAGAATAGGTCGATTTATAGAGGCTCTTGATAAAAATTGGATGGAGTTACAGGACAATGGTAAACGCTTTAATTTTACAGAATTGAACCGCGATGAATGGTCAGTTTATTTGAAAGATGCTAGTCGTAATGTGTTTATACAGTTAGATTTACACACCAAAGAAATATACTATGGACAAGGTAGTTTTGCGAACAAAAGCCCTATCTATGCAATAAGCAATGTTTCTCGAAAAGTGAATGGCAGAATGGCAACAGGAGCAACTTATACTAATCAGAATAAAGTGGGCAAATTTGTGCAAACAGGGGCAGACAAATGGCTGGAAACAAATGTGGATGGCACAAAATATTCCTTCACTGAAACAGGGCGTGATGATTGGTCGGTATATATGAAAGACGCTTCTCGAAATGTAGCTATCCAACTAGATTATCATACAATGGAAGTAAAATATGGAAAAATTGGTGCAAAGAAAACAGTTTTGTATAAAATTACAGGGGCGAAATAGGAGTTAAAGACGGGAGATATGAGACTGGAGATATGAGATGTGAGATGTAATTATTTAATAGTCAATTGATTACTTACATTTTTTTAAAAAAAACATTAGACATTTTTCAAAAGTATAACTCAATCAACTAGAAAACATTCTCAAATAGCCTAAAAGCACTATTCAATTTAGTTTGGATGGTGCTTTTTTTTATCAAAAACACAAAATACTTTCCATTACACTTTAAAATATAGCTAAAAATGATTATATTGCAAAGTATCGTCTCCTTATGTTGGTAATTTTGAACTACTGAACTCCAATACCTCATGAAGTTATCCAAAAATCCGCCAAATACCGCCTCCTTTTATCAACAACAAGCTGCTTTTTGCTTTGAAAAAGGACAATATCAACAAGCTATCATCCATTATAAACAAGCTGCCGAAGCTTTCAAACAAAATGAGCAGTTCTATGATTATTGGAACGTGCAAAATGAGCTTGCTGTGTGCTATATTAAATTATCAAAACTAGATAAGAGCTTGCAAATTTCACAACAAGTAGCACAAGCAACACAAAAAAAGGCAAAAGAATTGTCTCCTAGTACTCCTCTATATAAAAGCTATAACAAATTACTGATAGACGCTAATTCAAATATTTTCTATATTTATGATGCGAAGGGAAACTTTGATAAAAGTGTATATTATAGCCATCAAACGCTGCAATTGTGCCTAACTTTTTTTGGGGAAAATAGTGAAGAAACCGCTTTTGCTTATCATAATCATGCAGCTATTTATTTTCGTAAAACAAATTTAGATAAAGCTCTTGATTATTATGAAAAATCTTTGCTGATTAAGTTAAAAACGCTAGGCGAACAACATTTATCTACGGCTACTACTTACTATTGTATTGCTATTGTTTATGCACAAAAAGGTGATTTTCAACAATCTGTTTATTATATACAAAAATCAAGTAATATTCGATTACAACTATTAGGTGAGCAACATCCTAGTTTAGCTCCTGTTTATGGTAGCATGGCAACTATTCACACTAAAAAAGGCGAGCTAAAAACAGCTTTGCATTATTTACAAAAAAGAGCAACACTCAATAAAGACATATTTGGAGAAAATCATTTGCAAACGGCAGCAGCTTATAGAAAATTAGGAGATATACATAGGAAAATCAAACAATTTGATGAATCGCTGTTTTATTTGCAAAAAGCATTAGATACACAAACAGCTCTTTTAGGGACAGCACATAGGGAAACCGTTCGAACCTATTATTTACTTGGTTTAACCCATCAGGATAATCATCAGCTATCCAAAGCACAGCAATACTACAAAAAAGCACTTCAAAATTTCGACCTTATAACAGATGATTACAATGAATTTATTGTACAAACCTACTTGCAACTAGGGCAGATTGCCAAACAAAAAAAGGATTGGCAAAAGCAATTGCAATATTATCAACAAGCTTTGAATATTTTAATAGATGATTTTAACAGTACACACATTTACCAAAATCCACCTCTCGAAGCCAAAGCCCATCAGTTAACTTATTTGATTGAAGTATTGTCGAGTAAAGCGCAAGCATTTTTCCACTTATTTCAACAACAAACCACACAATTTCCGCCTCTTCAAGCATTGACCACAGCCTATCAAACCTATCAACTCATCATTCAATACATTACGCGCCTACGGAGAAGCTATAAAGCGGAAGGCTCTAAATTATTATTAGCCAAAGAAACGCAAAAGATATTTGAAAATGCGCTATTGACAACTCATCAATTGCTTAAAAATGCCCCAGCAAACACACTCGCCTACCAACAGGAAATGTTTTATATTTCTGAGCAGAGCAAAGCCATCGTGTTGTTGTCAAATTTGCAGGAAACACAAGCGAAAACGCTCGCACATATTCCCAAAGATTTACTACAACAGGAAAAAGAATATCAGATTGAATTGAATTTTTTGGCCAAAAGTATTGCCAAACAAGAAGCTAAAAAGGAAAAGAAAGATATTGCCTTATTTCGCCAATTTCAAAGCCAATATTTGGATTATAAACGCCGATATGATCAACTCATTGAGCAGTTTGAGCACAATTACCCCGATTATTTCCAATTAAAACATAATACAAAAGTAGTTTCTATAACTGATATTCGACAACAATTGTCTAGTGATGGTGTTTTGTTGAGCTATTTTATTGGAGAAAAAAATTATTTTATTTTTATTATTTCTAAAGATGAGTTTGATGTTTATGAACTGCCTAAAGCGGCTGATTTTGAGGAAAAAATTTACCGATTTACCCAAGCCATTGATCATCACAACAAGCGACAATTTATAGCACTTTCTCAACAAATTTACCATTGGCTTATTGCTCCTGTTGCCGATATTCTGCTCGATCCTTTTGAAGAAATTGCCCACAAACCCCTTATTATTATTCCACATGGCATCTTAAATTACCTACCTTTTGAAGCCCTGATTTATGAATCGCCTCCACCCAATTCGACCTATAAAGACCTCTCTTTTTTGGTCAAACAATGCGTTATTTCCTATCACTATTCGACTACCTTATGGCTTCATGGCTTGCAAAAAAATCCCCACAAAAAAGCCCTCCCCAATAGCTTTGCTGGTTTCGCCCCTATTTACAGCACGCCGACAAATCATGTGCCTATTCCAGTACAACTCAATACCCAAAGTACAGACACCTATGCTTGGCTTAGTCGTTCTAATGCGCTTTCCGAAACAGCTTGGAAGCCCCTTCCCTACTCTAAAGTAGAAGTTCAAAATGTGCAACAACTCTTTAATAAACAAGGATATGAGTCTAATATTTTTTTATATAAAAAAGCTAATAAAACAAATTTTATACAACAAGCTACCCAAGCAAAATTTATATTGATTGCTGCACATGGATTGGTTAACGATGAGTTACCCGATTTGTCAGGCCTAGTATTTCATCCTACCAAAACAACAACAGCTAGAACAAAAACCAAAACATCTACCTCCTCTATTGAGGACAGCATTTTATCTATGAAAGAAGCCTATTTACTCCATTTACAAGCTGATTTGGTGGTCTTAAGTAGCTGCGAAAGTGGCATTGGACAACTGGCAAAGGGTGAAGGTATGATGGCAATGAATCGCGGATTTTTGTATTCTGGCGCAAGTAATGTGATTTTTACCCTGTTCAAAGTCTATGACAAACCAAGTAGTGAACTCATTCATTTGCTGTTTAAATATATTCTGGAAGGACAAAGCTATGCAAGTGCACTACGAAATGCCAAACTAGCTTTTGTACAAAAAAATCTGGCGGACCCCAAACTTTGGACGGCTTATGTTTTACTAGGACATGCTTAAAATTACTGAATTATCATCTTTAAACTCAACTTTTGCATTAGTGATAATACTATACTGAAAGGGCTAAAAATGCCA
>JAHDHV010000115.1 GCA_020631155.1 Bacteroidota bacterium | reverse complement strand
TGATTTTTTTGTTTCTTTTTTTATCAAGTAAAAAAGAAAAAAACGTAGGTAAAGCAACACTTTTTAAGGTTAAGAGTAATAGTTGTTATATGAAATCCCTCTTTTTCTGACACACTCAATTTAAATAAGCTTGTCAAGAATTTAGTAAATAATGAAATATTGAGAATGTGCTAGAAATTTAGGGGAAAAATAAATATTCTTTAGAAGGAAGGGGGAATTATTATTATTAAAAGAAAAAAATAAGCAACTTTGTCGTTCTAAAACGGTTTACTAAATATGACAAATCAACTACATAAAGCACTCGAAAAATTGGAACAACAATTAGAAGGCGAACTATATTTTGACCAATTGATGCGCGTCATATATGCCACTGATGCATCGGTTTATCGCGAGTTGCCGCTTGCTGTTGCCTACCCCAAACATGCTGATGATATTCGCCAATTAATAGGCTTTGCTCATCGCTATAATACCTCCTTAATTCCACGCGCTGCTGGCACTTCTTTAGCAGGGCAATGTGTGGGCAATGGTATTGTGGTAGATGTGTCTAAGTATATGAATAAAGTGTTGGAAATCAATGAAAAAGAACGGTGGGTTCGAGTGCAGCCCGGTATTATTAGGGATGAATTAAACCATTACTTAAAGCCTTATGGATTGTTTTTTGGACCTAATACTTCCACCGCAAATCGAGCTATGATTGGCGGTATGGTAGGCAATAATTCTTGTGGTTCTTACTCCATTGTTTATGGCACTACTCGCGATCATACACTTGAAATTGAAGCATTTTTGAGTGACGGATCCACCGTTAAATTTGAGGCTTTGGATAAAGCTGATTTTCGGGCAAAATGCATTGGAACAAAGTTGGAAAATCAACTGTATCGCCACATTCATAAAGAGTTGAGCCATCCTGAAACACAGCGAGAAATACGTTTACAATTTCCAAAACCAGAAATTCACCGCCGAAATACGGGTTATGCAGTAGATGAATTATTAAATAGTACTATTTTTTCCTCAAAAAGTAAAGAGAAATTTAATTTTTGTAAATTGTTGACGGGCTCGGAAGGCACTTTGGCATTTAGCACAGCGATTAAACTACATCTCGACCCTCTGCCACCCAAAGAAAAAGTGCTGCTATGCGCTCATTTTCACTCTGTAGATGAAGCTCTACGCGCTGTTTTAGTGGTTCAAAAACATTCGCCACGCGCCATTGAGTTGATGGATAAAATTGTGATGGATTGTACCAAAGATAATATAGAGCAGCAGAAAAATCGCTTTTTTGTGAAAGGTGATCCGCAGGCGATATTGATTATAGAATTTGGTGCAGAGGTGCGAAAGGAAGTTACTCGAAAAGCCAATGAATTAATTGATGATCTGAAAATGAATAGTTCCGCTTATGAATTTCCATTGGTATATCCGCCTAATGTGAAAAAAGTATGGGCTTTGCGGAAGGCAGGTTTAGGTTTATTGATGAATTTAAAGGGAGATGCCAAGCCTGTTACTTGCATTGAAGATACAGCCGTACAAGTCGAGGATTTACCTAATTACATTGCTGAGTTTGCGGATATGATGAAGAAGTATGGTCAACGTGCAGTTTATTATGCTCATGCAGGAGCAGGTGAATTACATTTACGACCTATTCTTAATTTAAAAAATAGTGAAGATGTAAAATTATTCCAAGAAATTAGTCAATCGACCGCAGAACTGGTGAAAAAATACAATGCTTCTTTAAGTGGGGAACATGGAGATGGAAGGGTTCGCGCGCCTTTTATTCCTTTGATGATCGGGGAAAAAAATTATGCTTTATTGCAAAGAATCAAAAAGACATGGGACCCCAAAAATATATTTAACCCAAATAAAATTGTGGATACACCAGCCATGACAGAGGACTTGCGCTACAAAGCCGATCAAGAAACAAGGACATTTAAAACGATATTTGATTTTTCGGAAACAGAAGGCATTTTGCGTGCTGCTGAAAAATGTAATGGTTCAGGAGATTGTCGAAAGCTACCCTTAGCAGGCGGAACCATGTGTCCAAGTTATATGGCTACCCGAAATGAGCGCGACACAACACGAGCAAGAGCCAATGTTTTGCGCGAATTTTTAACCCGCTCCAACAAGGTTAATCCCTTCAATCACAAGGAGATATACGAAGTAATGGATTTGTGTTTATCCTGTAAAGGCTGCACTTCAGAATGTCCTTCCAATGTAGATATGACGACTTTAAAAGCGGAATTTTTACATCAATATTATCAGGAAAATGGGGTGCCTTTACGGGCAAAAGCGATTGCAAATATTGGAAAATTAAATCAGCTAGGGGCGGTAGTGCCTAGCATCAGCAATTTCTTTTTAGGTAATTCATTCACTTCCACTACTCTGAAAAAAGCTTTAGGTATTGCCACAGAACGCTCATTACCAAGGATTTATAAAATAACATGGCAAAAATGGTTTAAGCAATGGAAACAAAAAGCTGCTCCTTTAAAAAGGCGTTCTAAAAAAGGGCAAGTGTACTTATTTTGTGATGAATTTACCAACTTTAATGATGTAGAAATTGGCATTCATGCAGTTCGTTTATTACATCGTTTGGGTTATGGTGTAGAAATGGTAGAACATCCCGAAAGTGGTAGAGCTTACTTGTCAAAGGGTTTATTGTTAGAAGCGCAAGAACTAGCCAAAAAAAATGTAGCTATTTTTAAAGAATTGATAAGCGATGAAACACCATTGTTAGGAATTGAACCTTCTGCGATTTTAGGCTTCCGAGATGAGTATCCAAAATTGGTAGAAGAAAAAGAACGTTCTACAGCAAAAAAACTGGCTAAAAATGTATTTTTAGTAACTGAATTTATTAATAATGAAATGATTAATGGGAAAATTACAATAGAGCAATTTACAGAAGAAAAACGACATATTTTACTACATGGCCACTGTCATCAAAAAGCCTTAACATCTATTGAGCCGACTGTTTGGGCTTTATCCTTGCCTAAAAATCATACCGTTGAAGTCATTCCTTCGGGTTGTTGTGGTATGGCGGGTTCTTTTGGATATGAGGCTGAACATTATAAAGTGAGTATGCAAATTGGAGAGTTGGTATTGTTTCCTGCGGTTCGCAAAGCGGATGAAGAAACCCTGATTGCAGCACCCGGAACAAGTTGTCGGCATCAGATTTGGGACGGTACAAAGCGTAAAGCACTACATCCTATTACTATATTATTATATGCTTCAAAATTTGCTGTTAATGAGTAGATTTGCAGTTGGGAAGGTAGGGAGACGTAAAATTTTACATCTGTATAGGTTTTTGTAAAATAAATATGTTATATTTGATGTTTTATAAATAAAAAAACAGGAAAATTTATAAAAAACTTTCCTGTTTTACAGTATTAATATTTGCTAAAAAAATAGTAATAAAAAAAAAACTATTCTACTCTAGTCCAAGTTTGAGATTTACCCAAGAAGCGCATACCCATTACATAACCTTTCAAGAAAAGAGAACCATCTTTTTGTAATTGCATATAGCCGCTGTAGGTTTTGCCGTTGCGAGAATTGTAAATAGTTCCTGTGTTCCATTCGTTATCACCCGAATCATATACAAAATCATTCACAATTTGTAAGCCCTCTAAAGTTCTGCTTCTCAATGCTTTATCGGGGTTTTTGCTGTCTACTCTTGCATTTCCATCCGCGTCTTTAGCTTTTTTCAGCCATATTATTTTACCACAGTATTTATCACCACATTTAAAAATTTCTACTTTGGCATCTTTAGCTGCTACCATCCAGGTACCTAAAATAGCATCACTATCTCCAGCATTTGCAAAGGCAGTACTACAAACAAAGAATAGCAAACAGAAAGCGAATAAACTTTTGGAAATCAATGTCTTAAAAGTCATCTTTACGTATTTTAAAAATGAAAAAATAATTAAAAAAAGATTGTTTTTTTAAAAAAAAAGACAATTTATCATGAGTTATAGACTATTTATTTGTTAATGCGTTTAAGGGAAAAAAGGGGATTTCATGATTTAACCTAAAAACGTGCTACTCCTGTAAATTAGTGATCTGTGATTCGTTGATTCACAAATATCCAAAAGTCCAAATATCTTGGAGTTTGGAAGGTTACAAAGTTACAAGGTTTTAAAGTTTTTATTTTTTTTAATGAATTTTAAATCTAATGCTTTTTGTCTTGTTAGTCAAAAATATACAAAATTCAAAGAGGTTATTATTTTTTTTATCAATAAAATAAAAGGCGAAAAGTCAATTTAGCTCCAAACTCTAAAAATATCCAAAAGTCCAAATATCCAAAAGTCCAAATATCCAAAAAGCTAAATATCCAAAAAGCTAAATATCCAAAAGTCCAAATATCCAAAAGTCCAAATATCCAAAAGTCCAAATATCCAAAAGTCCAAATATCCAAAAAGCTAAATATCCAAAAAGCTAAATATCCAAAAAGCTAAATATCCAAATATCCAACCTCAAGTAACGCAAAAAAACAATAATTTAATAATTTATTAATTTAATGCAAGTGTTAATGATTTGTTAATGTAGCGAAAAAAAGAACAAGATTAACCTTTTTATCGTATTTTTGAAAACTAAGAGATGATAGTAAAATTTTGGTAATTAATAGATTATCTCAAATCTCACGTCTCAATCAACAATCACAAAAAACTGTTTCATAAAAAACTACATATTGCTACCGTACTGTCAGCTGTTGCTTTTCTTATTTTAATTGGATTGCAATATTTTTTAGTATATAATACCTACGAATTGAAGGATAAAGAGTTCATTTTTGATTATCGTTATCCTTTATTTGAAGCCTACGAAAGCTGCATCCAAAAGGGGGTGATGTACAATGAAGCCTTTGTGATGATTGATACAATGGCTGCCAAATTTAAGGCAATGTCTGATACCATTTGCAGCCGTTCCAGTCGTCAACATCATGAGAAACTTTTCTTTACAAATCTAGTAAAGAACTTGCAAAAATACGATGATTTGGATGCTTTTTTTAATGAGTATGCCGAAAACAATAATATGGTGCAAGCCTTTGAATACGCCATTGTTGTACGGCATTTGGGTATCTTGCTTAATGATACCATCGAAGCTGTTGCTTATGACAATCCCGAAGGGATGAAAATATTAGGCAATTTACAAACCTACAATACCAGCAATAAAATTGTAGACGCTAGAAATGCGATTAAAGATTATTGTTTATTAGACTATGCTTTATATGCCGATATTCCACAACGGCAATTTATGTTGTGGCAGCAAATGTCTGGTATTTTAGCCCTATCTGTATTAAGTATTGCGATCACTTTGTTGACTTTTGTTTATACCATTCGCAATTGGTTGAAGCAGCAAAAGTTGTCGGATATGAAAAGCGATTTTATCAACAATATCAGCCATGAACTAAAAACGCCTTTAGCAACAATCGCTGTGGCAAGCAAAAGCTTACAAAATGAAAAAATTCGCAATAACCGTTCTATGACTGATGATTTGCTAGAGGTTAATAGCCGACAAACGAAGCGTTTACAAAAGCTGATTGATCAGGTTTTAGACTTAAAAATGTGGGAAAAAGGAACTTTACAGTTGGATAAGGTAGCGGTAAATTTAAATGAATTTTTGGAGAATTTGATCAATGATTTTAAGTTGCGAATGGAAGAAGATAAAAAAGTAAATATAGAGATAAATTTTGCTGATTTTAACGATAAAATTAATATTGACAAATTTCATTTTACGACAGCTATTTACAATTTATTGGATAATGCGGTCAAATATAGTGAGGAAAAAGCTAGTATTCGGATTCGTTCTAGCCGCTTGAATAATAAGGTAAATATTGAGGTAAGTGATAAAGGCATTGGCATGAATCGGCGGACGCAGCAATATATTTTCGAGAAATTTTATCGCGGACAGCAGGGTAATATACACACTATCAAGGGGTTAGGTTTGGGTTTGTATTTTGTGAAAAAAAGCATAGAAGCACATGGCGGAGTCATTAGCGTTAAAAGTCAGAAGGGTAGGGGGAGCACATTTACCATTATTTTACCTATTGATTAACTGTTAAAATAAAAAAAACATGTTTCCAAAATTATTACTGGTAGAAGATGATATTGACTTAGGAAATGTAATGAAACAATATCTTGAAGTTAGTGATTTTCAGGTAGATTTATGCAGAAATGGACAGGAAGGTTTGCAGTGTTTCAAGGCTGCACACCAACAATATGCCCTTTGTATTTTAGACATTATGATGCCTAAAATGGACGGTTTTTCTTTGGCTAAAGCGATTAAGAAAGTCAATCATCAAGTACCCTTTATTTTTCTAACCGCCAAAAGCCAAAAAAAAGATCGCATAACAGGATTACAATTGGGTGCAGACGATTACATTTGCAAACCCTTTGAAATTGACGAATTAGTACTGCGGATTCAAAATATTTTACGCCGAACTCATGCACAAAATGCTATACAAATTACTGGGAATCAAAAGATTGGACGATTTAACTTTAATTTCACAGAATTAACGCTACAATCTCCCAAAAAACAACAAACACTGACTTTACAAGAAGCCAAATTATTGCAATTGCTGTGGAGCAATAAGAATAAAATTGTAAAACGAGCAGACATTTTAACCCAACTCTGGGGCGAAAATGACTACTTTTCAGGTCGCAGCATGGATGTGTTTATCAGCCGCCTCCGCAAATACCTAAAATCGGACCCCAATGTTGTGATTGAAAATAGTAGAGGAGTAGGGTTTGTGTTGAGGGTGTTGTGAGAAGGGGGGGGCGTACTACTTGGTTTGATCTATTCCAGATACTTTTTCAATATTGCTTCTTTCTTGTTCGGAATTTCATTTAGTTTTGATTCTAAATCAATTATCTCTTTCTGAATTTTATCAGCTTGTTTGGCAATTTTATCTTGCTCTTTCAAGTCTGGTAAAGGTATCTTGATGCTTGCCATTTTTTGAGCATTAATATTTGATTGATTAATTGATTTAGTTGCTTTTGATTTGGCTTCGCTTTGAAAGTTTTCTGAATTCATCATCAAATTGACAAACCATGGGTTTGCTTTCTTTCTTTCTATTTCTACTCTTACTAAGTAGGAAGCAAAGCAATAATCATCTCCATCTAAATCAAAAATTCCAGTTTTTCCAACCCATTTAAAACTATTTGTTCTATTGAATAAAATATCTCCTTTTTTTAATTGGTATTTTTGGAACTCTTCATTTCCAATATCAGCATATTTCATTTTTCCGTTATCAAACATCCTGCCTTTAATGATTTCATTCATACGGAAAATTTTGAAGCCTTTTTGCTTTATGTTCATTTTTTGAGAGAGTCCGTATTGGATAGAAGTAGAGATTGATTCAATTAATTCAAAAGTATATCCTTTATCATATTGACTATTAATTAATGAATTTAACTGCGCTGTATTTGATTTTATTTTTAAGTCATATGTGCGTTTTTCTTTTTCTATTTTCTCATAATCCTTTAATAATAATTTTTGAGCCTTTATATCAAACTTAGGTACTTTCATTTTTTCTAAGTCACTATTATATACATGTGGTTGTACGGCTCCACGTTGGAGTGAATAAACTTCCTCTTGCATTTTTTCAAGTAAGATAAAAATAACTTTTGTTAACCAATTATTTTCATCTTTTGAGCGTAGTACATTTGAGTCAGATGCAAATATTTTATTTGAATGATAAGCCACATAACCTGCTGAACCAGAGGCACTAACTGTAATTACATTACCTTCTTGATTGTATTTATTATGATAATAAGCAGGCTGTTTGCCGCCAGCTATTACTGGGTATTGTCCTTTTACAATTTTCGCTTTTGTAATGGAAGTACCTTTTTGAAAATCAACAATATCTTGAAGTCTAATTAGTTTTTCTTTTGTTATTCCCCAAACTTGTTGAAAATTGATTTTGTTTTGACCTGATATTGCAATTTGAGCATCAAAATCTATTTTTCCAAAATCAATACAATTAATTAAGAGTTTAGTATTAATGTGTTTTTTTAATTTTTCTTCTAAAGAGATTGGTTCTTTCTTCAAAAAAGCATCAATAACTGTATTTACTTTATCCTCTGCATATCTATCCTGTTCATCATATAAAAGTGTTTGGTGTTTGCCATCTTCGATTATCATTTTCAGCCCTGAGTCTCTTTTGCCTTTCTTTTTGATATAGCCTAGAAATCCACGTTGAGCTTCTTTACCCTCACCCATTTTTACAATCATAGTTTTTTGAATGGTATTAGGAGTTAAGTAAGATGCACCATTATGGCAGAGGAGGAAGTAATAAAATTTTCGAAATTCTATTTGTAATATTTTATCATAAAATAAATTATCTAGTAATTGCTGTTTTTCATCAGCTGTGCTACTTTTATACTTTTTTGTTTTTTTCAGGTTTTTTGTGTCTGCTTCTCTATTAAACCACTTTTGATAATCTTTATACCAATCGGTATTTTGAATTTTTTGATTGGCATTTCGAGCCGTTAGCGTTTTATAATCTTGAAAGTTTAAGTCTAAATATTCTACATAAGATTGATACATACTTTCTGTGTCGGCAAAATCTAACTTTCTTTTTTTGTTATAAAGGATAAAATCCTCTGCAACATACTTGAAATCTTCTTTCCATCTGTCATTTCTTCGCTTAAGAAATAGGATAACAGTATTTGTTTCTGTAGCTAAAAAAGTTTCACTGCCACATTCAACAATTACTTTTATTTCGAAATTTTCTAAAAGGATTTCTCTTGTTTTAGTGTAAATAGTGCTGTTACTTGTAAGGAGAGAACTTGGTAAAATAATGCCAGCTAACCCACCCTCCTGTAATAATTGAGCAGTTCTTTCAACAAACAAAGCTTCAATCTCTGATGAATTATCAGTTAAATGATGGTATAGTGAATATTTTTTGTCTAGTTTTTTGATGTGTGGTTTGAACCCATGAACAGAATAAGGAGGATTTGCCACAATTATATCATAACTTGCTGCAAGGCTTTTTCCTTTGTCTTGATGTTCTTCCAAACCATCGCCAAAAATGATATTTGCATCTCCATCTCCATGCATAAATAAAGCAACCTTACTTGTTCTTGACAATCTGTAATCTTTCTCAATTCCGTAAATATATTCTTCTGCCCAGCCTGTCCCTTGCCTTAGTTGCGCTATTTGTTTATTCGTATTATCATCATATTTTAGATCAAGGTTTGTTAATTGATGTTGTAATTCTTCAATCATTTCAGTTAGAAAGTGACCTGAACCACATGCATAATCAATGACATAAGGAAGGAATTTTGGGTTATTATCCGCTAACTTCTTCTCAATGATTTCCTTTATAGGCAAGGACCAAATAATAAACTTTGTCAATGGAGTAGGCGTAAAATATTGACCTTCATCTTGTTTATAACCACTATCTAATAGCAATTCAAAAAAGTTTCCTAAATACTGTTTTTGATATTTAGAATCACCTTCTTCATTATATGTGTATCGAAATTTTTTGTACTGAAGTAGTGTGATTATCTCGTTCAAGACTTTGGCATTTTCCAAAAAGAGTTTTTCGTTGTGTACTTCTTTGAATGCAAACTCATTGTTGCTGTAAAATTTTAGTTGGCGAAGTATTTCTTTAATCTCCTTTTGTGCTTTTTGTCTTGGAAAGTTTTTAACAATTGCATCAATATCACTTTCTGTATAATTAACAATTTCTTCCTTTAAAAATTCTTTCATTCCACGAGCGTATAAACTTTGTAATCTCTCTTGGATTTTTTCAGGAGTATCTTCGCCCTCTTTAATCTGGAACTCCATGATTGCATCATCATCTTTTCTTTCATCTACTATCTTACATAGAATTAAAGACATGATTTTGTTAAAAGCATTTCCCTTGTCAGAAATATTATTGTGCCTCAATATTTCGAGAAAATCTTTATAGAATTTACCACCTTCATCTTTCCCAAATGGCTTTAAATCCTTTCTCTTTATTGGAATTTGTTGAGGCTTATATGCTTGAACTTCATCGTCAAAAATTCCATTTGGGGCAAAATAACAGCTAAAGTTTTCTTTCCATACTTCAAATAATTCTTCTTTCTTCTTAGCTTCTTTATAGGTTTTTACTTTCTCCCCTTCTTCAAGAAGTCTCAATGTTTCTACTCTGTCTTTTATTGGAACAATGGCATTTTCATATATTATTTCATTATGTGCCATTTTTGATGTATATAAACATAAAAATTTAGTGTTTTTATCTTGTTGTAAATAGGAAAATAGTTGAGCCCCATCATTTTGCATTTTCTTTTTAAACTTTTCATATTCCTTGCTCCATGTTTTACATTCAATGATAATTAAGGTATTGCGATTTCTATCTAAAACATTAATGTCTGACTTACCACCTGAACCACCATGCCCAATTGGCCATTTTCTTTCCAATATTAAATGTTGTGGCTCATAGCCTTTTTCAAGTAATCTATTGACACATTCAAGAACTACGAAATTTTCATCTTGTGAAAAATTTGATGTAGTATTATCTCCCAAGGTGATTTTATTGCCATAGTCAATTTTATTGGTCTTGAAATTTACTTCAAGTTTATAGTCATTATGTTTTTTGTACTTCTTTGTATATAAATCAGTATTTTGGGAATCTACAACAAATCCCATTTTCTCAATTAGATACTTAATATCTTTCTTAGTCATTGCCTTTATATTTTATCATTTTACTAAATTTGAACTTGACTAAAAGAAAACAAATTTAAATTTTGATATTGATTTCTCCAAGTTTTTGATAAAATATTTGGGGCGAGTCGGGGAGTATTTTGTGGGTTAGGTAAAAAACAGCGAGTGAAAAGGGATGTTTTTATCAGTCGCCTTCGCAAATACCTAAAATCAGATCCCAATGTTGTGATTGAAAATAGTAGGGGAATTGGGTTCATGTTGAGGGTGTTGTAGAGGGGGGGGGGATAGATTTATCTTCTATTGGGTTTCTTCGCAGTTTTTTTCATTCGATTTAAAAATTTAAAATGTTGTTCTATAAAGTACCTTTCACTTGGAATTTCGACAAAATCAAGAGCTAAGTTTAAATCTCTTTCAGCTTCTTCTAATAATTCTCTACACATCTCCCAAGCTCTTGCTTTTGTTTTTGGAGAACTTTTTCTATTTCTTCCTGTGTTTATACACTTTTTCGCTAAATCCATTTTTGAAGTAGCTCTTTTTTCCAGAAGAGTTGGATTATTAGATAAATTTTGATATTTATTCATAGATTCACTAATAAACTTAATTACTTCATCAGGAGTACCTATTTTTTTCAAACTTATTGCAGCCTTTACAATTTGTCCTTCTTCTAATTTACCTGATACTGCAATATTTAAAGCCCTATTTGAATAGGAAATAATCTCTATATTATTTTTTTCGAGTAATAAAGCCTCTGATATATTTAATAGTGTGTTTGAGTTTATTGCATATAGGTCAATTTTATTCTTTTTTAAGAAAGAGTAAAGAATTTTTACATCTCTGAGTTTTGTAACTACTTCAACGAACAAATCTAATGCTCTAAAATTATAAGGGTCTTTTTCAAGTAAGTTTATTAACTTACTTTTAGCCTCTTGATGATTTTCGAGAATAATGCTATCTTGAATTTCTTCGATTTCTCGAATGATTTGATGTCTCGGATGAGCTGGAAGAATGCAAGTCACATTTTCTGTTTCCAACTCAAAAATAGGGTCAGGGCAGCCTTCTTCTTTCATTGTTCTAATAATAGTAGGAATACCTTGTCCTTCTGATTGAGCAAGTTGAATTTTATTAAATAAATAAGCGAAACTTTGATTTCTCCATTTAGGGCTTGCTTTTCCTTTTTTAAATTTCTCTTTATTAACCGCCCAATGCAATGCTCCAGGAGACCTTATTTCAATTCTATCTGCAAATACTGTTATTCTATTGGGTTCTGGAAGTTCGTAATCTCTATGTACGATTGCATTGATAACAGCTTCTTGAAGTGCCCTAATAGGATATTTCACCTGATTAGGTTTATCAGTTAATTTATCAAATGCAACATAAGCCTCAGCATTTAATAACTCAATTGATTTTTTAGCCTGTTCTATTAAAGTTCCTGTGAGTAAATGCCGTTCAGCGGTAGGTTCACTTCTATCCTTCCCTTTGTAAATTGATAAAACGGTATGAGCCTCTGGAAAAAGACGTGTAATACTGGTCTTTTTCCCAAAAATAAGTAATGTAAAGTTTTTAGGTTTTAGGCTATTATCTAGCCCAACTTTATCAAATAAAGGTGGAACGAATTCTGCAATTTGCTCTTTTTCGGAAAAATAATCTTCTAGTGATTTATTAGGCGAAAGCAATCCCATCTCTTGCATATAATCTCTAAATACCAAAACATCTATATCTGCCTCTGATGCCCCCTTATTAATACGCTTATCAAAATATTCAATTTTTTGTTTTTTGATGAGTAGTTGGGTGAGAATCCCATTTCTTGCTTCTTTTGTATGACTTGCAATTCTAACATAGTACACTGACTTTACCCCATCTGTATATGTATGTGCATCAGGGCTTGCAACAATTGTAAACACTAAAATACGTGTTGCAGGGTCTTCTGGATTGTCTAATTCTGTTACTAATGGGGTTATTGATGGACTAACCTTATCTCTACATTGTTGTATTACTTTACCTGTAATCTCTTTTATTTTATTTGCTGTCAAACCAGTATAAAATACCTTTGGAAAACCATGTTGATCTTTTCCTTCCTTTGCTCCACATACAACATATCCACCTCCAACATTTGCAATATCATTTGTAAAAGCAGTAATTGTTTTTACTATGCTTTTAACAATATCTTTGTCATCACCGTTTTTTTTCCACTCAACCCTTTCATTTTCTCGTTTTGATAGTGTTTTTAAATCAATATTCATTTTTTATTTTCTTTTTAGACTTTGGCTATTTAACTTTCCAAAAATACCCAATCATCCCAACATCTCCAAAAAAAACTACTGTATTTCCAAATTACACATCCAAACGAAAGTTAGGATTCGCTAAATTAACAGCATTTCTATAAATATCTGATAGCTTTATTTCTATGCCTAAAGAGTTGATATAGATGGATTTATCTAGCCCTATTGTTGTAATCATTTTCCAATATTGGCTATTGGAGCGAAATAAAGTATCTACAACAGGCTTATATTGATCAATTAACACATATTCGCAAAAGGATGGTAAGGAACAATATTTGTGAAATTTATCTCCTCTATCATAACTTTCTGTGGATTTTGATAAAACCTCAATAATTAAAATTGGATTTGTAACGCTATGTTTGTCTACTTCTGAAAGCTCAATCTCTCCACAAATGACCATTCCATCAGGGTAAACGATTGAGTTCGCTTTTTTTATGTAAATTTTAACATCACCATTTATAGAGGTACAGCCTTTAGAGCTTGACCTTAAACCATTATTTATTTCTGTGTTAATATTATTGCTGATTATTCCATGATTTAAAGTACCACCAGCCATATTTAAAATAGCTCCATTACAGTAAGAATGTTTTTCATTTGATAGATTATCAAATTCTAAGTATTCAGCAATCGAGTAGTTTGTCAAAGCTTTTTGTTCCATAACTCAACTGTTTTTTGGGTCTAAAATAAGCCATTATTAACAAAGCTCCAAAACAATATCAAGATTCTACATATTCCGAACTGCCTGTTTGCCCTGTTTTGCCTAACCATTCCCAATTTAACAATAGCCTTATTTTTCCCTCTTCTGTCATTGTTAATTGACCGACTCCTTGACCTGATTTTAGCTCCTTATCCGCTGTTAGACACTGGTAAACCAACTGCAATTTTTCTCCTTCCAGTTTGCCAATTATTTTGCCATAAACAATGCTTCCGCCATGATAATCGGCTGTAACCAAGTCTTTTTGTTGTTCAAATTCAAATACGGTTTTGGAGTCAACCAATCCATTCGCACTATTTGCTTTCAACTCAAAACTTCTGCCATTTAAGTTAAATGATTGTGTTTGTTTTGCTGCTTTTTCCTGTGGTTGAGGTAGTTCAAATTCTCCCTCCAAATAATACCTTACATAAGTGATATATTCTTCACTTTTATGCTTAAACCACTGCTGTCTAATTTCTTCATCGTAATGAAGGGTGTTTTTAAAGCGACTAAAAGCACCTCTGCCATTCAAAGCGTCTGCTAAACGCTGGCGCATTCTTTGATCAGTTACTTTATCAATAAAACTTTCCATTACCCGATAGCTTTCTCTTGATGACATCTTTTCTATGGTTACATACTCTTTCCAGTTTTTTTCGATTTCTTCTAGGTCTTTTTCCCACATATCGGTCTCGCCATACATCTCGTCCCAATCCAAGATAAACTTCATCTCGCCAGTTTCTTTATTGATATAGGCTTTCATGCCAGCTTCCAACTGCTGTGATATTTCATCAATTTGTTTTTCTGTTAATTTCATGATATGATATTTAGTGTTGTTAGTCAAAAATAATCAAGTTTACTTACTATGTCAAATTTAAGGAATTATTTATTGTTGATAATGTTTAGAAGAGCGTTTTTTTATGTGATTTTTATGTTTTAAGTAAGTAGACAAAATTAAACAACTATTGGAGTTGTCATAAATTATTGATAGTAAATGAATTATCTCACGTCT
>JAHDHV010000114.1 GCA_020631155.1 Bacteroidota bacterium | reverse complement strand
TTCGTGGATTCGTGGATTCGTGGATTCGTGGATTCGTGGATTCGTGGATTCGTAGGTTATTAAATTATATTTAAATATCAACATTGAATCTCTCGTTTCTATATCTGATCTCTAAAAGTCCAAAAAGCTAAAAAGCTAAAAAGCCAAATATCCAAAAGTCCAAAAAGCTAAAAAGCTAAAAAGCCAAATATCCAAAAGTCCAAAAAGCTAAAAAGCTAAAAAGCTAAAAAGCTAAAAGTCCAAAAATCCAAATATCTAAAAATCCAAATATCCAGCAGCTAATTCCGCCTAAAAAAGTTGGACAATAGCATCGCACATTCTGTTGCTAACACACCGCTTAATACATTTACTTTGGGATGCAATAAACTTGGTTTTTCCCAACGATTATAACCCGTTTTATCACTACTCGCCCCATAGACCAAATTGCCTAGTTGCGCCCAAAAAGTTGCTCCTGCACACATAGCGCAAGGCTCTAGGGTGACATACAATGTACAATCTTGTAAATATTTACTGCCCAAATAATTGGCGGCAGCCGTGATGGCCAATAACTCGGCATGTGCGGTGACATCTTGTAGTCGTTCCACTTGATTGTGGGCTTTGGCAATGACTAGCTGCTCGCAAACAACAACTGCACCTATGGGTATTTCGCCTTCTTCCAAAGCTTTGCTTGCTTCTTTTAGGGCAAGGCGCATAAAATATTCGTGTGTTAAAAACATAGTTCTTACTTTTAGCTTAACAATAAATCTGACAAAACAACCTGTAAGAGCCTCTTCATAAGTACTCTTTACAGAAGAGTTTTTGTGCTTTATGATAAAAACCAAATTAGGCTAACATTCTATGTAAATGATAGTTGTATATAGCTTAGACATTAAACTTTTTTTGTCATAAAAAAATCACTTTAACAAAAAAGAAAAAAAATTTCCAAAAAAAAAGACATATACAAACATTTACACAACAAAAGATGTTAATAAATAAGCATTTATCGGCTAAAATAGTCAAGTTTTTTCAATATCAAAAGTTTCAACTAAACTATTCATAGTCAGACACTTTTAATTGTTAAATACGACATATTTCTCTTAACACACTACATTATTTTGATTATATTGTTCTTTAAAATAAGATTTATCAACCCTACATCATTTAACAATATGGATGAAAAAACTAGAGATTATAAAAGATGAAAAATTCTGCGTAGCTTTACATTACAGCAAATGAAAAAGCACTTAATTTTCATTTTTTGAAAAGGCTCAAAAGTCATCAGTTGAAAGTCTACTATTTTTTTTATTTTTTAGTAAGGCGTTTTTTCAAAACGCAAAGTTCTCTACCCTTTATCATCCTACCAACTAACTTCTACTATTTTTTACTTTTATTTACTACAGCTTTATTTTTTTATATTCTAACAAAGTAGATTAATAACTCAAATACATCTGCTTTATATGCTGAACAAGTCAATAGTTTTTTTTAATACAATGTTTATTTATTTGGTCATTTTGCCATTTTTCGACACTACTTACTACCATAGCACCTTAGTAGTCAGTCAAGATAAAATTGACGATTACTTTTGGCGTTCTGTTAATCTTGTCTTTTGAAAGAAATACCTGTTTGTTTTTTTTACACCTATTGACCTGTTCAACATTATTTACTTAAAAAAATGAAATACCTTCTGTCAGAAGAAGCATAGAAAAGTTTAAGCAATAAATTCATTTTACAAAGTATTTTTAAAAATAAAGCAACTACAGACGACTGTTTAACTACAAGCTAAATTAATTCACTTATGATCGTGCAACTACAAAAACCTGTGGGAGTAGTATATATTTTATTGACTACTCTATTCATTTTAGCTGCCTTTTTACAAACAAGTTTTGCTGTTAATCCTTGTATCACTCCTGAAAAAGAGACCCAACTTAGACATCAATTTCCTAAACAGTATGGCAATTCTATCGCCACTTTTGAACAGTGGATGTCTGAAAAAATTGCTATCCGCAAGCAACAAACAGCTCACCAAAAACAAGGTGAAGAAACTCGTATTATTCCCATTATTTTTCATATTGTAAATGGCTGTGAACCCATTGGAACAGGCACTAATGTAGCTGCTGAACTCATCCAAGCTCAACTCAACCAGTTAAATGCTGATTTTAGACAACAAAATGCTGATTTTGATGGTAGTTGGTCGCAGGCCGCCGATACGGATATTGAATTTTGCTTGGCTACTGTAGACCAACACGGTAACTGCCTGCCCGAAGCAGGTATTATGCGTTGGGATACTTGGGGTGAGGGGCCTCACGATGATGATTTTATTGATGTGACCATCAAACCTAACTCCATACAAGACCCTAGCAGTTTTTTAAATTTCTGGGTTATTGCTTTACAACCCGGCTTCTTGGGCTATGCGCAATTTCCTGATGGCGATCCAATTGGCGATGGCAGTTTGACCTATGGTTCACATGCAGCAACAACAGATGGCGTTGTTTGTACACATACTGCAATTGGCTCTTTAGATTATCCTAATCCAATAGACCCAACACGTATAGGACGCACCGCTACTCATGAGGTTGGTCACTGGTTGGGATTGCGCCATATTTGGGGTGATGGTGGTTGTGGTGTAGATGACTACTGTTCAGATACCCCATCAGCCGAATTTGCCAATGTTAATTGTACGCCTATTTCGCATTGTGGCAGCCAAGACATGATTCAAAACTATATGGATTATACTAGTGATGCTTGCCGAAATTTGTTTACCATTGACCAAAAAGCACGTATGGATGCGGTGTTAAATTTTAGTACTAACCGTCCATTCAACCTTAATAGTATACCTACAGTTTGCCAACCCTTAACAACGCCCTCTGCCAATTTTATTATTGGTAACAGTAGCAGTTCTATCTGCAATACAAGTTCACTTTTGAGCAATGATTTTTCTGCTGCCCATCTTTGTTTAGAAAATAATAATACCATTACTATTACAGATAAATCTACCTGCAATGCTGGCATTTGGAATTGGACTTTTGAAGGTGGTACCCCTAGTACTTATACAGGACAAACGCCGCCGAGCATTGCTTATAACAGTGTAGGGACTTATGCAGTCACCTTGCAAGTATGTAATCTGAATGGAACTAACTGTGATACTTATACCATAGACGAAGCCGTTCATGTGTACAGTGGCGCGAATTGTAATAATAGTTGTGGTGAAATTTTTACAGATAATGGTGGCGAAAATGGCAATTATACCAATAATACAACAACAACATGGACATTTTGCCCTGCTTATCCCAGCACACAAGTCAGCAGTGTAGCATTTTCAAATTTTGATGTAGAAAGCAATGCAGGTTGTTCATGGGATTATCTAAAAGTATTTGATGGGGAAACAATTACTGCTCCGGCAATTGGTCAATACTGTGGCACAGAACTGCCAAATGATGGGGTTATTACAGCTACAAATCCTAGTGGTTGTCTAACGTTTCAATTTGTATCTGATGCCTCCACTAGCAGAAACGGTTGGGAAGCAGTGGTCAATTGTATAGCGCGAGCAAGCTGTGGGGATGGCATACAAAATGGCGATGAAACAGGCGTTGACTGTGGTGGTGCGAACTGCCCTGCCTGCCCTACCTGTGGCACAAGCTTTACAGATGATGGTGGAATAAATAATAATTATAACAATGATGAACTGGCAACCTATATATTATGTCCTGATGAACCTAGCTGTCAAGGGCTATCTATTACCTTTACCGACTTTGACTTAGAATCTTCTGCGGGTTCAGGAGCAAATGGAACAGGTTGCTGGGATTATTTACAAGTATTTGATGGGCCTAGCGATGCCTCCACACCCCTAGGCGTTTTTTGTGGCAATACCCTTGCCGATGCGCCGGGTGGAGGCTCGCCCCTTACTTCTACCCATAATTCAGGATGTTTAACTTTTGTATTTACTTCTGATGGTAGTAATACTGGTAGAGGCTGGTCTGCTGATATAGCTTGTACAAATACCTGCCCTTGCACTTCTGATAATGATTGTGATGATGGGGATGATTGTACCATTGATACTTGCGATCCTGTTAATGGTTGTATCTATACAACTGATCCTAGCTGCAATTGTACTTTAACAACTCAAACAGATGAGGTAGATAATAGCAGCTATTATACCACTATAGAAATTAATATTCTCAATGGACAAGCTCCTTATACTTATGATTGGACGACAAATAATTTTGCTCGATATGCTGTAATTACTCCTGAAAAATTAAGAGTTCTCTGTACAGAAAGTAGCTATTGGGCGGTTACCATTACAGATGCCAACGGATGTAGTACTATAGCCACTACACAATCAGATGAAGATTTTCAAAATATGCTAAACATTAGTCAGGTAAGTATATTTCCAGATGACTGTCAAACCGATGATTTAGAAGGTGCTATTAACATTGTTGTAACAGGGGGAGCTAGTGGTAATTATACTTATGATTGGCTAGGCCCCATTAATGCTCCAACATTAAATGGCAATCAATTAAGTGGACTTCCTTCGGGTTGGTATTTGGTAGAAGTTTGCGATACTGATGGCGATGGAGTTTGTGATGATGATGATGAAAAAATAATGGACTGGTATTGGGTACCTTGCGATCTAGCAGGTAGAGGGAGTAAAGTAAACACTTCATCTAAAAAAACAGCATTAAGTGTTTATCCAAATCCATTTCAACAATCTACTAACATTACTTTCACTGCTACCTATACAGGGCTGGCAAAGATACAGTTATTAGATGCGACAGGGCATATAGTTGAATCTTTATTTGAGTCAAAAGCCATAGCTGGTCAAAACTACAGCATCACTTTTGAAGCCGCAGAGCGATTAACTGCGGGTGTTTATATTGCCCAATTCATACAAGCAGATGGCAGTATGAATCATCAAAGACTATTATTGGTTCGTTAAAATTATATAAAGTCACACAAGAAATGTCATAAAAGTATCATAAAAAAAATAGACATAAGTAGAAAAATCTAACAATATGTAGATGTCTCTTTTATCCTTGATAATGAGGCTATTAGCGACAAATACCATTTTAAAAAACTTATTTTTTATCTCTATAAAAATGTAATAATCAAGCTTTAACGAAAAAACATTTCCCAAAATACATCAACAAGTATCTCGGATATTTTGTTAACTTTGAGTAGTGTTAAATAGCTTTAAAAATTCCTTAGTAATGCAGAAGTAATAACTTGAATCAGTCTCCTTTGTTCTTTTGCCCTATACTTCGTTGAAAAGCCTTGCCATAGCTCTGTTATGTCTATGCTTTTCACCTTATACAGCACAAAATCACTTTGGCTTTATCATTCAAGTTATTATTTTTGCTTTATCTATCCCCCTCTCTGCTTGGTTAATGTATATCTTATTGTCCCCCTTATATACATTAAGCTGGCATGGAATGTCTTTATAAATCTCTTCAATCCCCCGCTGTTTACCTGTATTTTATCTTTTATTCGTACATATTAAACAAGGAATCTATGAAAAGATTATTCTACTTATGTTTATCTACTATTTTTTTGTGCTTAATAGTATGTCAAACAGGCTTACAAGCCCAATCTTTTAAAGACAAAAAAGTAAATGCCAAACATAAAATTGCTTCTAAAAAACTTACAGCACATGATGCTGAAAAACACAAAGAAGCCAAAATGAAGTTACAAAAAGCAGCTTCAAATAACAAAAAAGCTGCCCCTAAAGAGCGTTGTAACACGGATGAAGCTATGGAAAAACTCTTGAGTGATCCTATCAGAGCAGCCGAATACTATGCTCGCCAACAAGCCTTGATCCGAAATGCCAGCACGATGAATCGTAGAATTCCATGTGATGGTGCTAATACAGTAACTATTCCTGTTGCTTTTCACTTTGATAATGCCTACAATACCAGTAATTTTCAGTGTTTATTAGATGCTTGTAATGCACAAATTGCATCTTTGAATGATGATTTTGCTGGTAGTAATGCTGATTTAAGTAAATATTGTGAAGTTGTTCAGAATTGTGGTGGCGATCCTGTATCCTCTACAGGGGCTTGTCTCAGTTTTTGCATAGCTACCCAAAACCACCCTGCCGTTTCTGGATTAGCAAATGGTGATCCAGCAATTACCATAGGGGTTTATAATAGTGGTGGATTGGGTGCTAATGGTACTGCTACTAATGGCCAATGGCCAGGTGTTTTGAATGTATTTATCATTGATGGTTTGGGTTATGGTGTTGCAGATGGTATTCCGGGTGCTTGGAATGGCGATGGAGTTTCTCAAGATGGTGCTTACTTAGGCGGACCCGGCTTCGCTCCTTGTTCTTCTGGTGGTACGGTAAATGACGATGCCAACTGGAATTTAGGAAGAACTTTGACTCATGAAATTGGTCACTACTTAGGCTTATACCATACCTTTCAAGATGGTTGTAGTGGTGAACCTCAAACTCCATTTGCTGTAGGAGATACCCCTTCACAATCAGGACCTTCAAGTGGCTGTACTGCTACTACAAACTGCGCTTCATTGGCAGCAGGCTGTAATCCTGGAGAGTTTGTGCAACTCAATTTTATGGATTATTTTGACGATCTTTGTTTGGTAATGTTTTCAGAGGATCAAGCTACTGCAATGAATACTTTTTCAACAGCTAGTCTAGCCAATGGTGATATTCGTACTGATGCAACAGATTGTACCGTAACTCCACAAGCACCTGCTCCAGTATGTGTTGTTCAATTGGTTCCTGACTTTGAGCCTGTTGATGGTAGCACTGTAGATGTTTGTGCTGATACAGGTGGAAATATTTCCTTCACTGATTTATCAACAAATACTGCCGTTAGTTGGAACTGGACATTTGTTGCAAATGGCGGTTTGACATTAGGTAGCACTAGCTCAACCATGCAAAATCCTACTATTAGTGTTACAGGTGGTACAACAGGCACCATTGATGCAACTTTGGAAGTTTGTGATGCTGATGGAATTTGTGAAATGACTACCCAAACCATTAATATCAATGTAGTAACTGGCGCAGATTGCCCCAATGACTGTAATGCTACCTTTACGGATACAGGTGGTGCTACTGGAGAATATAATAATGATGAAAATGAAACTTGGACATTCTGCCCATTAGACCCTGCTACTACTGTGATAGAAGTTACATTTACCTCTTTTGATGTCGAAGCCAGTGGAACTTGTGGCTTTGATGCCCTAGAGGTATTTGATGGCAATAGCTCGGCTGCTCCCTCTTTAGGTATTTTTTGTGGTACCAATGCTCCGGGCGGAGGGGTTATTTCCGCGACATCCGCCAATTCATCTGGTTGTTTAACATTTGTATTTACTTCTGATGCCAGTGTAACCGCTCCCGGCTGGGAAGCTACCAATGCTTGTATCCCTATTCCAAATTGTACAGATGGAATTCAAAATGGGGATGAGGAAGGTGTTGACTGCGGTGGAACTAATTGTGATCCTTGCCCTGTTTGTAACTCTACCTTTGTAGATAGTGGTGGTACAACTGCTGATTATTCAAGTAATGAAGACATTACCTATAATCTTTGTCCTGATGACCCAACTTGTGAAACCATTCAAGTAACCTTTACTTTCTTTAGTTCAGAAAATAGTGGTACTGGCTGTTTTGATGGATTAACTATTCATGATGGTAGTAGTGTTGCTGCACCAACTATTGATCCTCCTGCGGGTGGCACTATTTGGTGCTGGGATAATGATGATGCTACGCCTAGTGGTTCTGGTGATTTGGTAGCCAACGGTCCCATTGTTTCATCAGATGCTTCTGGTTGTTTGACCCTCGTATTTACTTCTGATGCAAGTGTCACCAGAGAGGGTTGGGAAGCAGATGTTGCTTGTATTGATAATGGGCAATGTACTTGTACCGCTGATACCGATTGTGATGATTTTAATGACTGTACTACTGATGTTTGTAATGCTGGTACTTGTGAAAATACACCTATACCTGACTGTTGCCTCTCTGACGCAGCTTGCGATGATGGCGATGATTGTACCATAGATGTTTGTAATGCCGGTGTTTGTGAAAATAATCCTGATCCTGCTTGTTGTTTCTCTGATGCAGATTGTGATGATAGTGACCCTTGTACCACTGACGTTTGTAATGGTGATGGAAGCTGTTCTAACACAGCTATTACAGGTTGCTGTAACTCTGATACGGATTGTAATGATAATGACCCTTGTACTGTAGACGCTTGTACAGCTAATGTCTGTACCAATACAGTTGACCCAAATTGCAACAACTGCCCAACCCTTGATGGTAGCTCTGCTGATGCTACACAAGTATGTGGTGATGCAACAACGCAGGTTTGTATTGAAGTAGACTTGGCTAGTGCTGGTGGTGGTACACCAATTACAAGTTACACCGAAGAATTAGACGCTGGCGATCCTACCTTTACCCGTCCATTCGGCGATCCTTGTACCTTATCAGGCTCAGGAACAGATGTTTTCTATGATGTATTGCCATTCACTGTTGATGTAACAGGCAATTACACCTTTGCTATGACTAGCTTTGGCGGTGATGGACATGGTGGAATTTATTGTGATGGCTTTGACCCAGCCGATCCATGTGCTACTTATGTTATTTCTGATGATGATAGCAATGGTGATGCTGATCCATTAATAGACCCTGTAGCTCTTACTGCTGGTGTAGATTACTTCTTAGTTACTACTACCTTTAGTAATGGTGAGGTGGGTGTATTTGACTGGGCAATTTCTGGCGATGGCAATGTCTTATCTAGTGGAGGTGCTGCAACTAATATTGATGTAACTTGGACAGCTCCAGCTAATGCAACCTTAGTAAGTGGTGGCGGTGCTACCGATACCGAAGCTTGTTATACATTTACAACAAGCGAGCTGTGTAATGCAGAAGCTGTAAGCATTTCCTATAGTGTTGTTTGTACAGATGATAATAGTAATGTTGGCTCAGGTAGCGAATCTATAGATGTTTATCCATTACCACCAGCAGATTTAAGCACTTTAGTAACTGTTTCTGGTGAAAATACTTGTAATGCACCTAGTATTGTTGCGATAGCAGGTTGTGAAAATACAGTGAGTGCTACCTCTGTTACAGGTAATCCTAATTTCCCTGTTGCTCCAGGTGATAATGGCATAGCTACTTATCAAATTGAATTTGCTCATGCTGGCGGACCTGATTGCTGCGTATCTAGCGGTGGGAATCAAGACATCATTTTAGACGGTGGCTTTGAAAGTGGCGGCCCTGGCAACGGATGGACAGAATTTTCTACTGAACCGTTTCCTGTTATTGATGGCACTTTCCCAATAACCGGCTCTTTTGATGCTTGGTTAGGTGGCCTCGCTATAGGACAAACCTATGTAGAACAAACAGTAACCATTCCTGCAAACTCAACCGCTTCCGACTTATACTTTAATGTAGCAGCAGGTCAATGCGACTGTGCAGGTGGCGATACATTTGATGTAACCATTGATGGCACTATTATATGGAGTTTATGTAATCCAGTAGCAGGGCAAACTGAAGATGAAACAACTATCTGTGGAGGATTAACTGACCCAAGTGCGGGAGTTTTTGTTACTGTCGGCCCAATTGATGTGAGTGCTTTTGCAGATGGCAATCCTCACAACTTACAATTTGCTACTGACGAGGCAGTAGATGATGGTACCAATAGTTCCATTTTTGTGGATGATGTACAATTGCTAGTTACCTCCGAAGTTATTAGCACTTGTTTATTGAATATAGATGCTGCCTATGATTGTGCTGCTTGTAGTTTGGTAGCAGATGTTGTTAATACAAGTACCCCAACAAGTGGAATCGGCGCATTTTACTATGAAGTCGCTGAAGTTGAAGTAATTGGTGGTGTTCCTCCTTATAATTACTTCTGGGATACGGACGGCTCTGTAAGACATGCTATTGTAGGTACTGGCGAAGTTAATGTACACTATAGTAATAGTGCCTATTGGTCGGTAACCATTACTGATGCTAATGGCTGTACAACTGTAGCTACTAATGATCCCGCTCAAGGAACAGACGGTGGTGCAGGTGGTATTCTTAATATTGTCAACCAAACCCTCACTTTAGATGATTGCCTAGCCGATGTTAATGATGGAATGATTGACATTATGGTAGAAGGTGGTAGTGGTGATTATACCTATGATTGGGACGGGCCAAACACATGGGATGGCACTGGCCAAGGTACCAATATCATTAGCAATGCCCCTCAAGGTTGGTACTCTGTAACAGTAACAGATACAGGAACAGGAGAAAATTCCTACGGTTGGTATTGGTTAAATTGTGTGAGACCCGGTAGAGGCAAAACATCTACTACTGCCAATGTAAATAGTCTCCTTGCACAACCTAACCCATTTAGTCACTTTACTACCTTACAGTTTATCGCTAATGAATCGGGGCAAGCAAGCATAGAATTGTTTGATTTAACAGGTGCAAGAATTGCCTTATTATTTAATGATTATACCGAAGCAGGCACAACCTATAAAGTAGATTTCAACGCCAATCATCTATCTGCTGGTATTTATTTAGCTCGTTTCATCACACCAAATGGCGAAATAGTTCATCACAAATTGTTAGTAACTAAATAATAGCCATTGATTTTTTATTTAAAATAAATCAAATTTTAAAAACCTCATCTGTAAATTATTCTTTACGGATGAGGTTTTTTTTTACAATATGCTATTCTTTCTTGACAAATAAGTGCCAAGCACTATTTAATTGTGCACAATTTTGTTCTAAAGTATTGAATTTCATCACTTTAATTTTAAAAAAGTGCCGTTTAATTTTGTCTAGGTACTTATGTTTCAAATACAGTGTTTTTCTACTTTGACAGTTCGTAGATTAGTGATTCTACAATAATAAGTTGAAGCAGTCACCTTTATTATTTCCGCATTACTTAGTAGGTTCGTTTTCGGACTTTTTTGCTGATTGGTTTCTTGTTAAGTGATTTATGATGCCTAGTTTCTGCTCGTGAACAGCTAATTTCTAACAGCTAAATAGCCAAAAAGCAAACTGATATATTCTTATGGCCAGAGATTAGGAATAATATCAAACATATTCCTAATTTACCATTATCAAGTCTTTTCCACCTCTTCAATTTGTACATCCTTTTAAATCTTTTTTAAAAAAAATCACTTTTTATCAAAAAAAAAACGAAATTTACAACTCCACAAACACACATCCAATACATAATCATATTTTTTTATTCTAAAAAGTACAGCATTAATAATAAACGAGTGTGTCAAGGATTTAAGGAATAACAAAATGTTAGCTAAATGAAAGTGGAACATTTACTTTTTCCAAAAAATAAAATATCCTTTTTTTATTGGTTTTGAAGAGCAACCTTGAAAGTTTTTGCGTTAAGCGCGAAAAAGGTTCACCGTCTTGATTTTTTTTTCTTTTTTTATCAAGCAAAAAGAAAAAAACGTAGGGCAAGGGAGACTTTTTAAGATTAAGAAGAATAGCTATTATACTAAATCCCTCTTTTTCTGACACACTCATAATAAACTTAGTAGTTAGTCAATGTTAAAATGACGGGTTGATGTTGAGTGATTTTTGTTTCCTAGCAAGGCACAAAACGTAGGCATAGCCAAAGCTACGGCGAGGCTTTGTAACACAGCTAGGGAGCAAAAAACGCCAAAAGCAATCGTCAATTTTATCTTGACTGACTACTTAGGTATGTTTCAAATGCTATACTTTTCAACCCATACCTTTTTTATAACCAATAAATTACTCAACAAAAATTAACGTATGAAAAAGCTATTTTTATTCCTCCTGTTTTTGCTATTTTGCCCACTTATTTTTTTAGCTCAAAATCCTACAAGTTTTTATGGCAAAAAATTAGCTAAAAATACTCCAACAATAACAAAAAAAGCCAAAACTGCTTTAAACAAAAATTTTACAAACTACAATATTTATGAATTAGAACAAAAAAAATTAGCTACTTATGTAAAAAGTACAAATTACAGTGGCACTTTTGAATTAGTGCTTGAAGATGCCTATGACTTGGAAATCACGCTATATGAAAACCCTATTTGGGCAGATAATTATCAGGCATATAGCATTGGAGAAGGAGGCAAAAAACAGTTGCAGCCTACTCCTACACAAATCAACACCTACAAAGGCTTTGTCAAAGGAGCAAAGGAACAAACTCGCCTTACCATCACAGACGATTATATACTCGGTTTCTTTGGGGTTGATAATAGTCGCCTTTTTGTAGAACCTCTCCAACAATATGATGCAAACGCCAAAACCAATCAATATGTGGTATATGAGGCTGATAAAGTCATTGATACAGGTGCTCATTGTGGGCTAACAGCTGATATGGCAGAGGCAAAAGTAGGGATTGACAATGATATGGCTCAACGACTAGATAACAGAACTGGCGAAACTACTTGTAGAAAATTAGAATTTGCGACTGCCGCCGACAATAGCATGTTTAATAACTATGGTTCTGTTGCCAATGTTAATAACTACATTACCAATATCATCAACTTGGTAGAAGCAGATTATCAAAATCCCAATGCCTTTCAGTATGATATTAATTTCGATATTGTTGAACAAGTGGTCATCACAGCAGGCACCAACCCTTGGCCAGAGGCTAATGTAGGCGGGGCTAGTATTTGTGCTTCAAACTTATTAAGTGAGTTCGCTGCTTGGGGACCTGGCGGATTTACTGCTGCCTATGACCTTGCAGAAATATGGACGGAACGAGATATTGACAACTGCGCTACTGGTGCTGATTTTAGTACAAGTGTAGTGGGCTTGGCTTATCTAGGCGTAATTTGTAATTCAAGTTTTGGGTATAGCTTAATTGAAAACTTTTCTACGAATGTCAATACCATGCGTGAAGTTACTTCACATGAAATTGGGCACAATTTCGGTTGTAACCACAATGATGTAGGTGGGGCTAATATTATGGAACCTTTTGTTAATCCTTCCGCCGTAGATTTTTCTATAACTTCTCAACTATTGGGCGATGCCGAATTGTTTGCCGCCAATTGTTTGTCAAGTTGCCATTGTATTGAAGTCTCACAAGCAATTCCTATCAATTGTAGTGCTGATGGCACCACCTACGACCTTGAACTAACCATTGAACATGATAATACAACAGGTACATTTACTGCCTCTTCGGGTGGTCAAAGCGTAACAACTGCCTATGGTACCAACCCTCAAACAGTCACTATTACAGGGGTACCTGTCGGCACAACCAGCATTACCGCTACGGATGATGCAGATGGTACTTGCACTTTTACAACAGATGTTTACCTTCCTACAACCCCAGCCGTTGGTGCAGTAAGCCCTACCGAATACTGTGAAACCGATAATAACACCATCAATTTAACCGCTACACCTTTAATTAATTATGGTTCTATTGTTCTGGATTTAACAGATGATGGCTATGGGAATTTAGAGCAATCTGCTCAAATTATAGATAAAGATGGCAATGTAGTCTACGATTATCCACGCGGTTCTTTCGCTGGAGCTGGACAAGGTACCAACTCTAATACCGTTTTTACTTCTGGTCCATTAAACTTAAATTTCGCGCCTTATACCGTAATTGTTGGTGATAGTTATGGTGATGGCTTACAGGCTAATACTTGCTTTGGCGCACCTGAAGCCGAAGGAAGTTATATTGTTAGAGATGGCCAAGGAGTTGTCATTTTTTCTGGTACTTTAGTAGCTACTCAGTGTAATGGTAATGATGCCTTCTCCCAAGTACACACTTTTACGCCTTCTGTTGATTTTTCTATGGGTGGAAATTTCGCAGGTACAGGCGTTACAGATGCTACTGCTGATGATGGCCTTGCCGTATTTAGCGTAGCTGCTGCTGGCGTTGGGCAACACAATATTAATTACACTTTTGATGCTTACTTAGTAGAATCTCCTGTGAATAGCAATCTCCAAGCGAATCCTGACTTGGGCTGTTATACAGAGCAAATTACCATTGATATTTATGCAAAACCGATCATTACAATCAATAATACAGTTTGTAACCCTGATGGTACTTATAATGCTATTGTAAATGTAGATTTAGGAACATGGAATAGTATTTTAAATAGTGTAGATGCTAGTTATACGGTAACTTCGAGTGCTGGAACACCCGCTAGTACAAGCATTAATGCCAATGGTACAGTTACCGTTAATAATATCCCTGCTGGAACAAATATCACCATAACGGTTGGCAATGGCACTACAGAAAATGCGGGTTGTAATGAACTATTTGCAGTTACAGCTCCTGTTTGTGTAATTGCTTGCGATCCGCCAACCGCAGTTGCTTGTTCTAATCCAACAGACAATACGATTGACATCTCTTGGACGGCTCCTGCAACGGCTACTGATGGCTATGTGGTTCAATATAGTGTTGATGGCGGTGCTACATGGAATTCTATTGAAACAGCAACGCAAGATCATCCTTGGATAAATGAAATTCACTATGACAATACAAGTACAGATGCTGATGAAGGTTTTGAAATAGCAGGCCCAGCAGGTTTAGATTTATCGTGTTATTCTGTAATAGAGTACAATGGCAGTGGTGGTGTAATTATCAGTACAGTGGCTTTAAGTGGTGTAATTGATGAGGAAGGAAGTGGCTTTGGTGCTGTCTGGTTTGCAGAAACTTTGCAAAATGGCCCTGATGGTCTTGCTT
>JAHDHV010000113.1 GCA_020631155.1 Bacteroidota bacterium | reverse complement strand
AGCCATTAGGCAACAAACTATGAGGGATTTTAATTTCATAGCTGTAAATTTATTTAATTAGTTAGATAATTTATAAACTTTAGGATAATTCATCTCATTTTTTTTTCAAAGTCATCTTTCCCAAATAAGTTAGTATTTGATTAACAAGATGTTGATAAAAAAATGACATCTATCTTTTTCTAGGCTAAAAACACTCTTCTAATCAAAGCATTGAAGTAATCATTTATCGGCTCAAAATCCAATACTAGATGTTTTTGGTTCTAATTATTTGTAAAAACAATTTATTAGTCAGCTCTAAAAATACTTAGTACATCTTAAAATGTATAAGTGTTCTTACGTAAAAAATGTGCTTATACCTTCATTAAAATAGCGTTTTTTCTTTTATCAGCTAAAACAACTAAATTTTATTGGTAGATAGTTAACAATCAGCCTAAAGCTTTGTCATTCATATGTAAAATTACCTATAGCCATTGAATTAGTTGATTGTAGGAGAGCTAGAAATAGGATAACACATAACCTATTTTTTCAATGAAACAATTCCATAAACATCTATTTTACATAGAAAACTATAGTTATAAAAACAAAAGGTGTTTATAATTACAGTTGTTTTATTAGGTGATTTGGGCAGTAACAAGTGGTTTTATCTGGCAATTGTAAAACAAGCACAAAGTTAGTCAAGCTTTATTAAAACACAATATACATATCTAATCTGAATTTAACAAAACCAAACACAAACATAATGGTATTTTAAACAAAAAAAAATGAACATATATCTTTAATATTCAAAGACTTAGTAATGGTTTATAAAATTTTACACAAAAAATATAAAGTACCAGTTTTCATTTCTTCATGCAGAATTGTTAAAAAAGCTTGTCTTATTTTTTCTCCTAAAATCACAATAATTTTGTAAATTAGCAGCAAAGGTAATCAAAAATGAAAAAAGGCATTGTTATATAGTTCCTAAAATTATTAACAGACTTTCATTTTTTTTGCAATACACAAAATTTAAATCGCTAATTTTGACAAAAAGCATTGTGTAAAATCCAATTTATATAATTACCTATACATTATACTCGAAAAAAATAACAATATTTCGCAAATATACACAAAATGTCAGCACAAGCATATATTTTCGATACCATTAGAACACCTAGAGGCAAAGGCAAAAAAACAGGCTCTTTGCATGAAGTACGCCCTATAGAGTTACTAAGTATACTTTTTGCCAGCTTAAAGCAAAGAAACCAATTAGATACTTCTCAAGTAGAAGATGTTGTATTGGGTTGTGTTACCCCTATTGGTGAACAAGGCGCAGATATTGCAAAAATTGCTGCCCTTTACGCTGGATGGGATATGAAAGTAGCAGGTGTACAACTGAACCGATTCTGCGCTTCTGGGCTCGAAGCCGTCAATATTGCAGCTATGAAAATTCGCTCAGGCTGGGAAAGTCTAGTTGTAGCAGGTGGCATTGAATCCATGTCGCGCATCCCGATGGGCTCTGATGGCGGCGCATGGCTATTAGACCCCGCCGTAAATAGCCAACTCGGATTTGTGCCACAAGGCATCAGTGCTGATTTGATTGCTACAAGAGAAGGTTTTACGAGAGAAACGGTAGACAGTTACGCTTTGCAGTCCCAACAACGAGCTACCTACGCACGCACACAAGGCTATTTCGATAAATCCATTATTCCTGTTACCGACCAAAATGGCTTGACTGTATTGGCACAGGATGAACATATTCGCCCCAGCACCACAATGGAAGCACTTGGCAATTTAAATCCTTCCTTTGCCATGATGGGCGAAATGGGCTTCGATTCGGTAGCCATGCAGCGTTATCCAGAAGTAGAGCGCATCCATCATGTACATACAGCAGGCAACTCTTCGGGCATAGTTGATGGGGCAAGTTTGGTGCTGATTGGCAGCAAGAAAAAAGGACAAGAACTAGGATTGACTCCTAGAGCGCGTATTGTGGCTGCTGCCGTTACTAGTGCTGAACCCACAATCATGTTGCAAGGCCCCACTCCTGCTAGTCGTAAGGCTCTAAAAATTGCAGGGATGCAGCCTAAAGATATTGATATTTGGGAAATGAACGAGGCTTTTGCAGCGGCAGTGCTTAAATTCCAAAGAGATATGAATGTTTCCGATGAGCAGTTAAATGTGAACGGTGGTGCTATTGCAATGGGGCATCCACTAGGGGCAACAGGGGCGATGCTACTAGGAACGGTATTGGACGAACTGGAAAGACGAGATTTGTCTACTGGATTAATAACGCTTTGTGTAGGAGGTGGAATGGGCGTAACAACCATCATTGAACGGGTGTAAAACCACTGTCAAGTCTATACTATACCGTTTTTCAATACAACCTTTTTATCTTAAAATACTACTGATTGAAGGAAATCCATATTTTTCTAATTACTTTTATAACACTTAAAATCTGTTCTCTAATTTCTAGCATCTATATTCCATCCATCTTTTCACTGTATCATTAACCTAAGTGCCAAGCACTAATTAATTGAGTATTATTTTGTTCTAAAGTATTGATGTTCACTATTTTAATCAAACAGAGCATACCGTTTAATTATTGTGTAGTACTTACCTAAATCAACATTCATTTTTTTTCATAAAAGAACAAAAAACATGAGAATACTATTACTTAGCATTTTTACTAGTTGTTTGCTACTTTTAACAGCAGACACTGCCTTTAGCCAAATGGCTAAAAAATATGCATTAGCAGAACATTTTACCAATGCAAGTTGCCCTCCTTGTGCCGAGCAAAATCCGGGATTTAATAACTTCTACCTTACTCGAACAGGATTGATGCACCACATTGCCTATCATACCTCTTGGCCGGGAACTGATCCTATGTATGATTTCAACGAATCAGAAGTAGACAATAGAGTGACTTATTATGGTGTAGATGGTGTTCCTACCGTTGTTGTAAATGGACTAACTGACATCCAACCTTCAGGGGTAGATGACAAAGTAATTGGTGATGTAAGTAAAGACGGGAGTGATGTTAGAATTATTTTAAGCGAAGCTACAGAAGGAGATACTAGAACCGTAGATATTGACTTAACAACTGTTGGTACGGTACCTACTGGCAATTGGCGTTTAAAAACGGCGGTTGTAGAGCGTCATATAATTTATGATAGCCCTCCGGGGTCTAATGGTGAAGCCGACTTTCCAAATGTATTCCGTCAAAGCTTATCAGGTATCACTGGCGAAAGTGTAGAATTACCCGCAACAGGTGAAACAACAACTATTAGCTACTCTTATGCCTTAGATGCAGAGTGGGATCCGATGGAGACTTATGTCATTGCTTATTTACAAGATGACGCAACAAAAGAAGTATTAAACTCTGGTTCTAGCCGCGATATGCGTTTAGGTTATTTCAATTCTGCGTCTACCTTCCAACAAGCAAGCGCAGGCGAAGAGGTGTCTTTTTCCGCACTTTTGGAAACTTACACAAACACTGCTCAAGTATTGCAATTGGATGTTATTACAGATGAAGCTCCAGCTGATTGGACGGTAAAAATAATGTTACCCGTAGGTGAAACTGTCATTGATATTGAAGAAACTTCTACAAGTTATGAATTTCCTGCTAATTCTAGCAGTGTCACAGGTTTCAAAATTATCCCTGGCGAAGAAACGGCCATTGCTAAATATAGTTTCCGAATTAGCTCTGCCGATGATGAAAATGCTTTTCCTATAGAATTTACATACTATGTCAATACAGGAGTAACTGACCTAGTGATCAACAATGGTAGTGCTAGAGATTATGAAAACAGCTATACTAAAGGTTTGGGCTTATCTGGTAATACCTCTTATGGTGCTTTAGAAATGGGAACTTTCCTAAACGCAAGCGAACAAAATTTATTGGAAGGCATCAACAACGTATACTTAAATATTGGCTGGACTTTCCCTGCGATCACTGATGATATGGTATTTGCTTTCTCTACCTTCATGGACAATGGCGGCAACCTCCTCATTGCAGGTCAAGACATCGGTTGGGATAACTCTGGCGCAGATGGTTCTAATGGCACAAGTATTACCAGAAGTTTCTACTCTCAATATTTACAAGCGCGTTATATTGATGATGGTGGTTCTGCCAATAGCACCTTAACGCCTGTCGGTGCAGATGGCTTATATGGTGATTCTTTATCTGAAACAGATATTGCAGATACTTATGGCGGCAATTTCTATCCTGATCAAATTGAACCTCGCGGCGATCATGCTACCGCTATTTTTAATTATAATGGCGATGCTAGTAAAATTGCAGGTATTCGCGCTGATAACGGCACTTTTAAAATGGCTTATGTAGGCATTGGCTTGGAAATGTTTGAAGATGAAGGCGTAAGAGATGCTTTTATGTTATTGACCGAAAACTGGTTCAATGGCAAAATTGTAGGTGTGGAATATGACGAAGCAGTTCAAAATTTAATGTCACCTAGCTATCCTAATCCAAGTAACTTGACCACAAACATACAATTAAACAATTTAACAACAGATGCTACTTTGCAAGTGATAGATATTACAGGTAAAGTGGTATTAACTCAAAATGTTGAACGTGGCACTAGCCAAATTAACATTAATACGGCAACATTGTCTGAAGGCACTTATATGTACCAATTAGTGAGCGAACAAGGTACAACTGCTGCTCGCAAACTAACTGTTGTTCACTAAATATTGGTGTAGAGACATAAAATTTAAGCTTTAAGAAAATAATTAATTGAATAATTAATTGAGAAAGCTACTGATTATACTTCATTTTACTTTAGAAGAAATAAATCAGTAGCTTTTTTTTATGCTTTTTTTTCTCTTTTATAAAAAAATAAAAAACAACAATGGTAAATATTAAGCTTTTCTATCCAGAAAACTTTTATCATTTTAGTGTAAAAAAATACTATTAAAAAATTGCTTGAATAAGACAAAAAACTTATCTTGCGTACAATCCAACAATAGCTGCTAGTTTTTCCTATGAGAAGGGCATACCCTATGTTTGCCCTTTTTTTGTTTTCCTATCTCTGCCATCAAGCTGTAAAGTTATAAGGTTGCAATGGCATGATTTATGACAAAAATATTAAACTTTCCCTTTACTAACCTATCCAAAAAATGTACGTCTTGCAAACGACAGACTACTTTTTTTATTAGGAACTATTTTCCTTTTTTTGTATATTGAAATAAATTTCTAGAATTGAATAAAGAGCAACAAAAATATGAACAAAAATCTACTTTTAACCTATCTTCTTCTATGTTTCAGCTTAACCCTAAAGGCTCAAACAGATGTATTTTCTATCAGCCCTGTCTCCCCTGTAAGCATAAGCGGAGATTCTGATGACTATGAAATTGTTGCCAAAAGCACAATTACCAATAATACCGACCAAGAACTACGACTCACCTGGGTACGCATCGTCAACGACCTAGCAAACCCTTCTTGGCAAACGCTGGTTTGTGACAACATCACTTGCTGGGGACCAACACGCAACGAAAACACATTCGGATTGACTCCTAATGGCGAAGGTAATTTAGATGTTCACTTTCAAACAGATAATGAACCGGGCAGCGGCTCTGTAGAATTGCTGGTATATGCGATAGATGATAGTGCCAATGTAAATATGACCATTACTTATGAAGCAGATGCTTGGACTGTGGGTATTGATGATGATGAACCTGTTCAGGAATTAAAAATCTACCCTAATCCTGTTCGCAATTTCATCAACATTGACTATGATTGGAGCCATCGCATTGAAACAGTGGAAATTTACAACATCATTGGTAAAAAAATAGCTACTTATACCATACCTGCAGGCTACTATACCTACCGCATAGATACCGATCAACTGGATGAAGGCATGTATTTTATCAGCCTAATCAATGATAGACAGGAATTAGTAACGACTAAAACATTTTCAAAAGTAGAATAGACAATAAATTGTAGCAATAATAAATATAGACATCAATCCCATATAAAAACAGAAACGCTTCCTGATATTCCTATCAAGAAGCGTTTTTTTGTACAAAAAATTTAAATCAGATAACTAACTTTTTTTTGTGTAAAGACAATTCAATTATGCTCCTCTGCATTAAAATCACCTTCCGAAGCCGTTTCCAACTCCTCATATTTCCAACTATCCTCCTCCTCCTCTGCCAATACCTCATCCTTACATAACAACCTAAAACTTTTGTAAATAACATCATTTTGCATCCGTTCAAAAGTCTCTTGATTGTAAGGCACTTGTTGAGTTCGCGGCATATTTTGTGCAAAAACATTTGCCAAACCTTCTAAACCATAATGCAAATACACATGATAATTCATACATTTACAAAATTGTGAATAAAGGCTGCTATCCACATCATTAGGCGGATTGTATAAACAATTTTCAGCAGCTAGAGCTTTGTATTTATTTGTTTGTATAGAAGTCGGTTTATCAAATAAAATTTTACTCTTAGAAGGGTCTAAGCCTGAAAATAACACTTCAAACTCCCCCCCTTCATGCAGCGGCAGACCATTAGGGGTCATGTATCCGCCCGTTCGGGTGGGTTTTAAATCTATATCCCCATGATAATATGCTCCATTAACTTCAAATTTATAACGCACATTATCAGTCAATCGGTAGGTGATGCCTCGTGTTGTATATTGCTGTGCTTCTTCTGCTCCTATCTGGGTAATGATCGCAGTCGCCATCATGCCCCCTAAGTCAAGGTTTTGGCTATTTTGGTAATAAGTTAGTAAATAATAAGCCAATGGACATAGAATCAACAAAAATACCGCAGCAATACCGATACCTACCCCCCACTCTTCTAAAAAGTCCTTTTGCTTACGAGCCATTCCAGTTTTACTAGTAGAATAGTTATGCGAAGTAAAATGATATACAAAGTCATTATTATCCTTTGCAACCCTTATTTCACAAAGCTCATTGTCTATAAAAAATTGATAGGACTTGCTATCCTGCGTCATCGGGTAAGATTCGTGATACAAGAGTTCACCATTCAGCCGAATTGTAACTATTTCATCACCAAAAAAATGATTCAGCTGAATATAGTGCTGCTTGACTATACCATTATATAACCAGCGTTCCTGATGCATTGTAGTTTTTTCTCAATAGACAGTTAACAATAATGTATTTCGCTCAAAAAATGTGTGATCTAAACCATTTCCATTAAATTACAAATAATTAGGCTAATTCTAAAATTATTTCTTATTTATTTTTCAAGAAAGAAAAAATTTAACATTTCGTAGAGATAATTCATGAGTTATCTCTACGAACCAAATTAATAAACAGTTCACTGCCAGCTCTTGGCGCAATAGAATTATAACAAAGCTCAAAAGTTTTGAAGGTAAAATAAGGGGCAAACAGCGGTTGGTAATCCTCTATATCTCCACCAAAAGGCGGCCCTTGCCGCTCTTCAAATTTTCGTCTAAATAGCAATCCAACTAATTTTCCGCCATCTCGCAACAATTCATGCATTTTACGCACATAATCAATGCGTAGCTCAGGTTGTAAAGCACAGAAAAATGTCTGTTCAACTATAAGATCGTAATGTTCGGCTGCTGTGCTTGGCTTGTAGGTAAAAAAATCTTGCTGGAGTAGCTGCTCGCTTGGAAATGAAGGTACTCGCTCTTTAAAATTTTGTAAGGCTGATGCCGACCAATCTAATAAATGCACATTTGTAAAACCTTGCTCAAAAAGATATTGGGCTTCATAAGCATTGCCACAACCCGGAATTAAAATGCGTATTTGCTTGTCTGTAAGTTGGTCAAAATAGTTTTTTAGCGGTTCGCTAATATTGCCAATATCCCAAGCCGTTTCAGCTTGCCTATACCTTTGTTCCCAGTAATTCTCATTTAATGTAGCCATCATGTATAAAGATTTAAAATAATTTTTGTTTATAAAACGTTTAAAAGATAAACCCGTCCTAGTCAAAGTTCGTTAAAAAGTTGCTAAAAAAATTGAAATACCTTTGATAAAGATTTATTTTTACGAAAAGAATTTAGTTTTGCAGGGAAAATGATTATTTTTTTGAGTTGAATTATAGAGTTCATGGATTAGTAATGCGAAAATAATAACTTAAGTGCCAAGCACTATTTAATTGTGCACAATTTTGTGCTAAAGTATTAGAAATGAGTAGTTTAGTCTTTTACTATTGTAACATTAATTTTGTCTAGGTACTTATTAAAATTAAGTTCAACAATACCTCACCACCATTCTCTAATTTCTAACCCCTATTCTCTAATTACTAATAAAAAAAACACACTAAATATGTCGGGTGTACATCTACTACCAGAAGAAGAAAAACCTTCCAAACGTTCTTACTACATTATAGGCGGTTTGGTATTACTTTTGTTGATAACCAATGGCTTATTTTTTAGGAATCATCTACAAATTCAGGGAGAAAATGATGAAGCATTTGCCATCATTGAATCGCAAAAGTCGGCTTTGCAAGCAGACTATGATACCACTATTATTGAGTTGGATAATTATATTACAGAAAATGAAGAGTTGATTAGCCAAAATCCTGAAGTGGATAGTAGCCTAACAGATATTGAAACAGAAATTGAAATACAAAAAACAGAAATTAACGAGTTATTGGGCAAGCATAAAAATAGCCGTGAAGAACTAGAACGAGCAAGAGAATTATTGGCTGCTTTACAAGACAATTCGGTGGTCTATCAAGTTCAGGTAGAGGAATTGCGTTTGGCTAATGACCGCCTCAATAAAGAAAACAAAAATTTACAGTCTACGGTTGGTAATCTTAATTCTAAGGTGAAAAATTTGAGTTCTCAAATGAGCAGTCTAAACTCTAATATTGCCGAAAAAACGGCTGCCCTCAAACGCCTAAAAAAAGAAAGGTCTAGAGTAAATATAGAAACCCGAGAATTGAGTACCGCTAAAGAACAATTAAATGAAGAACGGCAGCGTTTATTTAGTGCTAAAGAAATATTAGATGCCGAAAAGGAACGCCTTGATAGGGAAGCGCGAAATTTAGAGAATAAAAGAAAGGAACTGGCAACGCAAAAAGTATCTTCCAAACCTGTGAATACTGCTGTAGTAGATGCTAAAATCGAAAACTTAGATAAACAAAAGGCACACTTAGAAAAGGAAAAGAAGGAAATTTTGCAAGAAAAAGATCTGTTAGAAGAAAAAAAGGAAATTTTAGAGGAGCAACAGCAGGAACTACACGAAAAACAAGCTTTACTAGAACAGGAAAAGGCAACTTTTAAAGCAAAAAATAAAAATAATTCCAGCAAAACCTCCGCCGCTTTGCAGGCAGAAGCAGAAGCATTGCGCTTAGAACGAATTGCATTGGAAGAATCCCAAAGGCGACTACAACAGGAAACACAGCAACTAGAAATGAAGTCGGTGGATTTGGTGAGTGAGCAGAAATCACTCAAAACGCAAAACGAACTATTGGAAAAAAAACTGGAACTAGCCTCTGTTTTAAAGGCTGACGATGTAGAGGTTGCAGCAGTTCGTTACAAAAAAAATGGCAAGGAAGTTACCGTCAAAGGGCATAAACGAGCCGACCGCATACGTGTTTGTTTTGATATTTTGGAAAATTTGGTGGCAGGCTCAGGCAATAAAAAGTTATTAGTTCGCATTATAGGTCCTGAGGGTAATACTTTATTTATTGAAGCAACAGGTTCAGGTACATTTACCAACTCTAGGGGCGAAACCATGCCTTATTCAATGCGAGCAGTAATTGAGTATAATCTACAGCAAGAACAATATTGTGTTTATTGGGATCAAGATAAAAAATATTTGCCCGGATTATATCAAACAGAAGTTTATCATCAAGGTTATTTAATTGGAAAAGGCTCATTTAAATTGAAAAAAAGTGTTTTTTAGAACTTTTTTTTAAATAGTACTGTTCCGTTTTATGTGATATGTTAGTAAAATACTACAATTTCTTTTAAGGAAAAACCAACCTGTAAAAAAAAATTAGCATTATTGGTTTATAATAGATAAATTTGTATTGACAGACAATTAGAGTTATTTTTCTATTTAGCAAAAAGTTTTTATGTTAAAATTACAATTTAGAAATTGTTTTGCTACAGATGTAATTCTTTACCTAATATCCATTTCGATTTTTTCTCATTTATGAACATTTTTGTAGCAAAAAAAAGTTTCCATCTCACTGATAATAATAATGGCAAGTTTGCTTTTCACATAACACACAAAGTAAGCTCTGCTACAGTTATCAAAGATGCACCTTTGCTACGAGAACCGTTCTGATTTTCATATTTACTTTTAAACTTTTTCATTAATGAACATTTTTGTAGCAAAGTTAAATTTCGACACCTCTGAAGATAATTTAAGAGATGCTTTTGAAGAATTTGGCGAAGTAAGCTCTGTAAAAATTATCTTTGACAAATTCACTGGGAAATCTAAAGGTTACGGTTTCGTTGAAATGCCTAACGACAGCGAAGCTTATCAAGCAATCGGCGAACTTAATGACAGCGATCTAGACGACAGAACAATCGTAGTAAAAAAAGCAGAACCTCGTGAAAGTCGCAACTCAAGACGCGGTGGCGGCGGTGACAGACGCGGCGGCGGTGACAGACGCGGCGGTGGCGGCGGCTGGAACAGCGGTGGCGGCGGCAGAAACAGAAGATACTAATTCACTTTTTTCGAATCATTCATAGATAGCTAAATTCTTTTATAGAACCATAGCAAATTCACCTCATTTATAAAAGCAAAGGCTATTCAGGGTACATACCCTGAATAGCCTTTTTGCATATAATAAGTGCCAAACACTAATTAATTGTGCACAATTTTGTTCTAAAGTATTGACTTTCATTATTTTAATCAAACAAAGTGTCCCGTTTAATTATTGTGTAGTACTTAATAGTTCATTAAATTGGTATGTTTCAAGTATACTGTACTTTTCCATCAAACAGTTTGCAGCTATTTTAACAGCTCGTGGATTCGTGATCAGTAGATTAGTGATTCGTATTTCTGCACTTTTTAGTTTCTTTTTGAATGAGTTCTGTAACGAAGATTTTAGCCATTGTATATTTACAGGTGTTTAAAAATCAAACTACTATACACACATCAATAATTGAATATACCAAAAACAGGACAAAAGCAAAAGTTGTTAAATTTTTTATTTGTTTTTATCAGTGTAGTCTGACCACATACATGAGGTCAGATTCGGAGCGAGGCAAAGCCTCACACCTGCTAGATTACAGGGGCGAGGTTACACCTCACGCCGAACCAAACCTTATAGGCTTTGGCTATAAAAAATTACGATTCTAAACTGTTTTTGGTATAGTATTTTTTTTTGTAAAAGCTAAAAATCCAAAAGTCTAAATAGCTAAATATCAATTTTAACGGCAAAGTGTTAGGATGACAATAAAACATACCATTAAATTCTCCTAACTTCTATTCTTCGTATCTATAATAATGGTAACAGGTCCATCATTTAACAAAGCAACTTTCATATCTGCGCCAAATGTTCCTGTTTGAATAGCTTGTTTGATATGTGTTTGTAAGTGAGCAACAAATTGTTCGTACAAGGGAATGGCAATATCGGGCTTCGCAGCTTTAATGTAAGAGGGGCGATTGCCCTTTTTTGTACTGGCATGTAGCGTAAATTGACTAACCACAATTACTTGACCATCAATGTCTTGTATTGAGCGATTCATCATGCCTTTCTCATCATTGAAAATGCGAAGTTGAGCAATTTTTTTACTCAACCACTCTATATCGCTTTTTTCATCCGCCGCTTCAATGCCTAATAATACCAATAACCCCCGAGCAATTTTTGCTTTCACCTCTCCTTCTATAGTCACTGATGCTTCGCTAACTCTTTGTATTACTGCTTTCATACGTCTTTTACGTGCTTTTTATATTCAAAATTTAGATGAATCATACGCAAATACAAGGGTATGTTTCATTCCCTTCCTAACACTTTATTTTAAAAATTGCTATTTAGATATTTAGCCTTTTGGCTCTTTAGTTGTTAGTAATTAGCGATCAGAAATTGGTTAAAAAAGTACTGTAGAATAATTAAACAGGTCTCTTTGTTTGATTAAAAAAATGAAAGTCAATACTTTAGAACAAAATTGTGCATAATTAATTAGTGCTTGTGGCACTTAAATCACTTTTTAATTTCCCTAGAAATTACCAGTTTTTGTTTTTTATAATATTATGACGGCTAAAGCCTACAGAAAACATCCAAAAAGAAATGAGTGTGTCAAGGATTTAGGGAATAACCAAATGTTATCCAAATGAAAGAAGAACCTTTACTTTTTTCTAAAATAAAATATTTTTTTTTTATTGGTGTTGCAAAACGGCCTTGATTTTTTTCTTTCTTTTTTTATCAAGAAAAAAAGGAAAAAAACGTAAGGCAAAGGACACTTTATAAGATTAAGGTAAATAGCTCTTATAGGAAAACCCTTTTTTCTTGACACACTCAAAAGAAATCAATCAGTAAAAAACGTCCAAAAACAGATCACTAATCTATAAGCTGTTAAAATAGCTGCAAACTGTTTGGTGGAAAAGTACAGAATTTGAAACATACTGATTCAATCACAAAAAATCTACTCATAAACTACTAATCGCTTAACTGCTCGCTGTGTTTGACTTTGCAATTCAAGAAAATAAACACCCTGTTGAAGTGTGCTAATATCTAGCGCAATAGCCGAGTTTGTAGCTGTCATAGATAAAGGAGTAGTTGCTATCACTGTTTGACCTGTAAGGTTGTAAATGCGGTAATTAGCTTGTACAAAACTCTGTGAATCATGGAGTTGTAAGTAAACTGTTTGATTCGCAGGGTTTGGCGAAAGGCTTATCTTATCAGAAATAACAGTTATATCCTCAACACTTGTTGGATAATTATTTAAAATAAGCTCAAAGTCGTTATTTGGATTAGAGGTTTGAGCAAGCCCATCATTTCCAATAATTTGTATTTCGCTAAAAGATAAATTTAATGGAATTTCTGTTTCTTCACTTCCTTCCAATTGTAAGGTAAGGGCTAAACGGCATAACTCCCCCCAGCCTATAGCCTCCTCCTGATTGTTGCGCGTCAAAGCAATGTGCCATGCTTGACTTTGCGTAAATCCATCATTCCCAACCACTTGATTAAGGGTAATCATATTTTGCCCTTCAATGCCTAACCAAGAACTATCAAAACTTAAGGTATAATCTTCTAAAGCAAAGCCTAAATTAGCAGCCGTTGAAATGTTTACTATAAAAGAAATGCCATAAGCGGTAACATCTGCCCCATCTCCCAAATTTACAGAAATGGTATGTTGATTTCCAGAATTAACAAAAACATCATCGGTTTCAAAATAAATTGGAAGCCCGTTACTGCCCGTTGGATAAGTAATGGTATTATTACCATCATTATGTGTTTGAGCAAGGTTATCCAAAATAATTTGAGCATCATTTTCATCAATAATGCTATTGCCATCACAATCAGCATAAACCACATTATCCTGATTCCAAACTAAACTAGACTGCCCTTGCCAATTGGTATTCGCATCATTTCGCCCTAAGCCATTAAAACCATAATACAAACCAATCGGCAATAAGTCGCCAATAGAGCAAATGCCATTGTTATCAGCATCGCCAGGCCAAACCGTTGTCTGCGCGCTTCCTGCACAATTCACTACATTAGACCATGACTGCATACATCCAATTGCATCCTCTACATTAATATCTATTTGAGAGCCATCCGTAAAAGAAGAGGTTTGGAGTGGAAAATCTGCGGTAGTTAAATCAGTCGCCGTATAATCGCCAGAAATCGTATAAGGTGGAACGCCACCATTAACAGAAATAGACAAATCAAACTGCCCTTGACTGTCGCAATCTACAATGGATAACAACTCAACTAATGGAGAAAAAATAACAGGTGTACCTTCGGCTACTTGTGTGCAGCCCTCGCCCAAATCAGGGTGACCGTCACTGTCGGTATCAGGGCCAGCTACCGCCGAAATATAGTATTCTGTGCCAGCCATGCCGCCACCTGTTAATAAATCGTCAATAGTAAAATATTCATCTTGCGTTTTAGTGGCATAAATAGTTCCTAAATTATCACCTGAATTATCGTGTAGTATATACACCAATGCGTTGTTTTCTCCAACTGTTGCATCACTAGTGATGAGTTGCAATTCATCATCACCGCAAACATATTGCAAAACCTTTGGCATAATGCCTGCCTGTGCTTGACATTTAGAACAAATAAGAATCCCACTCTGATACTCAACTGTACAATCCGCTTGATCGATTATAGTGACAGTTGCCGAATTACCATCTGGAACAGGACCAATAGTTATCGCTTCTCCTTCTTGTAATTGGCCACCAAGATCGCCTATCAAAGTATAGGGCGGTGAACCACCTGTAACAGTGATTAAAACAATAGATTCAGCTGTTTCTTCATTACATTCTATCTGTGTTTCAATGACAGGGCCAGCGTCACCACAATCGTTTTGTGCTGTGCTTTTTTCAGCAAATCCTAGCAAACAAAAGAGCACTAGGGGGACACTATATAGGAGGTTAAATTTGAAATTCATAGTAAATTATTATTCGTGAAAATGATTTGCAAGTACTTAGACATAAGATTTGAGACATAAGATTTGAGACATAAGATTTGAGATAATTAATTTATTATTAATAATTTATGGCAAATTCA
>JAHDHV010000112.1 GCA_020631155.1 Bacteroidota bacterium | reverse complement strand
AGATCAAGGCAAATAGCTATTATATGAAATCCCTCTTTTTCTGACACACTCAATTCAATTACAAATTAGAAATTATCAAACACTAAATTCTAATCACTAATCACTAAATTCTAATCACTAACCACTAATCACTAATCACTAATCACTAATCACTAATCACTAAAATCTAAAAAATATGTTTGGTTGGTTTAAAAAGAAAACAAAGCGAGAGCAGTTGGAAGATAAGTACAAAGCTCTTTTGGAAGAAGCCTATAAGTTATCACATACTGATAGAATGGCAAGCTCACTCAAAACGGCAGAAGCCGAAGCAGTGCTCAAGGAGATTGAGCAACTTAGTAGCGACAGTTAGTTTTTGTTCCTGTTCTTTGTTAATTTTGGTATCTTTTTTGTCTGGAAAATGTCTTAAAACTAAAACTTATATTTAGTTGGTGTCATAATTTTAACAGATTCATGTCATTTCGTGCACAAAATCGTGCAATTCTCAAATTTTCTGACTACATTTATATTTAATGAATGTTATTTCATTATACATTAACATTAGCGATCAGGCATAATATCTCAAAGACAATAACAAAGAAGATACAGTTATTCATAACTATTTTACTTTTCATGTCTTGGGTCTATTAGCCTCATCCTATTCATTTTGCTTTAGTTAAATATATTGGAAAAAAAATTTAGCGATTGGCTCAATTTTCGTTTTTGAAGCTGAAAGTGATGGATTTTGTTACTGAATATAGCATTTTTTGCAGTACCTAGTAGTGCTAGGTAGCAATAAAAGGTGAAATTTGGGCGCAAAAACCTCCTTTTTAAGTCAAGGACTTAAAAAAGGATAGTCTACTTACTAATCATATCCTCAAAAAAAGTTATTTGTATGGCTTTTTTACACATTAAACGAAAGCGACAATCATTTTTCCAATAAAATAGATAGGCAAGCTTTTTATAGCAGGTAGGCAATGTCTCTATTGCGTCATTTTACGCTACTGTTATATATCGCTCAATATTCGCTAGTTGTTGACTTATGTATTCAAGTCTGTGTGAATAATATAACAAACTGTATAATAGGGCAACATGCGCTAATATGTAAGCAAAGCTATTATCAACGCAAAAAAGGCTTTAATTATTGTCAACACTAGGTTAGTAAATTGAACAATTTCATTTCATGGTATAATAATTGCAGTTTTTTTTTATGAATGTGAACTAATGACACTTAAAATATAGCTTTTTTTTGTAATTTCGCAAGTTAACTATATCATTCGCTATATGAGCAGAGACAATTTAGGAGACCCATTGAATCATCGAAAGGCATCGCTACTGGTGAAGCAGTTTGAAAGCATGATACAACACAATCAAAGTCAATTCTTTGAACAAGACAGCTTTGAGTGCATCATAGAATATTACGAAGAACGCTTTGAATTTTCTAAAGCACTGGCAGTCAGCGAGTATGCCTTAACCCAACACCCTTTTTCTTCTGTGTTTTTATTAAAAAAAGCACAATTTTTATTTGAATCAAGAGATTGTAATAGTGCTCTAGCCCTGTTGGATAAAGCCTCTATTTTATCCCCTACAGACCTAGAAACGGCGGTGTTGCGTGCTGAAATTTACGCTTACTTATCCCATTATCAACAAGCAGAAGAAATTCTGAATGATGCCATTATATATGCAGACCGAGAGGAGCGAATCAATATTTACCTCACCCTCGCTGATGTATATGAAGACTGGGGCAAGGAAAATAAATCTTTTGAGTACATTACTTATGCCTTAAAATTAGACCTTTGCCACGAGCGCGCACTCAATAAAATGGATTATGTGGTCGAAATGACAGGCAAATATGAGGAAAGTATTGGGCTGCATAAATATATTGTTGACGAAGAACCTTATTGCTATCTTGCTTGGTACAATCTAGGTAGTGCTTATTATGGGTTGGGTTTGTATGAAAAAGCAATTGAAGCTTACGGCTTTGTAACGGTTATTAATGAAAATTATGACCTTGCTTATCGCGACTGTGGAGATGCTTATTTTGAAATTGAGCAATATCACAAAGCTAAGGAACAATATTTGGCAGCAGCAGCAGTTAGTGATGCCGATGACGAATTGTTCTACAGCATTGGTGTTTGTGCCTACGAATTAGATGAGTATCAACAAGCGGTTCATTATTTTGAAAAAGCAGTGCAAATTAATGAGGAACATAGCGAGGCGTTTTTCTATATGGGTGAGTGCTACGCAGAGCAGTATCAACTAGAAAACGCACTTAAATGCTATCATAAAGCCATTAATTTAGACCATGATAATGCGGCTTATATCGCTACCTTAGCAGAGTTTTATTACGACATCAAAAACCACGACATGGCGGTGATGCTCTACTATCAAGCAATACAGACTGACCCGAAACAAAAAAACTACTGGCACAACTTAGTGCGCTTGTATTTTAAATTAAAATTGTATTCGGAAGCTCTGGATGTAATGGAAACAACTATGATAGAGATCGGTGAAACGACCGAAAACCGTTACCTCCTCGCAGCTTGTTTATGGGTTACAGGTCAAAAAGAAACCGCTACCCAACAATTGACAACTGCCTTTTTAGATAATTTTGAACAACACGAATTATTCTTAGAACTCCTACCCCATTTAGAAACTGACGCTGCTTTCAATTCATTATTGGACACTTATCGTCCTCAAAATTAAATATAAATTTATTGAAAGAAAAATACATTTAACAATTTAACGAAGAACCACAAATGCTTTTTTTATCATAAAAAAGGTGTTTGTGGTTTTTTTTTACCTATAGATATGAGATATGAGACTTGAGACTTGAGATTTTTTTAAGCCTAAATAGCTAAAAAGCCAAAAATCTAAAAAGCCAAATAGCCAAATAGCCAAAAGTCTAAAAAGCCAAAAACCTACAACTTAAATAACAACTCATATACCTTCTCTACAGTAGACACAAACACAATTTCCAATCCATACTTTTTGGCATCCAAACCCTTGTGATTAGCGGAAATAAACATTCGCTTAAAACCTAATTTATCAGCTTCTAAAAGACGTTGCTCAATGCGGTTGACGCTGCGAACCTCACCCGATAAACCGACTTCTCCTGCAAAACAAACTCTCTGAGGCACACATACATCTTCAAAAGAAGACAGCAAAGCGCAAATAATGGACAAATCAATAGCGGGATCCTCTACCTTGATGCCACCTGCAATATTTACAAACACATCCTTATCTCCGAAGCGAAAACCACAGCGTTTTTCCAATACTGCCAACAACATATTCAACCGCCGACTGTCGAAACCCGTTGCCGAGCGTTGCGGTGTGCCATAAGCCGAGCGACTCACCAATGCCTGTGTTTCAATCAACAAGGGGCGCAAACCTTCAATAGTTGCAGCAATGCTAATGCCACTTAACTCTTGATTGGTCTCCGAAATGAGGAGTTCCGAAGGATTGCTGACTTGCCGTAGGCCGTTGTGTAGCATTTCATAAATACCAAGTTCTGCTGTAGAGCCAAAGCGATTCTTTTTGGTTCGCAACAGCCGATAAGAATAATGGGTATCGCCTTCAAATTGCAAAACGGTATCCACCATATGTTCCAAAATCTTAGGACCTGCAATGGTCCCCTCTTTGGTAATATGCCCAATTAAAAAAATGGGAACATTGTACTGTTTGGCGTATTGTTGAAGTGCAGAGGCACATTCGCGGATTTGCGACACACTCCCCGCCGTAGATTCTAAGGTCGGCGATTGTAGCGTTTGAATGGAATCAATGATGCAAAGTTGCGGTTGTATGCTTTTGAGTTGTTGGAAAACGTTGTAGAGGTTGGTTTCGGTGAGAATGAGGCAATTGTGGTTTTTTACCCCTATTCGGTCGGCGCGTAATTTGATTTGTTGCGCGCTTTCTTCGCCCGACACATACAGAATTTTGTGATTTTGTAAATGCACCGCTATTTGAAGCATCAAAGTAGATTTTCCAATGCCGGGTTCTCCACCAATCAACACAATTCCCCCGGGCACAATGCCGCCCCCCAATACGCGATTCAATTCTTCATCATTGGTCAGCAGTCGTTTTTCTTCAATACTCTCAATGCGACTAATACTCACCGCTTTTTTTGTTGGCGAAACGATACCTGTCAACTGTTGTTGTTTAGTACTCGCTTTGCTTTTGGGCTGCACTACTTCCTCCACATAGGTTTCCCACTCATTACAATTGGTGCATTTTCCCATCCATTTGGGTGAGGTTGTCCCACAGTTTTGACAGATGTATCTGGTCTTTACTTTGGCCATTTGCGATTAGAAGTTAGATTTTTGGATGTTTAGACTTTTGGATGTTTAGAAGCTCAAAAAATCGGTATGTTTCAAATATCACAATTTTCAACCAAACAGTTTGTACTACTTTGACAGTTTGTAGATTCGTGATTAGTAGAGCAGTAATTCGTATTTGGGCAAATTGATTGATCGCAATTATTTTTAAGTGAATTCTGTAACCATAGCTTTAACTACTACAACTCTTTCCAAAAATTAATAATTTACACAAATTAAAAATCCCAAAATTAATTACTGATTTTTAGTAGCTAAATAGCCAAAAGGCTAAATATCTAAATAGCAACCTGACCACATGTATGTGGTTAGGAGAAGATGATAAAACATAGCAAAAAATCTTACATCTTATGTCTCATATCTCTAGTCTAATACACAAAAGTACAAAAAAAAGCGATCTCTATTGGTAAGAGACCGCTTTGTTATTTGTTTTATTTTAAAAAACAAAAAATAATAATTAAATATCATTTTTAGAGTGGCGAGCGAGGAATAATATAACAAGGTCCTCGGCTAATATCTTCTACCTCGCCATCTTTAAAGTTCAGTGTAGCAAAGATCACTTGTTTATCTATATAGTCTTTAATAAAGATTTTCATTCCATCTACTGATAGCTTACCATTAATGGGTGTTCCATCTTCATAATGAATAACTTGAATACAGGCAGCTGGTTTTTCTAGATAAAATTGATACTCTTTTCCAGTGTGATCGAGTTTGTTATCGGAGTTTGAGGTCTGTTGTGCATAACTATTAAAAGAAAGTACCAAACTAAATAATATGATTATTTTTTTACCCATAAAATTTTGTTTTAATGCTAGTTATAGTAATAGACTTAACATGTAAATACACATTTACCATGCCATAGCATAGTATATATGAAGGCAGTAGGATATTTTTACTCAGCAATGTTTGAAAGTGCATAAGTATTTTGGGAGTTGAAAAATAAACTAATGACTAAATTAAGTCTACCATCTATAAGCGTAGGGAAAAAGTTTATTTTTTCACTCCTTTTCTAAAAAAAGCGGATTATTATTTGAAGTAATAGCTAAATGGATATACTATTTTTTTTAAAAAAAGTTTCTATAAAATGCTAACTAGAAAACCAAACCTTCTATTTAGGCATTTTCAATTAAATCATATATCTCATGTTTTTTTTTCAACAAAAAAGCTGCAATATGTAAACAGCTTACTATTAATTATTTAATTCACATAAAGATATACTAAAAAAACAAAATATGCAAAAAAAAATGAAAAATCTCACTATTCAGTAATGTACACTATTTTTGCAATAAAATTTGTTGTATCTCGGAAATAAAGGTTTCAATTTGTACGTCAGCCGACTTTGGGAACATTTCCAAAAAGGAAGGCCGTTCAATAGTAACCCCATAACCGCTAATGTAATACTCTGGCATTTCTTTAATCAAATCTTCTAATTGCTCCTTTTCTACCCAATAATTAGCCAACTGATTCTTTTCTTCTTTTGACGTAGCTATGAAATACCCCATTTCATCATCTTTAGGAATAGTTGCTAAAGCATGGGTTTCTTTCAAAGCATGAATTTGTGTTTTCAAATTATCATTGTATTGCTGGGTTTCTTCAAATTTCTTACTAGAATAACTTTCCAAATGAAAAGTAATTTCATAAGTTGTTGGTTGTATTCGCTTCTTAGCAATGGCTTCTTTCTCTTGTTCTGAAACTCCTAAAGGCAAGTCTTTCAAGGGTGTAGTTAATATCCACAAGCCATCTCTAGCCACTATAACTTTATCATCGCGCCTTGTTACCGACCAACCCATTGGCTTTTTGAGTTCTACTTTGCTGTAAAACTGCTCTTTACTTAGAAATCGCTGTTTTTTGGGAATGGTGCGTGTGGGGTTCAATCCTACCCCTATTGGTAGTACTTTTTGGCAGTAGCCTTCCAAGCTAATACCGCTTAATAAGAAAAAGAGGGTGAATACTAAAAGCGTAAACGATTGATTATTCATTTTTAACGTCTTTTAAATAAATTAATAAGTGCTTTCACGTAGGAATCTGTGGTAGCGATGGGAAGATGGGTTGCCCCACTTTTTCTAAATGCATTCTGGCAGAAATCGAAGCTTTTCAAAAAATGAGCTTTATAACGGCGGCGTAATTTGGGACTTGATGTATCTAGCCACATAACCTCGCCCGTTTCGGCATCTACTACTCGCGCTAGTCCTACATTGGGCAATTCTTTTTCTAATGGGTCATAAACATGAATACCTATAACATCATGTTTTTTGCTGGCTATTGTTAATGATTTTTCATAATCTACATCGTCCATAAAATCTGATAAGATAAAGGTAATACATCTTTTCTTAATAACATTAATAAAATACTTTAAAACATGTTCAATATTCGTTTTATTACGCTCATCAGATTTTTCGCCGTCATTAGACTGTTTTTTGTCATTGGGGTTTAATGTGTTGGTAGGTTTTTTTCCAAAAAACTGCTTCAATCTATCCAGTAGACTGCGTTTTGCTTTTTTATTTACTGGCTGGGGTCGCCTACTTTCATCGCTAAATTCTAACAATTCGCGAATAATTCGCAATACATGGGATTTTCCCTTTTTGGGAGGAATAAATTTTTCTATTTTATCACTAAAAAATATAACCCCTACCTTATCATTATTATTGATGGCGGAAAAGGCTAAAACAGCGCAAATTTCTGTCATCATCTGGCTCTTCATTTGATTTTTTGATCCGAAAAAAGCGGAACGACTCACATCTACCAGCATCATTACCGTCAATTCGCGCTCCTCCTCAAACACCTTGATATAGGGCGTATTAAAGCGAGCCGTCACATTCCAGTCAATGGCTTTTACGTCATCGCCATAGGCATATTCGCGCACCTCGCTAAAAGACATACCACGCCCTTTAAAGGTACTGTGGTATTCGCCCGAAAAAATGCGATTAGATAGTCCCTTTGTTTTAATTTCTATTTTCCGAACTTTCTTTATTAACTCGCTGGTTTCCATTTGTTTGTATTATGAGATGGGAGACGTAAGACGGGAGATATGAGATTTGGAACTAAAAAACCTTCCAACCTTAAAAACTTGTACAAACGTAAAATTTTACGTCTCTACTTTAAAAAAACCTTAAAACTTTCCAACCCTAAAACTTTTTAGAGTTTGGAGTTAAATTGGCTTTTCGCCTTTTATTCCATTAACAAAAACAACAACAGTTTTATTTTATTTTGTATAAATTTGATTAACAATCTAAAAGGTGTTATTTTTTAAGTTTATTAAAAAAAATAAAAACCTTAAAACTTTTCAACCTTAAAAACTTTCCAACCCTAAAACCTCCACTAAGGCACCTCTACCGCATCCAAAATTTGCTTGATAATATCTTCTGATGTGATGTTTTCTGCCTCTGCTTCGTAGGTGATGCCAATACGATGACGCAATACATCATAACAGATAGCACGCACATCTTCTGGAATAACAAAACCACGCCGTTTGATAAAGGCATATGCTTTAGATGCTAAGGCTAGATTGATGCTTGCACGCGGCGAACCGCCATAACTAATCAAGGGCTGTAGGTCTTTGAGTTTGTAATTTTCTGGATTACGTGACGCAAATACAATATCTAAAATGTAACGTTCAATTTTTTCATCCATATATACCTCACTAACCACTTTTCGCGCTCGCAATAAGGAATCCGTTTGTAAAACGGGCTGTACTTTTTGAAATTTCTGCTGTACATTCATTCGCATAATCAACTGCTCGTTTTCATAAGTTGGATATGAAATAATGACTTTGAGCATAAAGCGGTCGAGCTGTGCTTCAGGCAGTGGGTAAGTCCCCTCCTGTTCCAGTGGATTTTGCGTAGCTAGTACCAAAAACGGCTCTTCCAATTTAAAAGTAGAATCGCCAATAGTAATTTGTCGCTCTTGCATGGCTTCGAGTAAAGCACTTTGCACCTTCCCGGGGGCGCGATTGATCTCATCTGCAAGAATGAAATTGGCAAAGACAGGGCCTTTTTTTACAGTAAAACGATTTTCCGCTTGATTGTATATTAAAGTACCGATCAAATCGGCGGGTAGTAGGTCTGGTGTAAACTGTATACGACTAAAATCTGCTTGTACCGCTTGGGCTAAGGTGTTGATAGCAAGCGTTTTAGCCAGCCCCGGCACACCTTCTAGCAAAATATGTCCATTCGACAAAAGCCCTAAAAGCAAACGTTCAATCATATACTCCTGCCCAACAATGACTTTCTTCATCTCATTGGTCAGTATGTCAACAAACGCACTTTCATGGCGGATGCGCTCGTTTAATTGGCTCAGTTCCATGCTGATGGGTGAGTTAGCAGCATTCCCTAAATTATCCATATAGGTTATTTATTTTTGATAGATGTAAGACACAAGATTTAAGATTTAAGATGTAAGATGTAAGATGTAAGATTTTTGGAGTTTGAGAGCTTACAAAGCTATAAGGTTTTATTTATCAATAAGTACCAAATCCTAAAAGTCTTATATCTCATATCTCATGTCTCATGTCTCACGTCTTATATCTCATGTCTCACGTCTTATATCTTAAATCTTGTATAAAAAACAGGCACAAAGTTAATAAATGAAAGAGGAAAACAGTAATTCTTAGTCAGTTTTCGGAATTGGTGAGTTATTGAATTTGATTATCCAATAGATAAAAAGCCAAAAGTCTAAATATCCAAAAAGCTAAATAGCTTTTATCCAAACAACTCTTTTTGCGCTTGCGTGCCCCAATTATCGCGCTCCTCCTCTGTCCATAGTTCAGGATAAAAAATAATGAATTGATTTTTGGGCGGCAGATATTTTTGCCAATTCGTACCACCTGTAGCAGCAATATCTTTGCTAGAACGCTGTAAATACCGAACCGCCGATTTGTAATGCATGAGCGGCCAATTAACATTGGCGTGTAAGTCAAATTGTCGCATCAATGCAATGAGTTCGGAGTCTTGTTGTTCGGCTTCGGGAAGGCTTTTATAAGCTTGCCAAAGATTTTTATCCTGAAATTCTTCTATCAGTTCAATAAAATCATCGCTGTACTTTTCTTCAAACTGCTTGAGTGTTAAGGTTTTCTTTTTAGTGGCTAGTTCCGTTGCTCCTTGTTTCCAGTATAAATGCTCGTACTTTTTGGGAATCTCCCAATTTTCAGCTCCCGCCCGATGCTGAAAAGCGATCAAATTATCTATATCAGTAGCGCAAATTTCAATCATCCGATATTGCGCCGACTGAAAACCGCTTGCTGGCAAAAGTGACATCCTAAAACTGAGAAACTGCTCCTTATCCATACCCTCTACCATCACCTCAAAAGATTGTACCAACTGAGCAAAATAGCTGTTGATGCGCTTGAACTGCTCAATATAGCGGTCGGCACTATTACAACGCACATCCGCAACCTGATCCATCGCATGTAAAATCAATTTGAAATAGAGTTCCGTAATTTGATGGTAAGTCACAAAAATCAATTCATCCTCAAAAGACGTTTTGGTAGTTTGCAAACTCAATAATACATCCAAATGAATGTAATCCCAATAGGTTAGGTAGTCGGCATACAGCAAGCCGTCTAAGTAAGAACGTAGGTCTTGCCCCATCGCTGAGTACTTGCGCTCCAAGCGATTGACCCGATCCACAATATCGGCGGGCAGTAGTTTGTGTTCAGGATAAGGCATGGTTTTCTGCGAATTGTTTTAGAGTTTGGAAGGTTGCAAGGTTACAAGATTTCAATTTTTTTTATTTTTAATGAATTTTAAAATAAATATTTTTTTGACTTGACAAACAAAAATAGCTAAAATAGCCAACTACCCCTCCATCTGTTCCCGTTTTTCTTTTAGTTCTTCCAGTTCGAGGGTTAGCATTTCCCAATTTTCCATTTCTGTTTCTAAGTCCTCTTTTGCGGTCGCATATTTTGCCATCACCTCCTCTGGATTAGGGTTTTTAGTATAAAAATCGCTTGCACCCATCGTTTTTTCACATTCCTCAATACTATTTTCCAGACTCTGAATCGTTCTTTCGCTTTTGCTCACCTTATTCGATTGCCGTTTGATGGCTTTGTCCAAGTCCTTTAGTTGATTGCGCTGTGCGATGCGTTCTTGCTTGCTTAGATTAGCCTTACTTTTAGTCGTTGTCATCTTGCCTTTGAGGTTCAACTCATTGAGGTTCTGCAAGTTGCGTTCTTCTAAGAAATTATATACATCACCGTAATAAGGCTTGATGCCTTTGTTGCGAAATTCGTACACCTTGCTGGTCAATCCTTTTAAAAATTCGCGGTCGTGAGAAACGATAATGAGGGAGCCTGTAAAATCTAATAAGGCTTTTTTCAAAATCTCCTTAGCGCGCATATCTAAGTGATTCGTAGGCTCATCCAGAATGAGTAAATTTACAGGATTTAGCAACATTTTTGCCAATGCCAAGCGAGACTTTTCACCACCTGATAGCACCTGTACCTTTTTATCTACGTCCTCACCACTAAATAAAAAAGCCCCTAATAAACTCCTGACTTTCAAGCGCATATCACCCGTTGCTGCATCGTCAATCACTTGGAAAACCGTTTGATTGCCGTCTAAACTTTCCGCCTGATGTTGCTCGTAATAACCGATAGCAACATTGTAGCCAAGTTCACATTTTCCAGCATTATGCGGCTCAATCCCTCTGATAATTTTACTAAGGGTCGTTTTTCCCTCGCCATTTTTACCAACAAAAGCAATTTTTTCTCCTCTTTCCAAAGTAAAATCCACATTTCTCAACACCTCATGCCTCCCATAACTTTTATCCAACTGCTCAATGGTAACCACCACTTTGCCTGAGCGCGGCGCATCGGGAAAACGAAAATTGATGCTTCCTTTTTCTTGATCGTCAATTTCTACCTTTTCTAAACGATCCAGTTTGGTAATAAGCGTTTGGGCAAATTTTGCTTTATTTTTTTTCGCCCTAAATTTATTGATCAACTTTTCCGTTTCCTCCACATATTTTTCCTGCCGTTTTGCTTCAATAATCTGCTTGCTTCGCCTTTCTTCACGAAGTTCCACAAATTTTGAATACGAAGTGCGATAATCATACAATTTGCTGTTCACCAATTCAATAGTTCGATTCGTTACCGCATCCAAAAAAGCTCTATCGTGCGAGATAAGGATAACACCACCGGGATAGGTATCCAAAAAACTTTCCAACCACATAATAGATTCAATATCAAGGTGATTGGTCGGCTCATCTAAGAGAACGTAGGTCGGTTTTTGGAGTAAAATTTTAGCCAGTTCCACACGCATTTGCCAGCCACCGCTAAACTCACTCAAAGGTCGGTCAAAGTCGCCATTAAGAAAGCCCAAACCTTTCAGTATTTTTTCAATATCCTCGCGCAAGCTCATTCCGCCAAGTCGTTCAAACTGGTCTTGTGCATCGTTGAGGCGATTTAGCAATTTGGTATAAGCCTTTGATTCATAGTCGGTTCGCTCGGCAATTTCGATATTTAGCTCGTTCAAAGTCGCTTCTAATTCCTTTACTTTGGCAAAAGCCATTGCAGCCTCCTCATAAACCGTTTTATTGTGCTTCACCGACATATCCTGCGGCAAATAACCGAGCGTTGTATTATTGTCCATCGCTATAGTGCCTGATTCGGGCAGTATTTCTTTAATAAGGATTTTCAGGAGCGTAGATTTTCCTGCACCATTTTTGCCCACCAAACCAATGCGATCTTTTTTGGTCAAGGCAAAACTGATGTTGTTGAATAAAAATTTACCGCCGTATTGAATAGATATGTTGGAAACTGTAACCATAGCGTTGCCATTCGTTGATTCGTGATTGGTAGATTAGTGATTCGTTTTTACGCAATTTTTTAAATGAATATTTCCTTTTTGGATGATTTCTGTAACGACAGCTTTAGCTATCATAGTTATATAAAAATAAAAACCAGCCTAATCCAAACTTCAAAATTATTAAATCGTGTAAAGTTAGGGTATTTTTGGGGTAAAAGGAAAAGAAATTCTGTGAAAGCAAAAGTTTGATGATGTAGAAGGGAACTAAATAATTGTAAATTGTTGTTTTTATTGGGATAAATTTTGCTATTCGTTGATTTTATATTTGTAAAAAGCAGATTCACTAAAATAATAATTCATCTATTTTAGCTATTTGCACTAACTCACTAATCCTTTGTTTTTCAATAGTTTACACTTCTTTTCCAAGCCTTAAAAGGTGTGACCTCGCTGGGGTCAAAGAACTTCACTTTGCTTTTTTCTAACATACTTTGACCGCTCTGCGGTCACTGGACAAACAAATGACCCTAGCAGGGTCAAAGTATGTTAGTTGGAAATGATGACCTATTAATACGACCCCAGCGGGGTCGAACCCTTTTGAGAAATGCAAACACCTATTAATTAACAATTTATGCATTTGATAATGGCTATTTTTAATTCTTATTTTCTCATTTTGAAATCAGCGAATAGTAAGATAAATGTTTTGAAACAAAAAAAATTCGCAAAATCCCCCTAAAAGCCTTATTTTTAGTCTAACAGCTTGTTTTTTTTCTTAAAAAAACACTTTTTATACTTTTCAATAAAAAACATTTAAAAATAATGAACTCTTAATTATTGATTAAGTTCTGCCAAAATAAATAATAAAAACAACATACTATTTAATAACAAATCTCTAACAGCTGTTAGAGATTTAAGTTCTTATTACTATCACAAATAAAAACCTTACAACCTTAAAACTTTGCAACCTTAAAACCTTCTAAACAATTTTTTTACGTTTAAAAGTTGGCTTTAAGCACAAGAGACCCTAACTTCGCAGTAAAAGAAGGAATTAACAAACATGAATCAGTTAAAAAAATACATTTCATTTTATACATTACTCATTATCAGTCTATTATGTTTATTTCTGGTGAGTAATAGCATTGCCAATCAAGTGCAACGCCCTAAAGCTTTTGCCACTGTATACCCTTATGATGCAAAAGCAGATAGCGCATTTATTGGTGATTGGCTACAGCTTTATTTGGAGGCAGAATGTGAAGAAGGCACAAAAATGCAATGGCCGCTCACAGGTGAAAAGATCGGCGATTTTGAGGTGATTGAGGTCGGCAAAATAGATACCATTGTCGAAAATGGGCGGCTCAAAATGAAGCAAATCGTTAACCTAACTGCCTTTGAAGCAGGCGATTATACCGTTCCGTCCTTTGTTTACCCCTACACCCTGCCCGACAATAAAAAGGGACAAATCAAAACGGATGAGTTGGTCGTTAGCGTCTCCGCTCCCGCCGTTGACCTTGAGGCAGACATCAAACCCATTGCTGGATTGTTGGAACTTCCACGCAGTTTTAAGGAGTATCTGCCTTATCTCGCTATTGCGCTTTTGGCACTGTTAATAATGGCTTTGATGCTTTATCTTATTCGCAAATTCAGCAATCAAACGCTTGAAATCGAACCGCCTGCCCCTCAATTGCCTGCTCATGAACTCGCCTTAAAACGCCTTCAAGAATTGGAAAAACAAAAATATTGGCAGCAAAATGAGGTAAAAATGTATTATAGTGAGCTCACAGAAATTGTGAGAGAATATATAGAAAATCGCTACGATATACAGGCACTCGAATTGACAACCGATGAGATTTTGGCTGCTTTTAAGGAAATCAATATTCGGAAATCTACTTTGAAAAAGTTGGAGGAGATGTTAACATTGTCTGATTTTGTAAAATTTGCCAAAGCAAAACCGGGTATTGAAGAACATAGTAAACATTTTAATGGAGCCAATGAATTTGTCCGTAAAACAAAAAAACGTGAAATAATAGAAACAGAGGAGTAGCAATTGGAAGGTTATTGGAGTTTGGAAGGTTACAAAGTTACAAGGTTTTAAAGTTTTTATTTTTTTTAATGAATTTTAAATCTAATGCTTTTTGTCTTGTTAGTCAAAAATATACAAAATTCAAAGAGGTTATTATTTTTTTTATCAATAAAATAAAAGGCGAAAAGTCAATTTAGCTCCAAACTCTAAAAGATTACAAGGTTTTAAAGTTAGAAAGTTTTTTAGCAATTCAAATTCTACTGATTTACATTCAGAGGCTGTCTTGATTTCATCCTTTGGCTTAAAAAATGTGTCTTTTGCCCCCAAATTTCGCCTTTTTATCGGTTCGTAGTTCCACTATGCACCTCAAAAAACGCTACATTTAAGAGCAAAATCCATCATTTTCAGCTTCAAAAACAAAATCAAGACAGCCTCTCAGGACATCAGACATATTTTTTTTTACATTCTTATTAAATTATTTTTGAGTGTGTCAGAAAAAGAGAGATTTCGTATAACAATTATTATCCTTAATCTTGAAAGGTATCACTTTACCTACGTTTTTTTCTTTTTTACTTGACAAAAATAGTAAGGACGTAATGCA
>JAHDHV010000111.1 GCA_020631155.1 Bacteroidota bacterium | reverse complement strand
ACATCATTCCGCACGAAAAACGCATCGGCGATAAGCAATTAACCCAATATTTTGTGAATACCTGTGACGGCTTTATTGCGATGTCAAAATCGGTGCTGGAGGAGTTGGCTATTTTTACAGACAGCCCTCATAAACGCTATATACCACACCCAATTTACGATAATTATGGCGAGCTGCTGCCCAAAATAGCGGCTCGACAATGGTTAGGCTTGGAGCAGGACGATAAAGTTCTGCTATTTTTTGGCTTAGTTAGAAAATACAAAGGATTAGATATTTTGCTAGAAGCAATGGCAGATGAACGCATTAAACAGGCCAATATCAAGCTTATGGTGGTTGGTGAGTACTATGATGACAAAAGTTATTATGAAGAATTAATCAATAAATATCAGCTTCAAAATAATATCATTTCCAAGCCACAATTCATTCCAAATGAGGAAGTTAGGTACTATTTTTGTGCTGCTGATATGTTGGTACAGCCCTATAAAACCGCTACACAAAGTGGCATTTCTCAAATGGCCTATCACTTTGAACGCCCAATGTTAGTGTCTAATGTTGGCGGCCTGCCCGAAATTGTACCGCATGGTGTAGTGGGTTATGTAGTCCCGCCAACCGCAAAGGAAGTCGCAGATTCGATTATGGATTTTTACCAACAAAATAAGGAAGCAACTTTTACCCAAAACGTAGCCGAACAGAAGAAGCAATTTAGCTGGGAACGTATGGTAGATGGCGTTTTGGAATTAGAAAAAGTCATTCGTGGTATGTAATGTGGAGACAATTCAATGTAAGACAATTCATGAATTGTCTCTACGACAAAAAACAATTTATTTATGCAAACTCTTGACAGAATCAAAACGGTTTTTGAAACATCTATTCAATTAAAAACAACTCTTTTAGCTGACGAACAACTTTTAAATACCATAGAAGAAGTAGCAAATGCAACTATTGCCGCCTTAAAAGAAGATCGCAAGGTGTGGTTTTGTGGAAATGGGGGGAGTGCTGCTGATGCTCAACATTTAGCTGCAGAACTTTCAGGGCGATATTACCTTGACCGTTACCCTTTGTTTGCCGAAGCTTTGAGTGTAAATACTTCCTATTTGACCGCTACTGCAAACGACTATGGTTATGAGCAGGTTTTTGCTCGCCTCATACAAGCAAAAGGCCGTAAAGGAGACTTATTATTCGCTTTATCTACTTCTGGCAATTCGGAGAATGTGGCAAAAGCTTGTGAAGTAGCACAACAGCAAGGTTTGATCGTTGTGGGTTTTACAGGCAAAGCAGGTGGAAAGGTAGCTGAACACTGCGACCATTTGCTGGCAATACCTTCTACAGATACGCCACGCATACAGGAATGTCATATGTTAATTGGTCATTTGATTTGCGAGCTCGTAGAAGCAGGGATGTTTTTTAATTGAGGAAGGTGTTTTTAATTGTTTAGACATAAGACTTGAGATAGGAGACTTGAGAAATTCACAATTAATAACTTTGTTTACTTACTTATTTTTATACAAACATACAAGTCTAATTAAGTACTACACAATAATTAAACGGGGCTCTTTGCTTAGTTAAAACAATGAAAGTCAATGCCTTAGAACAAAATTTTGCATAATTAATTAGTGCTAGGCACTTAATTCAGGTATGTTTCAAATACAGTGCTTTTTCACCAAACAGTTTGTAGCTATTTTAACAGCTCGTGGATTCGTGATTAGTAGATTAGTGATTCGTTTTTGGATTTTTTGACTTCTTTTTAAATGAGTTCTGTAACGACGGCTTTAGTTGCTATTTTAGCCACAATCACTTACTAATCAGAATTTTACATATAGTATAAGTATTTGTTAGAAGTTTGATATTACTAATTTCTAAAAGCTAAATAGCCAAAAGGCTAAATATCTAAATAGCAAGCTGAACCACATGCATGTGAGCAGGAAAGTGTTAGGAAGAAAATGAAACATACCATTAATTCAAAAAGGGTACACAAAAGAAAATGCTTTAATTTGTGTACCCTTTTTATTTTTTCACGAAAAAAAACAATTCGTAATTAATTTCACATCGTCAACTCCTTTAACTCATCCTCAGTAATGGGATGCATACCATTAGTAGCTAATGGATTGTCGCTGCTAGGCGTAGACGTTTTTTTTTTGTTAAACTGCTCGTAGTTTTTATCAAATAAAGCAGATAATTTTTTCGCTGCTGTTTCATATGCTGCTTCAGTTGGCCAAGAATTGGCAGGATTAAGCAAGTTCGCAGGTACATTCGGGCAAGTTGTTGGAATAGCCAATTCAAAAGTCGGCTCTGTTTGATAGTCAACATCGTTTAAATCTCCGTTTAGAGCTGCGGTAATCATCGCGCGAGTATAAGCCAATTTCATGCGTTTACCTGAACCATTTAAACCCGTATTTACCAGCCAAACATTGATTTCAGGATATGTTTCCAAGCGTTCTCCCAGCATTTTTGCATAATCAAAAGGATGCAGCGGCAAGAATGGCGCACCGAAGCAAGCCGAAAAAGCTGCCTTTGGTTCATTAATGCCTACCTCTGTACCTGCTACCTTTGCCGTATACCCCGAAACAAAGTGATACATTGCTTGCTCTGTATTGAGCTTAGAAATTGGAGGCAGCACGCCAAAAGCATCAAAGGTTAGGAAAAAGATGTTTTTAGGAGGCTTACCCATCGAATCAGGCATGATGTTGTCAATGTGGTGAATGGGGTAGCTTACTCTTGTATTTGGCGTAATAGAAATATCTTCATAATCAATTTCGCTAGAATGAGCTTTGAAAATCACATTTTCCAATAAAGCACCAAACTTAATGGCATTGTAAATTTGAGGCTCTTTTTCGGCAGATAAATCAATGCATTTTGCATAACAACCACCCTCAAAATTAAACACACTATCGGCAGACCAACCATGTTCATCATCGCCAATGAGCTTGCGGTTGGGGTCGGTAGAAAGCGTTGTTTTACCTGTACCTGATAAACCAAAAAATAAGGACGTATCGCCGTTTTCGTTGCCCACATTTGCCGAGCAATGCATGGGCAATACATCATGTTGTGTTGGTAGAATGAAGTTTAGAGCCGAAAAAATGCCCTTTTTGATTTCGCCCGTATAAGCAGTACCACCAATGAGAATTTCTTTAGTGCTAAAGTTAATAATGGCAAAATTACTTTGACGAGTTTCATCCGCAACTACATCCGCCATAAATGTAGGCACTGAAATGACTGTCCAATCAGGTTCAAAATTTTCGATTTCTGTTTTTGATGGACGTAAAAACATATTATTGGCAAATAGGCTTTGCCAAGGAAACTCTGCAATAACGCGTACTTTTAGGCGATAGTCAGGGTTTGCACCAGCATAGGCATCCCGTACATACATTTCCCAGCGATTATCTAAGTAAGCAATCACTTTTTCACGCAAAGCAGCAAATTTTTCAGGGCAGTATGCTTTATTGATTTTGCCCCAATCTACCAATTCCGCAGTTTGTTTATCCTTTACAATATAGCGGTCTTGTGGGGAACGTCCTGTAAATTTGCCTGTTTTCACAACCAAAGCCCCTGTATTATTCAACTTACCTTGCCCCTTCTGTAGTGTTTTTTGTATCAAAACTGCTGGCTCTTCATTCCAATATGCAGTTATTTTGTTAAAACCAAGTCGGGTTAAGTCGGCAGTTGGATTTTTAACGCCTAAATTCTCCATAAGTATATGATAATGTAAATAAATTGCAGCCAGCTGCAATTAATGAAAAAAGTTTTTTTAAAAATAATGTGATAATCAATTACTTAGTAAAAGCAAAAGATGACATACTAAAAAAAATGTGCTGTTAAACCGTATGTTTTTTTTCAAAAAAAAACTAGAATAGTATATTTCAACGCTTAATAAGACGTATTTTAAGCGAAATTAGTCAAATAAGTGCAAAAAGCTGACCTATTTTGCACAAAATAAATACACCTAAATTGATAAATAAATAACGATAACTAGAAAAGCTTAAAAATTGTTTAACAATTAGGCTGATCTTTCGTGAGTAATTTAAGAAGTTGCTTTTTTATTTTAACGAACTGTAAAAGTTTAGGATTGCGGAAAATGCTGGATTCGTGATTGGTGGATTTGTGGATTTGTGATCCGTGGATTTATCGTAACTTTCCAACTTTGTAAACTTTATCAACCTTTCAATTTTGTAAACTTTATCAACCTTTCAATTTTGTAAACCTTTTAGAGTTTGGAGCTAAATTGGCTTTTCACCTTTTATTTTATTGATTAAAATAGCAATAATTTAATTGATTTCCGTATGTCGCTAACTAAGAAGTAAGTAGACGTTAAGATTAAAATTTATTAAAAAAATAAAAACCTTAAAACCTTGTAACTTTAGGTATGTTTCAAATACCGAGTTTATCCACCTAACAGTTTGTGCTTATTTTAATAGTTCGTAGATTCGTGATTAGTAGATCAGTGATTCGGGTAAATTGATTGATAGTAATTATTTTTAAGTGAGTTGTGTAACGACAGCTTTAGCTGTTAAAGTCCTTATAAATAATTAATAATCAAAAATTGATAGCTACGAGAAAGTTCAAAAAATAACTTCCAATTTCTGATCTCTAATTGCTAAAAGCTAAATAGCCAAAAGTCTAAATAGCTAAAAAGTAATCTCATAACCAAAGTGTTAGTAAGATAATGAAACATGCCTAACTTTATAACATTCCAAACTCCAAAAACCTTCTAACCAAAAAAAGGGCAACCATAGATTGCTACAGTTACCCTTTCTTGGTTATTCAAATTTTAGCGTTGAAGTTCTATGCATCAGCAAATTGCTGTCGTTTAGGTACAATACCGAAACGTTCACAATGGTTATGGTTAATCAAATTTGGTACATGCTGCACATAACCCTCAACAGAAGGTTGCTCAAAAGTGGGGTTGTAAACGGTTACGGTGGGGCGTTGTTTAACAATTTTAAAGTTGCTATCTTTATCTATAAAAGCATAGATAACTTTACGTGGTGGAATAATGATGTGTCCGTAAAAAAGAATTTTATCGTGTTTTTCTTTTGCTGTTGTCTTTTTGGTGGAAGCATTTACATACTGTATTGGCTGCGTTATTTTGATCAAATATTTTCCGGGTTGTACGCCATCAACTACCGCAAGGGATTTTAATTCGCTAACATCTTTATTGTTTAAAGAAACCTTGACAGGCAACTTATTGAAAGCTGTTAAATATAAAATAGATGCGTCATAGCTATTGCCATTGTTGTTATTGGCAACAACAGTTGTTGGTTGATAAGTTAGAAATAATAAAAGGATGCTGATGAATAATAAAGTTGAATGTCTCATTGCAGTAACTTTTTAATTAGGCTACTAATAAGAAATCAACTACTATGCCAATTTGTGTATACTAAATAAAACTGTACTAGGTAAGTCTTTGAAAATGAAGTGAAAATATATTTTGGATTTGTTGTTTGGCAAAAGTTCCGCTATTCCTTTTACGAAGTAATGAGTATTGTGTTTCAAAAAAACGCATTTTTTTTTCTAAAAAGACAATTTTTTTTGCAATTTTAATAAAGAACTAAAATAAAATTATTTTTTTATTTGTATAAAAAATTGATGGCTAAATATTTATAGGAATTTTTGCTAAATGATAAAGAGATAAGTGATTTAAGACGTATCAACTACTAAATAAATTATTGAATAGCTTTTTGAATTGAAAAATAAGTTGTTTTTTGGGAAATAATTTCGATGTCTGTCTATTTTTTTAGAAAATAACTTTTTATTAAAAATGATTTTTGCTTGACAAAGTATATTTCTAAGTGTCCAATTTTGGGCTAAAAGTACAAAATAACGATTTATGATTCCACAGCACATCGTTAGTAACATTATAGAAACTGCTCAAATAGAGGAGGTTGTCGGTGATTTTGTAAGCTTAAAAAAGAGAGGTTCTAACTATGTTGCCAACTGTCCTTTCCATAATGAACGCACGCCTTCCTTTTCGGTTTCTCCCTCCAAAGGTATATTCAAATGCTTCGGTTGTGGAAAAGCAGGCAATTCGGTAGGTTTTGTTATGGAGCATGAAACGGTCTCCTATCCCGAAGCTTTGCGCTATTTAGCCAAAAAATACAATATTGAAATACCAGAAATAACGGACGACAAGCAATTAGAGGAGCAAAAAGAGCGCGAAAGCCTATTTATTGTCAACGATTTTGCCAATCAATATTTTCAAAATAACTTATACCATACAGATGAAGGGAAAAGCGTTGGATTAAGTTACTTTAAAGAGCGTGGTTTCCGCGATGAAATCATTCAAAAATTCCAGCTCGGCTACAGCATGGAAGCCTCAGACGACTTGCTAAAAGCAGCGAAAAAAAAGGGCTACCGTTTGGGCTTCCTCAAAAAGCTGGGCTTGATGTCATCCCGAAATGGGAGGGATTTTTCTTTTTTTAGAGGCCGCGTACAATTTCCCATTCACAACCTATCGGGCAAAGTCATTGCATTTGCAGGCCGCACCCTTCGCAAAGACAAAAAAATACCGAAATACATCAACTCGCCTGAAACCGACATTTACAATAAAAGCAAAATTTTATACGGCATCTACTTTGCCCGAAAAAGCATCCGCCAAAAAGATGAATGCTTTTTAGTAGAAGGCTATACCGATGTTTTATCGCTCGTACAGGCAGGCGTTGAAAATGTGGTCGCTTCTTCGGGGACATCGCTGACCCAAGAGCAAATCCGATTGGTAAAACGCTATACCAGCAATATCACCATCCTCTATGACGGGGACGAAGCTGGCATCAAAGCGGCCATTCGCGGCGTAGATTTGGTATTGGAAGAAGGGCTGAACGTAAAAGTCGCTTTGCTACCCGATGGGGAAGACCCCGATTCTTTTATCCAGAAAATGGGCAAAACAGGTTTCGACAATTACATTAAAGAAAAGGCAAAGGACTTTATATTTTTTAAAACTGATTTGCTACTCAAAGAGACCGAAAATGACCCTGTAAAAAAAGCTGCTTTGGTACGCAACATCATTCAGACGCTTGCCAAAATTCCCGATCCCATTAAGCGCGCTTTGTATGTGAAGGAGTGCAGCAAATTGTTGGAGGTCAGCGAGCGCATGATCATCAACGAGACCAACAAAATCAAATGGACAAACATCAAAAAAGGGCAGGACGGTCAGCCACAGCAAAGCAGGCGACAGGGCAATATGCCGCCGCCATCCTCACCGCCCGATGATTTTTACCTAGAGCAACAGCAGGGCAAAACCTACGAACCAACTTTGGATAGACCTAGAGAGTTGGTGGAGTTGAGCAATGAGTTGCATGAACGGGATTTGGTGCGTGTGCTGTTGGAATACGGGCAAAAGGAGATTGAAATTGATGTGCCTGTGGCGGCGTATGTGGTGAACGAGGTGGAGGAATTGCCTTTTGAAAAGCAGATTTACCGCACTATTGTTGAGCATTATCGAGCGCATTTAGAGGAGGGGCGCGTTTTGGATTCCGATTTTTTTGTAAGCCATGAAAATGAGGAAATTAGCAGGTTGGCAGCAAGTATTATCTGTGATCCGTATCAATTGAGTGAAAATTGGGAAAAAATGCACCAAATTTTCATTACCGAAGCCGTTTTGTTGTTCAAAGAGGAGGTTTTTAACCTAATGAACCGCTACAAACTACGGCATGTGATGAAAATGATTGACGAAAATCTACAAAATATTAAGGACTGCAAAACGGAGGCGGATATTCGGGAACTCCAAGAAACGCATATGCAGTTGTTGAATTGGCAAAAGCAATTGGCGCAGTTGTTGAAAACGGCGGTGGTGAGGTGAATTGAAAGTTGAGAAGGGGGAATGGGGGGGAGTGTTGGGGTTTTGAATTAGGGGAAAAGAGCGTGATAGGGTCTATGTCAATTAGTGTTTCTTTCATTTAGTTAATCTGTCTTGTATCGTTTTTTCTTCTTTCGTGAAGGTTTTCTGTTAACTCTATAAATAATGAATCATCCATGTTTTTCCAATTTCCAGCAAAAGATAAAAAGAATTCTTGAGTTTCTGTTAGCTTTTCTATCCCTTCAACAAATTTTAATACATCTACTAATTTATCCTCTGGTAGATTTTCAATTTTTCTCATTATGTCCTTTAATATTTTTGAATGTATTGTCATGATCTTGAATTTTATCTTTTAAATATACAATATTTTTAATCAAAATTCAAATTTTTATCACGCTTTTAGCGATAGAGTGTAGCCCTATTTTAAAGCAACTGGTGCGGTTGTTGAGAATGGGGGAAATTGAGAGGGGGAAGAATGGAGGAATTGTTGAGTTTTGACTTAGGGGAAAAAAGGGGCATAGGAGGATGGATAAGGAAGTGCAGTATACAAACTCCATCTATATAGTGGAGTGAGAGTTACTTTTATAGACAATATACTAGTGGCGAGCTACTGATATTACTTGCATTTCTTATCATTCAGGAGAGGAAATAAGTAGTATATATGAAAAATACCTTCTGCGATTTGCTTTTTTCTGTAAGACTACTACCTTTGAAAAAGTTCTAAAACTATTTTCTTTGACAATAATACTACTACTTTAGTTTCTAACCTAGTGGGTTCATTATCTTCCACTCTTTTATGAACATTTGCATTTCTATATTCCTTAATCAATGTTAATACAGACCAGGTTTCTGGTGGAAATGTATATCCAATCTTCACAAGTTCTTTAAAAGATTGTCCAAGACCAATTCTTGAATTAATCTTAAATAAAGATTCTTTTTTTTCGTCAAAATAAACTTGGTGCATGCATATTTCCATAACTTTTCCACACATAATTATTGATGAAACATAGAAGCCCCTTAAAAACAATTGCACCACTTCTTTGTATGTTCTTTTTATATCTTCTTTTACATCAGATTTAGATATTGAGAGCAAATCCCAATTAATACTAAACTCCTCATTAGCAACTTCTTGTTCAGTTAAAAGCTTTGCTATATAAGCAGTACAGTCACCTGCAATCAAAAAACAATGAATTAATTCTTGTGACCTTTGCTCTCCTAATTGTTTAATAACTCCTGCAAGAAAATTATGCATATGGTCATATCCTGCGAACATTCCATTGTAAAAGTCTATATTCTTGTCTCCTTTGTATAATTTTTTTATTACTTGGTATTTTGTTAAACCAATGGTACTTATCTGATCGGACAATGCTCTAACAGTTTTCATGTCTGTATAAACATCAAGCTTTTTCATTTTATTTTTTTTAAATGCTGAGATGACTAATTAGAAACTCTTTCAATTAAACTTCAAATTTTACTCTTTTAGTTAAAAAATCAAAGTTATAAAATTCATTGTTTAATTAATAATCTTTTCTTGCCTGACTTAAAAATACTTATTGATTTTTAGAAGTTACCAATTGGCGAAATAAAATATTGTAAATTAACACATGCTAAGTTTGGTAGTTAAATTCTGTTTTTAAATATTCTTTCACAAAACCCACACACACCTAAAGCCCCAAAAATAATCAACAAACCTAACACATCCAAATAAATTCTTCAAAAAAAAACTTAATCTCTAATCATATGATTTTTATTTATTATGTAGTGGTTGACAGCAAAAATAAATTAGTACTTGATGTCTAATCCAAGTATGGATGAAAAAACTTTCTCAAAAAATGTTTGTATAACTTCTGATAGCTTTTCGTTTGGATGATCTTGTTCCCAATTGGGGTTCTTCTCATTACCATTTGCATATCGAACAATTAAATTTCCATTATCTGCGATATAAAATGACCTAAGTGAAATATCTCGCGCATAATCTGAATATCCAATAAATTTAAAATCACTTATCTCAGGATCGAAGATATTTAATTCAATTGGAATTACATTTGGCGTTTTTTGGTATTTGTTATTCAAACGGTAAAACCTAAACATAAGCGTTGCAACAATTCTATTTGATTCATTATTATGAAACCTGATTGAGAAGAAATTTGTACCTGAAGCGATGCCATTCTCTTTAAGTTGGTGATATTTCTCGAATGTTATCGAAGGATACTCATAGAAACTGACATAGTAACTTGCAACATTTTCGTCGATTACAGAAACAACTTGTTTAAACTCAAGTCTAATTTGATTGACCTTGTTTAGCCACAATTCAAATTCAGCTTTCTTCTTTACGAGCCTCTGTTGAGTATCTTTTGCTCCAATTCTTTTTGCCCAGTCTCTTAATCTGTTTGATTCATCTTTTACTCTGGTATATTCTGAAAATAGCTCCGTACAGTTTTTGGTTACAACTTCAATTATCGGTTCATACTCACCTTCGTCAGCTAAACTTAGCGCATTGTAATAGTCAGGTCTTTCACTTCTTTTGATATTACAAATTGGGAATCCTTTTTTTAACAATATTAAATTTAATAAAAGTCTTGCTGTTCTTCCGTTTCCGTCTTTGAAGGGATGAATCTTAACCATTTCATGGTGTGCAACAGCGGCAACAATAATTGGATTTTCATCCTTATTTGCCTTTATCCAATCAAATAGTTCTCGCATTCTAATGGGAACTTCAAATGGTTCAGGTGGTTTATGCTCTGCTCCAGTAATTATTACACCAATATTTCGGTACGCTCCTGGAGCTAGAGATGGAACATCTCCAATAATTAAACTATGTAATTGTTTTAAATAGTTTTCAGTGATTTCTACATCTTGTTGAACCAATTCATACAAGAAATCAAATGCTATCCCGAGATTTTTTACCTCAATACTATCTTTTAATGGTTTTCCAGTTATATCAATTCCTTCCTTTAAAACTAATGAGGTTTCCTGAAGGGTTAACCGATTACCTTCAATTCCTGAACTATGGTAAATGTGATGAGTTCTAAAATGTTCTCTTAATTTTTCAAGAGCAATTTTATCCATTGGTGATTTTCTGAAATCTTTAATTTCCTCTTGAAGATTTTTTATTTCCTGATTCAAGTCAGGTGAAAGGAGGTTTTTACTTAATTCAATCATTACAGCTTATTTTATGTCATTATTTTGCTTAATTGAGCTGAACTTATAAATACAAGCCTTCATAAGCCTATTATATTTATTTCTGACACCCTTTTGAATACTTTTCACAAATTTAAATGTATTCAAACCCTAAAAATAATTAACAAACCTAACCCAACTTGCAGAATTGGAGCTATAAGTAGCTAACAGTCAATGCTTTAACTTTTTCAATGGTACACTACATACTTCTTTTTTTGTTTAGGCATAGAACTCATTCCTACCGCTTTGTAAATTTCTGCTACCTCTTTAATCGGTCTAGTAGCTTTTCTAAAGCCAATGGTTTTATTTTCTGTTTTCACCTCTACAGTTGAAATATGTTGTGTATTCATTATCCTCAAAATGTTCGTCCAGTCATAGTTGATGTTTTTTTGTTTTAATAAATATCTGATGGTATTGACCAATTGATAAGCTAATATTGTTTGGTAAATATGAGCTTGTATTCTTTCATCTTTTTGATGATGAATCGGTCTTATTTGCAAATCACTTTTTAGACACCTAAAAGTGGCTTCTACCTCTCTAATAGTATTGTATATATTCCAAATATGATTTGCTGGTTTTCCTTGAAGTGTTAAGTTGGTTTTCAGAAAGTAAACGCCTAGGTTTTGCTTGCTTAATTTAGCTGCATTAGTCTCTTTTTTAATGGGCTTTAATTTCCAAGTAATATCTGTTGCTACTTCCTTGTCACTACTAATAGTAATGGTGTATTTGGCTTGTACTTTTTTGTGTTTTTCTTTAATACGTCCAATACGCTGATTGACTTTATCTATTTTTTTTGTTCCTCTAGGTTTAGAAAGTGCAGCCTTCGCAACTTGTAAATCTTGCTCAAATTTAGTGGTTAATTTATCGTCTATTGCTTGCTCCTTTCGTGCTTTTCTTTGGCTTTTTACACATATAATAGTATCTTCATTAGCAGCAGTTTGTAAAGGGATTAATTCAATGGGACTGCCCTTTTTATCAGTGATAAGCACTTTGTTTGAGCTTAGTTTTTCTTCATAGTTTTTTATTCTTTGTCGTAGCACACAAATATAGTTTAGCTTTTGCTTTTTAAGGATAGTAATATTAGCTTGCGTAGCTAGTCCTGCATCAATAACAACAGTTTGTTGTGTGGCATTACCACTATATTTTTTGAGGTCATCCAACATATCAGTTAGTGTTACACAATCGGCTGTATTGCCCTCATAAATTCGGCTGTGACGAATAAAACCATACTCATTAATCACCCCTGTAAATACAACTTGTTTGCAATCGTTTCGCTTCTGTTTATTTCTACCATGTTTGGCTAAATTATTAGCTTGTTTGCGTCCTTCAAAGTGCGTATTAGATAGGTCATAAATAACCAATTTATCTTCTATACCAAACATGTTTTTTATGGTGCTATATAAATAAGCATCAATAACTGTTTTATGCTCATATAACACATCGCTAATGTCATATAAATGATGGCGACTTACTTCGTCATCATTTTTATTAAATAATTCATTGAGCGCACTGGAATACTCCAAGTATTGAGCAGTTTTATGCTCTGAACTAGCAAAAATAGCTCTGCTAATAATACTAATCAGGGCTCTATCTATTTGCAGAGGCGACCATCCTTTTTTCCGAAGAAATTCATTTAGTTTTAATTTGTCTAAAATACCCTTGCAAAGACGTTCTGCCCCGAGTGTCCTGCTATTGACAAGTTCAAATGAATGGATTTTATCTGCCTGAAAATCAGCCGTTTGAGCAGTAGGCGGTTTGGAAAAATACCTTTCGATATCTAGTCCATCATATTTGATTTGATATTTTTCATAATACTGATTTGCCAATGCTACTACTGCTTTGTCATCCGTAAGGGGAAATAAAGTAGGGCGTTCATATATTTTGTTTTCAAGTATTTTTGCGATGGTTTTGCGTTTTTCTTTATTTTCGAGTAGTAGATGATAGCCTAAATACAAAATAATACGTTGTCTAGGTTTTCCCTCTACTCGTAAAGATTGAATAAGATGGTATTGTAGATATACCTTGCCTTTTTTACTGTTTCTTTTTTTAACCTCTTTGATAAACATGAGGCAAAGATAAACAAAATCCACCAATTGTGCAATACTCATACGGCACTACAACTGAAGTGATGAAGATATAAACAATTGACTATTAAATTAGTATACATTTTAAAGAGGCCAAAAAAGTGAAAATAACCCTAAAAAAACTTGCTTTTTAACTTAACTTCTGCAAGTTGGGCTAACACATCCAAACAAATTCTTTAAAAAAAACTTAATCACTAATCATATGATTTTTGTTTATTATGTAGTGGTTGACAACAAAAAAGCACTAATAACTCAAAAGGTGCGAAGGCTTCGCACCTTTTGGATAAACCAAGTAAAATTGGCGCATACGCTTTAATCTTCTAGGCTAAATGTCTTCGTTTTTCCTTTAGTAGAAATGAAACGACTAATGGGTTTTGACGATGATTTTATTTTCCCTGTTTCGCGAACCAAAGCCATTAAACAGTTAGCCAATGCTGTTTGTCCATCTGTGATAAACTTTATTAGTAGGGATATTTTGCTTGGGCAAGAAAAAAGCGTTGACTAGCTTGTTTTGATACATAAAAAAACTCTTCAAAGTGTCCCTTAATGACCTTCGAAGAGTCTTAATATTTTGTTTTAATTAAATTGAAATTAAGTGTCAAGTATTAATTATTTTATGATAACGCATTGAAAATCATTGCTTTATTTAATTGAAAAAAATTAAGGGGCAACAATTGGAAAGATTCCATTATTCATACAAGCATAGGTATAGCCTGATTCAAATTCAACAACTGGATCAGAGCCAAGTGCAATTAAAAGTTTAAAATCAAATGTCATTTCTTGTGAATAGACTGACAGGTTATTATCAGTTGAAAATACCCTGCAAGTTAATGACCTAGATTCATTTATTTGTAAATCATCAATTGTAAAACTTTTAAAAGGAACCGAAGTGTTTTCGCCCTTTAATTCCCAATTAATATCAAAGACTTGGACTGGACCTGAATAACTAGGATTTAAAGCTAAATGAAAAGTAACAGAGTTTAAGCCTTTACTTCCGCCCTCAGCATGACCAAAAATGAAATAGGGGATGTTGGGGCGGCAAGGAATCGAAGATTTGTATAATTTTATGGGGCTCAAATTTGATGTATAAGGATATGCATAAGTACCTAATACTCCACTATTTAATACTAGAGGAACTCTATTACTACTTTCACAGCCAAAATGGCCAGCTCCGCCATTTATAAGAATATTTCTAACTTCGGAAGGTAAATTTTCGTAACTTGACTGTTTGTAGGTAGAAGCAGCTTCGTTGCTATCAAATTGAACTGTATCTTTTTGACACCCCATTAAAGCACAAATAAAAGCGACAAAAAAAATTTTTTTAATCATGATAGGTATTGATTTTTTATGAAAAAATTATGTTTTGTTAATAGTATGTTTGCCAATGGATAAAAATAATAGAATTTGTTGGTGACTTGAGTGTTTTTTGAGTGTTTAAAGTTTTGAAATTGAGTATTGTATGTATTTGGGAAAACGTTAAGGTGTTTTCCATTATATGTGAATGAATTATAAGTGTTTTAAAGTGATTGATAACCACTGCTTTGTAAGCGTATTTTGTTTGAGTGTATCAGAAAGAGAGAGATTTCATATAATAACTATTGACCTTAATTTTGCAAAGTGTTCCCTCTCCCTACGTTTTTTTCTTTTTTACTTGATAAAAAAAGA
>JAHDHV010000110.1:2784-14783 GCA_020631155.1 Bacteroidota bacterium | reverse complement strand
AGGCTAGGGATGTGTTGTTTTTAGGAAGTAAATAATTGTTGTAACTTTGGAGCAAATACACGAATTTTGATGTTGAAAAATAGTACAATGAAGTCACATTTAAAATCTTTTTCTATTTATGGTCTTTTTGGCACTGTAGATGTACATATTCCTTTTGATCAGGATGTAAAAATACTAATGGGAGAAAATGGTATTGGAAAAACGCAAATATTGAGTATTTTGTATTATGCATTAAGTGGAAATGCAGAGCAGTTAAATAAATTTAATTTTAAAAAAATAAAAATAGAATACACTTGTGGTAGGGGTGATTTAGAATTTAATCGTGGAGATGATTTTCCTGCCAATAAAGAAGAATTTGAAAAAACTTTTAATAATATGCCTGAACCTGCAAAGGTTCTGTTTTCTAACATATTTGGTGGTGTAGATAATGTGAAATCTTTCATTGGAAGGGTAAAAGATGGAGAAATTAATATTAATGACCTAGCTAATTTTAAGTTGCCCGAAAATATTAAAGGTGGAGATAAGGTAAATATTTTATTAGATATTTTGAAAGGTTTACTACCACAAGATAATTTTGCTAATAATAGAAATGCTTGTGGGAATCTTATTTTATATTTTCCAACCTATCGCCGTATAGAAACAGACCTACAAAATCTAGGTTATTCAGAGTCAGAAATTAACAATAACTTTTTTAGGAATAGTTTAATTAATTTTGGAATGGAGGATGTAGAAGAACGCTTTCAAAATTATACAGATAATATTGATAAATTATCTAAAGAAGGCTTTTCTAAAATTTCTGGAGAAATATTATCACAATTGGTCAAAGGTTTTCCCGAATTAGATAAGAATTTATTAGCTAAAATTGAGGTCAAGGATATTGAAATTATTTTAGCAAGAGTTGGACAACAAATTTCTAATACAGAAAAACAACGAATTATAGACTTAGTTCAGAGTAAAAAAATGGCTAGTGAAACAGACAAATCCTTATTGTATTTTTTGCAAAAACTGATAGAAGTCTATGATTTACAAAGAGTTCCCGATAATACCATTAAGCAGTTTAGAGATGTTTGTAATAAATATCTAATCAATAAAAAGGTTATTTATGATGAAAGCAATATTGCTATTTATTTACAAATGGATGGGGTAGATGAGCGTTTATCATTAAAAGATTTATCCTCTGGTGAAAAGCAAATCATTTCTATTTTTTCTAAAGTTTATTTAACAGAAGAAAAGGATTTAATCATTATTTTTGATGAGCCTGAATTGTCTTTATCTATTTTTTGGCAAAAAGAATTGTTACCCGATATTTTAAAATCCAATAATTGCGCTTTATTGATTGCTGCAACACATTCGCCCTTTATCTTTGAAAATGAGTTAGATAAATATACCATTGGATTGAATCAATATATAGAACCAACTAAACCCGAAAAAGTAACTGCTAAATAATTATGGAGGATTATATAGAGCGCGTAAAAATCGAAAGAGAAAAAGCCAATAATATTGCCTATCAATATTTCGATAAACACATTCGGCAGAATAAGGAAGGATTGTTTTGTTTTTTTGAAGGAGAGGATGATAGTACCTATTATATTTCTCGAATTAAAACCTATTGTAAAGAACAGTATTTTTTAATTGATTGTAAGGGAAAAGAAAAAGTATTAAAGGTTCATAAATTGATCAATTATCATCGAGAATACGATAAATATAAAAAAGCGTATTTTGTGGATAGAGATTTTGACCCACCACTTGCACCCATGAGTCCACCCATTTACGAAACACCTTGTTATTCTGTAGAAAATCTATATGTTTCTGTTGAAGTATTTAAGGAAATATTGCAAAGTGCTTTTGCATTAAATGTAGTTGATGAAGCCTTTGAAAAATGTGTAGAATTATATAAGGAAAGGCAAAAAGAATTTCACGAAGCCGTTTTATTATTGAATAGTTGGATAGCTTGTTTAAGAACCATTAGACATGAAACAGGGGAAAAATTAGATATAACATTAAATGATACCCTACCCAAAGGTTTTGTAGTCTTTAGCTTAGAAAAAATTACTCAAAAATATGACCTACAAAAAATAACCACAAGCAAGCAATTTGCCAAAGCTCCTATCATTCCAGATGAAGTATTACAAGAAAAAATTGAAGCTTTCCGAGCAGTAGACCAATGTAAAGTATTTCGAGGCAAATACGAATTAGAATTTTTATATAAAATGCTCAATGCCCTTATTGAAGATGCAGCAAATGAGAAAAAATACCTTCCTAAAAAGCGAAAATCAAGCTTATCAATGTCAGATATGTTGATGCAATTTTCCCAATATGCAGAAACACCTGAATGCTTAATTACCTATCTAAAAACTGTTGTCAAGTAATCCTATTATGCTCCATCCCATCACCTTCAAAAAAAAGATTTTTACAATCACAAAAAAACAATTTGATGAATATGCAATGCATTTGTTTTATCATCAAGCGGAGCATTGTGCAGTGTATCGGCAATTTCTTCATTATTTAAATATCAGCCCAAAAGACGTTCAACAGATAAGGCAAATTCCATTTTTACCGATTGAACTGTTTAAAACTCAGACCATTACTTGCGGAGATAGAGCAATTGAAAAAACATTTAGTAGCAGCGGCACCACAGGACAAACGACCAGTCAACATCATTTGTTAGACCTAAATTTATATGAAAAAAGTTTTACTCATGCTTTTAACTTTTTTTACAGGAAAATAGAAAATTATTGTTTATTAGCTCTCTTACCTGCTTATTTAGAGCGTGAAGGTTCTTCGTTAGTCTATATGGCGCAGCATTTAATCACTAAAAGTAAACATTCAAAAAGTGGCTTTTATTTATCTGATTATGAAAGACTTGTGCAGGCAGTGTTAGAGCTAGAGGAACAGCAGCAACCTACCATTTTATTAGGCGTATCTTTTGCTTTATGGGATTTGGCAGAGCAGTATGATTTGAATTTAAAACATACGATTGTAATGGAAACGGGAGGCATGAAGGGACGGCGTAAGGAGTTGATACGCCCTGCTTTGCACGAAATTTTGTGTCGAGGTTTTGGCGTTGAAGCGATTCACTCGGAATATGGGATGACCGAATTGTTATCGCAGGCTTATTCAAAGGGTAATGGTCTATTTTACTGCCCACCCACTATGAAAGTCCTCATTCGTGAAGTGACCGACCCCATGCAACAGTTGGGTTATGGGCGTGCAGGAGCTATTAACATCATAGATTTAGCCAATATTCATTCCTGCGCTTTTTTGGCGACAAGTGATTTGGGAAAATGTTATGAAGATGGCAGTTTTGAAGTGCTTGGACGAATGGATAATAGCGATATTCGTGGTTGTAATTTATTGGTTGGTGATTTTTGAGATTAGAGGCTACTACAGCAGACCTACACATAGCGAAAAGCCAATAACTGGGATGATTAAAGTGCTGGCAATGAAGGCTTTAACTAATATAGCTTTATCATTAATGAAAAAAATAACACTCATTACTAGATTCACACAAGCCTGAACGACACTAAACGCAAAGATGGTTAGACCTGTATCTGCAAAGCCACTCAACAGAATGGAACAGATGGCTAATAAAAGTAGGTTAACAATTAGGATACGACTTAGAGTTTTCATAAGATGGCAGTTTAATTGTTTAGAGTATGGGGGTTTAAGATGTAAAGAGGAATGTTGAGGGAAAACTTTATGGTATAATCGTACTTGTTTGTAAACTTTGATAATACGAAAATAATTAATTGAACTATAAAGCCAAAGTAATTTTGAACTGTACGAGGCGAAAAACGCAGACATAGCTGTAGTGACGTATTGCAATACGACTTCTACGGGTGAGGCTTTTCAACGAAGTACAGGGCAAAATAACAAAGGCGACTGGTTCAATTGATTATTGTAGAATTACTCATAGGCTAAATAATTTTAGTGATGTAAAGTGAGTGTTAACAAATGTATAGTAAACTTTAAAGGAAGAACGCAAAAAGGGAGATTGGAATTTATATAAGATTTCGGAGTAATTAAATAATCTTATGTCTTATATCTCACATCTTATGTCTATCCCTTCTTAAACTAACAAAAATATATGACCATATGTTTTTATATCATTGCTAAAAGTGTTAAAATTTCTTACTTTTACGACTGTTTTTAACAAAAAAAATCCCTAGCAAAAGCGTAAATTATTGAAGCAGCCTAAGTAATCTTTATTACATATAAATAAAAGAAAAAATGTTTAAACATATACTATATAATTTAACTGATGGAGTAGCCACTATCACCCTAAATCGGCCAGAGCGATACAATGCATTTGTACCCGAAATGAACGCCGAAGTAACCAAAGCCTTGAAACAATCGGGCAAAGACCCCAAAGCGCGCGTGATTGTTTTAACAGGTGCAGGTAAAGCCTTCTGTTCGGGGCAGGATTTAAAATCGGTGAAAGGAGAAATCGGCAAGCGCAATCTCGGCGATTCGGTTATCAATAACTACAACCCCATGATTAAGGCGGTGTGCAAATTGGAAAAGCCCGTTATTTGCCGATTAAATGGGGTAGCAGCAGGCGCAGGTTGCTCGCTCGCCCTTGCTTGCGATATGATTATTGCTTCGGAAAAAGCCTCCCTTATTGAAGTATTTGTCAACATCGGTTTGGTCTTAGATTCGGGTTCATCCTACTTTTTGCCACGCATTGTGGGCAGCAAAAAAGCCTTTGAACTCTGCACAATGGGCTCGAAAGTAAGAGCCGCCGAAGCCCTCGAATTAGGTTTAGTCAACCGAGTCGTGCCACACGAAGAACTAGATGCCGAAATGAAAAAAATCACCGACTATTTCGCGAAAGCCCCAACAAGAGCCATCGGATTGATTAAAAAAATGCTGCAAAAATCCCTACAATCCGACCTCAACGAAATGCTGCAATACGAAGCCTACTGCCAAGAAATAGCAGGCTATACAACTGATTATCAGGAAGGTGTACGCTCCTTTATTGAAAAGCGAAAGGCGGTTTTTGTGGGGGGGTAGTGTGTGGGCATTTACCAGAATATGCTTTTTGTTGAATCTAATAGATTTTTGAGCCATTGTTTGAATCTTTCCCAACCTGTTTTTTTTGATGAGGGAGGAGGTGAGGAGTTTATATAAGGAGAAAGATGCTCATCTACTGTTATTGTTTTATTTTGTTGGTTTATAACATGTTGATTAGATGTATTGTATTGAGGAAAGGGTATGTCATTAGGTTGTATAGTTGTATTAATTCCTTTTATTTTGGGATTCATTTTAGCAGGAAAGAGTTCTTCTTGTAATAGTAGTAGTTTATCGGCAGTTAGGAAGTGGCTTTTGCTTACATGAAATTCTATAGCTTTTTCTAATGTATCATTAGAGTATGATATATTATTCATTCTTTTTTGGGTTTCCTTTTTTGTTGAAGGGCCTACATCTCTAAAATGCATTAGTAATCCTAAATAATTATAAAGTGAATGGATACATCCTTTATGATATTTACTTTCCATTTCATTAATTGCTTTTAGTGTAATGTCATACTGTTGCTTTTCTAAAGCTAACAAGCCAATTTTAAAAAACTTATTCTCAGATTTAGGCATCCATTTGAATATATCTAAAGTTTTATTCACAATATTGTAATCTTCATTTTTCATTGCATAGTCAGCAATTTGAACAGTATAGGAATTAAGTGTTTTTATATCAAGCTCATCATTAGAGTTACTTGTTGTATTATTTGCTTCTATAATTATATTTGTGTATATTTTAAGGGCTTCTAATATATTGTCTTTTTGTGTGTTACATTCTAAAAGGCTACTATATAAAGCATCAATAATCTTGTTTAAGATGTCATACTCAAGATTAAAATCATCATATGTTATATGGAGTATTTGTTTTAATTTTCTTATTACACTATTTGTTTGTTTATTATTAGTAGCTAATTCTCCTAAATGACCTAGATCATTTATTAATTTGTACAAATCATCTTTTAATTGTTGGTTACTATTTCTAGATAGTGAATTGAAGTTTTTAATATCTTCACTTATCCCATTGATAACTTCTTCAAAGTAATTTCTTTTCTTAGTCATATCTTTATATATATAACTGTACAAGTAGTAGATTAGCCCAAAATACAATAAGATATAATATGCTTCTTTTATTGCTGTTTTTGTTAATAAAGTAGTTTGTTGGGTATTAGCTATATGTTTTTCTATGAAATGAACTATTTTTGTATCTAGAATTATAAAAATGCTAGCAATAAAGAGTATGAATATTATTTTATTGAATTCTTTTTTGTCCTGAATTCGCTGTTTGAAATGGACTAATTCTGGTGGTAAGCCATTATAAATGTTATAGATGATAGTTAATGAAAAGAGAACAATTGGAATGACCATTTTTTCTACCATAACCATATGCTCTGTATTCAGTGTTTCTAATAGTAGTATGTTATCCATAATGAAGGCTTTTTTATTTTGATAATGATTCAAGAATGTCCTGAATAAAGTCTATTAAAGCAGTATGCGGCATTGTTGCTGTTTTTTGTTGATAGTGTTTAATCTTTAAGTCTTTCAAAAAGGGAGGATGTAATTCGTTTTGTCGTTCTATGGTAAATACTCCATAACGTTCTTGCCTTTGGTTAGGAGGAGGTAAATCTTTTCTAATAGAATCTTTATGAAATAACTCTTTTAATAATTCAAAACCCAATCTATCTGCATTTTGTGGTTCTAATTCTTGATAACGTTTTCGCCATTCAGGGTCAAGCCCTGGTGGTATTCGTATATCTACAATAATCACATCATAAGCTTCGCTTTTTAAATAAAAAATAGCTTCACTTACATTGGCAGCAATATCTAAATCATAGTCTCCACTTACATAAATAGGGGTGACTAAGTGATACATATCTGTTTCTGCTGCATCTTCTATCCACAAAACTTTGCACCTTTTCATTATTTTAAATTAAGTTGGTAATGATATAATATTTGGTAGTTGAATGGTAACAATTGTTAAGTAGGGTTGTTTATTTGGAGCTACTCGTTCTCCTTTTGTTGGTTCACTAGTAATGGATATAGTTCCATTATGTTGTTCTATCACTTCTTTAGCATCTGCTAAACCAATGCCTGTTCCAGGACGTTTTTTATCACTAGATAATACCCCTCGATAGCCAAATTGAAAAACATAATTGTTTTTTACCTCTTTTTTTGTGATGCCAACTCCCCAATTTTCGACCTTAATAATAGTTGTTGTTCTGGTTTTAGAAATATCAATAGCAATCCAAGCTCTTTCCCGTTTTGTTACGATATTTCTGTTAGTGCGTTTCCAACTGTATTTAATAGCGTTATGAATAACATTAAATAAAGCCCTTGTAAAGTCCCGTTCATAAGCTTCTATCCATATTTTTCTACCATATCTAGGGGTAATACGAACCTCTACCTCTCGCCTAACAGCATATTCGTCTAAATTTTTAACAATGCCATAGACTAAGCCAACAAGGTCAACAGCCTCTTTTTCTCCACTAACTTTATGTCCTGACATAATATAGTCTCGTAAATGATTGACCTCTACACTCATATCTACTGCTACATTAACGCCTTGTTCTAAGGTCAATAAACTGGCATATCGCAATAATTCCGATAAATTTCGGCGAATATTTTTAGTTAACTCTCTAGGAAATTTTGTTTTTGCATGTTTGTTAAGTATTTTCACTAGATGAATAGCAACGTCTCTAATAATGCCAGTACTTTGTAAGGAAAATTCTTGTTTTTGCTCTTTTTTTAGCAATTCTAAGTAAAATCTAATTTTATTATTGACATTTTCAGGAATTTGCTTTAATTCCTCATTTGATGTCAATAGTTTTTCAATGGCAGTTTCTAATATAGTAATGCGGTGATTTAATCGCTCTGTTAGTTGGTGATTAGCTATTTTACCATTTAATGCCTGTTCCTCAATACTATGAGAGCGAATGACAGCTTGCATTGTTTGAGTAGAATTAACTAAAGTGGAGGTATAAGCATGAAGCACTTTCCCAATATCTAAAGTTAAACGGTCTAACCTTTCCTTTAAAAGATAAAAATCAGTAACATCTTTTTCCGCACCCACTCTACCTATTGTTCTGTCATACTTATCTTTAAGTAGTTTCGCTCGTACTTGATATTTCCTTAATTTGCCTCTTTTATCATAGGCTTCAATAATATGATCAACGGAATGTTCTCCTTTTTGCTCTGCTTTGTTTAAAGCTGTTACAAATTTTTCAAACTTTTCCTTTGAGCCATGATAGTTTCGAATATCCTTACGAATTAATTCATTTTTGTCACTTGCCCCACATATTTCAGCAAAATATTGATTACAGTGTACAATAATATGTTCCCCTTTAGAATTAATTCTCACCTTATATAACCCAATAGGTACTTCATTGATCAACTTACTATATATTTCCTCTATTGTTACATCTGTAATGGTACCCTCACAACCTTTACAGTTACTGTCTTCCCTTAAAGCAACTGCATTGATGGAGGCAGTAAAGGTACTACTGTCTTTTCGACGGTGTTCCACTCTTTCCTTTATAATCTCCCCATCGTCAATAATTTTTTTAAGAAGACTCTTTGCTTCTTCTTTCTCCTCTACAAAAAAATCTATGGTTTTGCCTTTGACCTCTTCTAAATATTGATAGCCATGCATTTCTAAAAATTTGGGATTAGCAAATTCTAGTTTGCCACTATTGTTAAATTTAAAAATGCCGACTGGAAGTTCTTTAAATAATTTATGATAACGCTCTTCTTCTGTCAATTCTACAGCAGTACATAATAGAGCTACTAAATTATTATTTGTTGGGTTATGGATAACTTTCGAAAAATCCCTTACAAATCTTTTTTCACCTTTGATGGATAAGTCTAATAAGTTATTTCTTAGCCATTCGCCATCTGGCATTTCAGTTAATTTTTTTATAAAACTATCTCTATCTTTTTGATTATTGTAAAAATTGGTAATATTGTCTAAAGGAGAAGGAGTTTCTGGTAAATCAAAAAATACTTGTGCTGCTTTATTATACTTTAAAAATCTCCCCTCTTTACTTACCAAATAAACAGGTAGGGGTAAGTTTTTATATTGTTCAAATTCTTGTAAAGTTTGCTCAGGAATGTTTAAATCTGTTTTCATAGTAGTCGCTTTTTTGTAAGTATTTAATAATCAACACAATGAGCTTTGAATTTTGTAACTATTTATTACACTAGTGACCGTGAATGTAATCTAAAATCATTTTTTTATAATTTAATTTGAGGCTTTAACTATTTGTATTTCAAAATTGTTTGAAATCTAAGTTTTTTAGCTTGAAACTATATTTTTTTGAAAAAAATTCATTAACAGTGTTTTACAAACCAAAAAAAAAATGATCTATTGCAAAATAATAATAACATTTAATAATTGCAAGAGCTTTAACACATTTTTAGAATTATAGGCTATCAAAATTTGATCAATATATGTTCATTTTCTAACACCTTTCCCTATCTTTACAACTCCCTTTTTATCTCAAAAAAACAAAACCTACCAATATGAAAAACAGGTGGTAGAAGGCGTACAAAAAGGCATTACTTCGCGCCTCTATCATCGGGGACGTTTTTCGCCAACACAGGAGAAAGGGGTACATCATTTTCATACTTTGTTAGCAAGGAGTTTGGGGTAGGAGAGTTTCCTGTATACTACTTTTTAACCAAACATTTTGTTTTTGCTAACAATGAGTTGAATTTAATGAATATATTAATGTATAATATTTTTTTGTTTTAAAGTCTAAAGCAATTCCCTTGATAAGTTATCAACAATCACTATCCCTTCATCCACATACTTATCCACAAGCTGGCATTTTTGTGGATAAAGCTGTGGATAAACTCGAATTAGAGTGGATAAGCCCCATAAGTTGTTGATATTTTTCCATCCATTTTTGCCATTTTATGCTTATATTAAGAGTAACTTTACACAAGTAAATAGGCTTGGTGATGGCGTAAATATGTGTCATTTAGCTATCTTTAAAAGAATTATGCTAAAAAAATACTCAAAAAAATAGCTAAAATTTAAACAATTCACTTTTTGGCCTTATTTTTATATTGTTTAAATAAGGGTAAAATAGTAGTTAAGAGTTAAGGTAAGTTTTTAATTGAGTACTATGTTAACCAAACAGTTTGTAGGAATTTGACAATTCGTTGATTCGTGATTCGTAGATCAGTGATTCGTTCTTTAATAGGTCGTTGATTCGTGATTAGTAGATTAGTGATTCGTTGATTCGCATTCAAATAACAATATTAAGTCGCATATAAAAATATGATAATCAACAAAAAAGCTAATTTCTAATATCTAACGGCTAATTTCTAATAGCTAAATATCCAAAAGTCTAAATAGCTAAAAAGCAATCTTACAACCAAAGTGTTAGGAAGATAATGAAACATATTAATAAAACTTACTCAGTTGTCAAATTAAAAATATTATTCACTTTTTCATAATAAATATCTAATGGCTGAACAGTCGGAATCAAGGACGAGATTGACGGGAAAATTTGGTGCTCGCTCTAAAAAAGCGGATTTGTCGAGCTATGTGTTCGATAAATTACCGCCGCAAGCACGCGATCTAGAGGAGGTTGTATTAGGTGGCATGATGCTAGATAAGGATGCTGTAGCCGAAATAATAGATATTTTAAAACCAGAAAGCTTTTATCTAGAAGCACATCAGCATATATTTGAAGCGATTCATGACCTGTTTGGGAAATCACAACCCGTTGATATCCTGACAGTTACAGAGCAATTGCGGAAATTAGGAAAACTGGATGCTGTAGGTGGTCCTTTCTATGTTACTCGCTTAACAAATCGCGTAGGTTCTACTGCTAATATTGAGCATCACGCTAGAATAATTTCGGAAAAATATATTTTGCGAGAATTAATTCGCACGTCTAATTTTGTGATTAAAGATGCTTATGAGGAAACAACGGATGTGTTTGAGCTACTAGATAAAGCTGAACAGAACCTTTTTTCTATTACAGAACAGAATCTGCGCCGTAGTTATGATAGCATGAGCAACCTTGTAACAAAGGCCATCAAACAATTGGAGTCTTTGAAAGACAGGGAAGAGGGTTTGGTAGGAATACCATCTGGTTTTACTGCTTTAGACCGCTTGACTTCGGGCTGGCAAAAGTCGGATTTAGTTATTCTGGCAGCACGCCCTGGGATGGGGAAAACGGCTTTTGTATTGTCTATGGCACGCAATGCGGCGGTAGATTTTAAGCGACCAATTGCTATATTTTCTTTGGAAATGTCTTCTTTGCAGTTAGTTAATCGTTTGATTTCATCGGAAACAGGCATATCAGGGGAAAAATTGAAAAAAGGCGATTTGCAACGGCACGAGTGGGTGCAACTGACGCAACAGGTTGACAAACTTTCCGAAGCTCCAATGTATATTGACGATACACCTGCGCTCAATATTTTTGAGTTGCGAGCAAAGTGCAGACGCTTGAAAATGCAACATGATATTCAAATGATTATCATTGATTATCTACAACTGATGAGTGGTGGCGGCGATAAAAAAGGGGGCAATCGCGAGCAGGAAATTAGTATGATTTCGCGTTCCCTGAAAAGTATTGCGAAGGAATTGGATGTTCCTGTGATTGCGTTGTCGCAGTTGAGTCGTGCGGTGGAAACAAGGGGGGGAGATAAGCGTCCGCAGCTATCCGATTTAAGGGAAAGTGGTGCTATAGAACAGGACGCAGATATGGTAATTTTCCTCTATCGTCCCGATTATTATGGCTTTGATCAGGACGAAGAAGGTCATTCAACCAAAGGAACGGCGGAAATTATCATTGCTAAACATAGAAATGGCGCGCTGGATAAAGTGAAAGTGCGATTTATCCATCAATATGCGAAGTTTACTAATTTAGATATTTTTGATCAAGATATGGAAGGCTTAACGCCTATCAACGACATCATTACACTAGGTTCTAAAATGAATGATATGCCTAATGATGGTACGTCAGGGAATGA
>JAHDHV010000110.1:0-2684 GCA_020631155.1 Bacteroidota bacterium | reverse complement strand
AACAATTCCCTCAATTCACACATCCGAATATTTTTTTTCAGGCAAAGCAATTAAAAAATTCATCGTATCTACCTTGTCGGCATAGTCCCATAATTGTGGGTTTTGTGCCTGCCCAAATGGAATACAATTGCTGTGAAAATTAGGATCGCCGACAATACATTGTATCTCTGCTTCCTGCTCTGTTAGACGATTGGCTAGTTCATATTCGTTTTTATACGTTTCATAGTGTAAAACAGCAGTAGGAGAGGAGACCGCCTCTCGTTTCAACAACATCAAATATTCAGTTGCTAAATGTTCTTCTTGATTCATCAATAAAAGGGAGCGATTATAGTCATAGTTGCTTTTGTATTTGGAGTGCAACATCACATTGCTATACGTTTTTAGATTGTCTAGTAAAAAAGCCAAATCGTAGCCAACGGGAACAAAAACTTTAGACACATTTCTACACCCTAATCCAAAGTATCGAAAAATATCTATGCCTAACTGCTTTATTTGTTCAGGCGTTTCTTTGCCTGTTAAAACGGCTACAGAGCTTCTGTTTTTGCGGATAATATGAGGGTACTTACCAAAATAATGTTCAAAATAGCGCGCTGAATTATTGCTGCCTGTAGCTATAACTGCATCAAAATCGGAGAGTTTTGGAGCAATTTGGATGTATTGCTTTAAGTCAGGCTCTAACTCTAATAAAGAGTAATAAATATAGGTAAATAATCGTTTATCTTTATTGGATAGTTTAATTTGCGCTCGATGTCCGCTAAACAATACACATAAAAAATCATGCAAACCAACTAAGGGTAGATTTCCTGCCATCACTAAACCCACTGTATAAGGCTCTCGATTTTGGGTGTTTAAAGTATAATTTGCCAGCCATTCCCGCAATTTTTCTTCATTCAAATAGTTCTGAACAATTGCTCGAATCGCTTTTTTCATGCTTGCTAAGGTGAACCATAAATTGTCGTAATGAGCCAATTGTAAGACTTTATTTAAATCCGTTGAATCTTGTTGTAAGTCTTTACCTAATTGTACTAACAGCTCTATTTTTTTATCTGTATGCATATTTTTTTACTTAATGTTGTTTTGTTTTTTAAAAAAAAGAGAAAAAATGAACTAAAAGTTGTATTTCTGATGAAAAGATGCCAACTTTATTATAGCAATATCGTTTTATTAAGTGAGTTGAGATTTAAGACATAAGGTTGAGATATAAGATTTAAGACATAAGATGTAAGATTTTGTATTTACACAATTTTGTTTATAAACTTACTAGCTCAGAATAATTCAACAACTCAATAATTTTAGGGTTTGAACTCAGTTTGTTTTAGGCTTTTAGTTTGTTAGTTACAACTAAATAATTTTTTTAAAACTTCATATAAGTACTGAACAATAATTAAATGGGATTCTTTGTTTGATTAAAACAATGAAAGCCAATACTTTAGGACAAAATTGTGCACAATTAATTAGTGCTTGGCACTTATCTTTGACTAAAGGAAAAATAGGTATTGTTTCCTTATTAAGAAAAATAAAAAACCTTAAAACCTTGTAACTTTACAACGTTCCAAACTCCAAAACTTTACAAGCTTCCAAACTCTAAAATAACCCAACAAATTAATTCAAATACCTTGCTGTGCAAAGGTAGCAAAAAACGAAATTAGTAAACGAAAAAAATAGAAGCTATGGCTATAATGATAACTGATGAATGTATCAACTGTGGGGCTTGCGAGCCAGAATGTCCGAATACGGCGATTTATGAGGGGGGCGTTGAATGGCGCATGTCTGATGGAACAACGGTTACAGGAAAAGTGAAGTTGGAAAATGACAGCCTCGAAAATGGAGCAAACCGAATGGTTGAGGTAGACGAAGAATTTGCACCTATTGAGGAAGATTACTATTACATTGTTCCCGATAAATGTACGGAGTGCAAAGGTTTTCACGAAGAACCGCAATGTGCTGCCGTTTGTCCTGTTGATTGTTGCGTACCTGATCCAGAGCGCGAAGAATCCGAAGAGCAATTACTCGCTCGTCAAGCGCGTTTACACCCTGAATAGCTTTTTGGACTTTTAGATTTTTAGCTGATAGATATTAGAAGTTAGAAATTTGAATTAAGTCGTTGATTTTTTTTTAAAAAAAAGTCTAAAATTAACACTTTAAATGAAAGTCTTTAAGTTTCTGATTATCAAGAATTTAAAGGCTTTTATTTTGTTGAAAATCAACCATTAGAAAGACCTAAAAAACTTTACAACCTTAAAACTTTCCAATTTTATTAGAGTTTGGAGCTAAATTGACTTTTCGCCTTTTATTTTATTGATAAAAAAAATAATAACCTCTTTGAATTTTGTATATTTTTGACTAACAAGACAAAAAGCATTAGATTTAAAATTCATTAAAAAAAATAAAAACTTTAAAACCTTGTAACTTTGTAACCTTCCAAACTCCAAAATTTTACAACCTTCCAAACCCCTACACAAACTCACTCAATTCCAACCAACGCATTTCTTTTTCATCCAACAATTCCATGATTTCACCGATACGCTGTGACCATTGCATCAATTCCTCATGTGGTGCATTTGGCGTATTTAATTGTTCTTCTAAATTCGCTTTTTCCGTTTCCAAAGCCTCAATATCCTTTTCCAATTGCTTAAATTCTCGCTGTTCATTGTAGGATAACTTAACCTTTTCCTTTGGTTTAT
>JAHDHV010000109.1 GCA_020631155.1 Bacteroidota bacterium | reverse complement strand
AATTCTAATGCCCAAAAAAGAGGCGCAATTGATGAAGTATTGATAAAAAATTATGCGTAGTTGGCTATTTAGCCTTTCAGATATTTAGCTGTTAAAAAATAAAAACTGGCAGCAACTTATTTAATTTTAATATATTTTTAAATTACTAATTATTAACGACCTACAGAAGATATAACGGATAAAGCCTTCGTTACAGAAATTACAAAAAATGCTCCCTATCAAAAAACACCTAATCACTAATCTATGGTTCAGCGTTTTTGATGAGGAGCATTTAGTCAAATCAATGTTTTGAATAGAAAGAAAAGATTAATATACCATTATCAAGGTAAATTAATCTTCCTCCAACTGCTCAATAATGGCTGTTAACTCATCGAAGGCTCGGATGCCTACTTTTTCCTCTTGGCCACTTGCTAGGGCAATGGCAAAAGGCTGGGTTTGCTCTACAATTGAAAGCACATTCTGAGAGGTGAATGGCAGTGCTAAAATAATCCGATATTCTTCGCATAGCTCTTGCAAAAATGCAGGTTTCAATGCCTGATGCTTTTCAATATCCTTCCACAAGCTGTTTTTTTCTACAAAATCTAATAAAAAATAGGCAATGCCTGTTCCACTCATTAAAATGCTTTCCAAGCGGTCGGCATCTATTGTGTCGTCTATCACAACTCGCTTTATAATGGTCGAAATATTGGGGTGTAGTTTTGTATAGTCTAGGTCTATATCGGTTTGTACAGTGTCTAATTGTAGGGCTTCGGCCACTTCATTGATGCGTGTCAATGGCTGGTCGTCAAACTCTCCGACAATGCGCGGGCCGTGTAGCCATCCTGCGATTTCTTTGGCTGTTGCAATGTCTACGCTTTGCGTTGAGTTGGGGTTAAAATTGAAGCCGACCCATTCGGCAAAGGTGGAAAAGTAACGTCCATCGGATAGATTGTTGATGCTGTTGGCTTTTATTTTTGTTTTTAAAAAGTACATGTTTAGTTAGATTGTAAGAGATAAGATACAAGATAAAAAAAATCCCCAAACTTCAATAAAACTTGAAGTTTGGGGATTTGCGATTCAATAATTATTTTTCAGACTGTTGAATAACATCAAATATTCATTCAACGAATCATTTAAAAATTACTTTTTGATAATTTTAGCTGTATGGCTTTCTGTTCCATTGTCAATAGATAAGAAGTAAACGCCTGAGCTAAAGTTGCTCATGTCTGTTGTCCAACTATTCAAACCAGTTTGAGCAGCTACTCTAGCATTTTGCACTAATCTACCAGTTAAATCGTATAAGTTGATGTTAATTTCGGTATTTGTAGGAATGGTAAAGTTAACGTTTATTACGTCAACTACAGGAATTGGATTCACTGTATTAATACCAAATTCAATTTCACCTCTTACTAATACGATGGTGTTGGAAGTTGAAGAATCGCCATTGAAATCTACTTGTGTTAAACGGTAGTAGCTTTCGCCAGCAGGAGCAGTTTTGTCTAAGTATTGGTAACTAATAGGTACAAAAGATGTTCCTGCACCTTCAAGCGTTGCAATAGTTTCAAAGTTAGTACCGTCTAAAGAACGCTCTACTAAGAAAGTAGCATTATCTATTTCTGATAAGGTCATCCATTTCAACAAATTACCTTCTACTATTACCTCACCTTCAAAATAGCCCAATTCGATAGGCAATATCATACAAGTTTCTGCATCGTAAATATAGGTTTGTGTAACTGTACAGCCATTGGCATCGGTAACAGTTATTGTAAAGGTAACTGCACCATCTTCGTCAATAGGTAGTTCCTCAAAGTCAAATGTTACAGGGTTGCCTTCGCTCATATTACCTGAATAGGTGCCGTTTGTACCAACTACGGTATAAGGACCTGTACCGCCACTTACTGTAAGAACCGCAGTACATTTAAAAGGACCACCGCCAGATATTACCATCACTGAAATTTCTGGGCTATCGTCAACTACAGCTATAGGAACGCTTGGAGATTCTTCATAACACTCGTCATCTGCATCTGGTCTACCATCGCCATCACTGTCAACACCTACTTCTGTATTTACTGTATATGATTCGCCTTCGGCAAATAGATTGCTAGAGAAGTTGCCATCTGAACTTACTGCCACTACATTGCCATTGCCATCTTTTAATACATACACTAAAATGCTGCCATTACTTACACTTACACCACTAGCCGAAACATTTAGGTCGCCATCGCCACAGCCGATGTTTACTTCAAGACTGCCACCGCCACCGGGTAGATTAATAGCTCCTGCGCTGTTCGTGCAATCTTCTCCTCCTTTAGTACAAATAATTGGTCCAGATTGGAAAGCAAAGCTTTGACATAAACCATCTTCTACTAAAATAGTGTAGGATTCGCCATCAGATTTTGGACCAATATCAAAATTGGCATCTGTAGTAGATACATCACCAGAAACAGTGTAGTTACCTGTACCTCCAGTAATGTTTACCTGTACAATATAAGTGCCTGATTGTGCATTACAAACTTCATTTAACATAACAGATATAGCTGGTACTCTAACAACATCAATTTGATTAGAAAGAGCGAAATTACCAGTAATATTGCCTGCATTACCACCTACTTCAACACCGCCTAATGCGCCATCATAGTTGACTAACCAGATTAAGCAAGTGCCAGCACCAGCACCTTCTAAATCAAATGGTGGGCCAGCAGGTAAAGCAAGGATATTCAAAGCATCGTCTGTAATTACCCATTGTGTTGTGCCATTACCTAAGTTGGTTACATCAACGCTAATTGGGTCAGCAATGCCATCACCTGCACAGATAGTTGTGCTTGAAGCACCACCTGTTAAAGCAATGGAAGAGCTCGTAACAACAGTACCGATAGGAGAACCTTGACAAACACAATTGGCTTGCACAGCATCATTTTCTGTATTTGGATTACCGTCATCACAAGCATCACCAATATTTGCAGAAATATTTGGACAGTCGAAAATAGGTACACCAACACAAACACAGTTAGCTTGTACGGCATCATTTTGTGTATTTGGATTGCCATCATCACAAGCATCGCCAATGTTTGCTCCTAAGTTTGGACAATCAAATAAATTACATTCTACGCCAGATTGCAAGCGAGTAACTGCTATGGAGTTAGATAAGTTGAAACAACCACCTAAACCACCAATGTTAGCACCCATTACAAAGCCTGTTAAAGTACCATCAAAAGAGATACCATAAACAATGCATAGACCGCCTGTTGCTTGTTCAAAATCAATTTCAAAATCAGTTAATAAATTGTCATTGATGATAGAACCATCTTCATCAGTAATAACAAAACCGTAGTTGTTGTCACCTGATTGGCCACTTACTGTAATGGCTACAGGATCAGGAATACCATCACCTACACAAACCGTCAAGTTAGAATTAGTACTAATCACACCGCCATTGGCAGTACATTGAGGTGGAATAGGAGAACCTTGACAAGTACAATTCGCTTGTACGGCATCATTTTCTGTAGTTGCATCACCATCATCACAAGCATCGCCAATATTCAATCCTAAGTTTGGACAATCTACAAGATTACAATCTACGCCAGACTGTAGGCGAGTAACTGCGATAGAGTTAGATAGGAAGTAGCAATTACCAACTAAGTCAGCAGCATTATTACCTGGTTCTGCACCTGTTAAGTCACCATCCCAGTATAAGTGCCAGATTAAGCATACTCCCGGAGGCGCGCTTTCAAAATCGAAATTAGGTTCTGCGCTTACATTTAAGATGGCTAGGTCGTTAGTAGTTAATACCCAAGCACTGTTCTGTCCGCTACCACCATTTAAGGTAACAACAACAGCATCAGGAATGCCATCACCTCCACAAATAGTTGTGTTAGAGTTTGTAGAGATAGTACCTGCTGTTGCTGTACATTCAGGTGGAATAGGCGCACCTGCACAAGTACAATCAGCTTGTACGGCATCATTTTCTGTAGTGGCATCACCATCATCACAAGCATCGCCAATATTTGCAGAAATATCTGGACAATCGAAAGTAGGTGGAATAGGCACACCTGCACAAGTACAATCAGCTTGTACGGCATCATTTTCTGTAGTGGCATCACCATCATCACAAGCATCGCCAATATTTGCAGAAATATCTGGACAATCGAACATAGGTGGAATAGGGTCACCTGCACAAGTACAATCAGCTTGTACTACATCATTTTCTGTGTCTGCATTTCCATCATCACAAGCATCGCCAAAATTCAAACCTAACTCTGGACAATCAGCTGTTGGAAGATTACAATCAACACCAGACTCTTGACGAGTAACTTCAATAGAGTTAGATAAGACGAAGCAATCACCAGCTAAATCACCAGCATTCGCTCCAACCTCAGCACCCATTAAATCACCATCCCAAGATACATGCCAAACTAAGCAAATACCCGCACCAGCACCTTCAAAGTCAAAAGGAAAACCTTCAGGTAAGCCTAAGATGTTCAAATCAGCATCAGTGATTACCCAAGCACTATTTTCACCAGCATTGCCACTTACTGTTACATCAACAGGGTCAGGATTACCATCACCTGCACAAGTGGTAATTGCATCGCCACCGCCTGCTAATTCAATTGTACCAGCAACTGCCGTACAAGTAGCAACCTGACAAATAGCGTCTTCTGAAGTTAAGAAGTTAACCGTAATTGTTGGACCTGTTGCTTGGCAAGGGTCAGAAACGAATTGAGAGTTATCAAAATTAACAACTGCATAGGTTACTGGAGTATAATATAAGGTGCTTACATCTGGATTATGGTTGACAGATAGAGTATCTCCAGCAAATAACCCTTCAACCTCTGCATTAGAAAGGTCTGGTGGGTAAGTATCTCCCGGTTCCACATTACTAACCACCCACACAGGGCTTGAAAACTCCGTAACATAATCTCCATAATTGATGGTTTCTAAGTTCAGAAGCAATTCAGTTGAATCCCCTGGACATAAATCAATCGTGGTAGCTTGTTCTGTTCCTAGTTCAATAAATGAATTATCACAATTAGGTTCAACACATTCACCTTCTCCACAAACCTCAAATACAACATGTACAGATTCACTTGCCCAATCTAAACACGTATTACTAATTACAATATTATCATCAGCATCGCGACCACCAGTAATAGGAGTTACCCAAAGTTCAGAAAAACCAAGTCCAAAACCATCGGTACCATCACACCCACCTGCTGGAATGGCATTTCCTGTAGCAGTACCCAAGTAGTCACTTCCTAAATTTAATGGATTCGCTCCTTCTGGATCTACAGCAGTATAAGCATAACGCACTTGTTGAGTAGGTAATGTATTTGAATCATAACCAAAATCCAATGTAGCTTCATCTACTAAAACGACACCACCTAATACATCTGTAGGACAAAGGCTATATTCTAGTGTTTGATCTGCAACTAATTCAATATTAGCAGTACATTCTTCCAATGTAACAGGCTCCATTTGAATACAGTATTGCCCCAAAGAAGGTGTTTCGCCATCCAAATAACCGTCAATCATCAAACTATAAGAAACGCCCATTTCTGTAGCAAGTACAATACCCGCTACATAGTTACCTGTTTCATAACCTGGAGCAGTAGAATCATCTTCATTACAAGCATCAGTTGAAATTAAAGTAGAAGCAAATGCTAAGTCTCCACAATCACCTGTATAAACCGCTAATTGTGTATCCCCAAAATCAATGTATTCTTCATCTGTTAAGTCAAAACCTAGACAAGTTCTAGTAGTATAAATATGATAAGTATTACCATCTCCCATAAATGAGTACCAAAGTGTGTTGTCTAAAGATGCATCGGGAAAACAGCCAGGAAGCGCAGGATCGGAATCTCCATTAGTTGCTTCTGTATTATCATAAGGTCCGTAAGTAGCAGCCTCATCAGGACCTGGTAAGAATAAAAACGATGCTCCACTACAGTCGTTGTTGTCTGGAGCAACAGGGCCACAAGATTCCACAACTTCCACAACGCTTACCGTCTCCTCAGCTGCTACTGCATAACAAAGGTCTGAGGGCAATATTGCTTCTACTGCGCCTAACGCAGTAAGTACACTAGGAATTGTAATGGTATCACCTACAACACCTCTAGCAATATCTAATAATTCAGCAAGTGCCAATGGCACAGGTACAGGTAAAGCTTCTGGTGGAATACCAACAATGGCAGCCAAAGCAGGATTAGCATTTAAAAATTCTGCCACAGCATCAATCTGCTCTTGATTATAAGCAAATCCTGTGAATTGGTAAGTTCCTGTAGCTGTTGCCTGTGAAGTAAAATCAAAAGCACCATCGTCTGTTAAACCAACAATAGCAGGACTACCATCCACATCCAAAATATTATCAGAAGTAACTACAAAAGTATAGTCTGTTGCATTGGTTTCCTCTGATGTTGGTATGGTCATCGCTGTTAAATCTTCAGGCATATTAGCATCCAAACAGAAAGTTTCTAAGCCAGAACCTACAGGCATACCGCCCGAAGTAATGGAGCAATCAACTGGTGCTGCACACTGCGAAGCATCATCTGTTACTGTAATAGTGTAAAGAGGGTCTGTAGTGCTATTTACCAAGCAAAAATCTACTGTTAACCCTAATGGACCTAATAAACCTAAGGCTCCTTCTACACTAGGTATAGTTAAAGCGTCCACTAATCCTTTCGCAATATTTAACAAGTCAATCAAAGGTAATGGCTCAGGTAAAGGAAGTGCTTCCTCTGGCAAACCAATAACGCCTGCTAAAAGAGGATTAGCATTTAAAAAAGTAGCTACTGCATCAATCTGACTTTGATTATACCCGAAGCCTGTAAAACCATACATGCCCGGAATAGAATCTGTAAAATCATAGGCTCCTGTATCTGATAAGTCTACGATGAGTGCATTGCCATCAGCATCAACCACATCTGTACTGGTGATGACAAAAGTATAGTTCTCAAAACCAGTTTCCTCAGAAGTAGGAATCGTTTGAGCAACAATATCATCTGCTACTGAAACTCCCTGACAAAATGTTGTGTTAACAGGCCCTTCTGTTGTACCACCACATTGTGCCATAACGGTGTTCCAATTGAGACATAATATTGCACTCAACAAAATCACTGTTAATAAATTTCTTTTCATAACTTGATTTTTTATTAAAAATATTTGATTAAGTTTTAATTCAAGAATATTGATTGTGAATAGTAACACCTAACAATTGATTTGCAAGGCTATTTTTTTAGGTGTTTTTTTTTAAAAAAGATTAAGCCTATTCCTAAAAAAATGGGGAGTATATTCACGATAAGTAATCCTATAATAATTAATTGAAGTAATTGCCTGTGCTTTGCTCACCTTTTTGGCTTTCCACAAAACAAAATTACTGTGGCTTTACGATTCAATCAATTATTTTGGTATACTAAACAAGTTATTGATTTTTCGATAAAAAAAGTTCGGGTCAAAAATATCAAAATTAAATCAATAAACTAACTTTGCTTTCAATCTTTTTGTTGAAAAAAGGCCATTTTAACGCAAAAATAACATAAAAGCCCACAATTCTAAATTTTGGTTCCTTTATATTTAACAACTAACAGTAGATTCATGTAGAAAAGGACTTTCTCCAAAACATTATAGATTTCAAATTTTGTATTGATTATCAATATGAAATAGATAAAGTTGACATTACTTTTTTTAGTAAAAAGATATTGTTAACTAAAAAGTTATATTACTTAGGAGAAATAGTTTTACTAGCGGATAAATTGTTGCCAGTTTATAAGGTCAGATTTTTTTCCTTTTTTTCAATGAAAAAAACAACAGATTATTGTGTTTTTTGGCTGTAAAATACTCCCTAAGTAGTTAGTCAACGTTAAAATGACGGGTTAAATTTCTTCAATTAAATAATTGATAATCAATATTTTACCTTCTATAAATACCCGACATTATTAACTTGAAAGACTACTAAGTCTTAAAATTGCTACTTGCTTCCTCAGTATGTTTCATTATCTTCCTAACACTTTGCCGCTAAAATTGATATTTGGCTATTTAGACTTTTGGATTTTAGCGATTAGAAATAAGCGATTAGAGTTTAGAAATTGGAAATTAACTTTTCAACTTTCTTTATAGGTATAATTAAGTAACTAGACAAAATTAAACAGCTATTGAATTTGCCATAAATTATTAATAGTGAGTTAATTATCTCACATCTCATGTCTTAAATCTTATGTCTTAAATCTTATGTCTTAAATCTTATGTCTTAAACCTCATGTCTTAAATCTTATGTCTTAAACCTTATGTCTTAAACCTTATGTCTAAGCACTTAAAATCAATACTTTAGAACAAAATTGTGCATAATTAATTAGTACTTGGCACTTAGGTACGCTGTGAGTTTGAGTATTCTACTTATTGGGGTTCACCCTGTAAAAAGTGAAGCAATTGTTGATGATACAAAGGAAAAGTACGCAAATTTTTGTGTCTCCCCCCTTTAATTGTTACAAAACAATCTTTTTCTTTTAAATAAGGGCGAAATTTTTGGCTAGAACTATAAGGAACTATCCAATCGCGTGTGCCATGAAAGATGTAAATAGGGCAGTCTACTTGTTGAATCCACAAATCAGTTCGGAAGGTGAATTTGAATAGTTTTTCATAGGGTAAAATGGGAAAATAATACTTCGCCACATCCGCAATATTGAAGTAGGGCATTTCCAACATCAAGGCTTTCGGATTGTTGTGAATACTTGATGCTAACTTGGTGGCAATGCCTGTTCCTAACGAGCGGCCATACAAAACAATTTGGTCTTCTGAATAAGGATAAGTAGCCAAAATTTGTTCATAAATATATTGCACATCCCGATGAATAATTGCTTCTTCGGTTATTTTTCCCTTACTTTTTCCAAAGCCACGATAATCAATCATCAAAACATCATAGCCTTTATCTACAAAATCTATGGCATAGGTTCCATAACGCTGCAAATTAGTGGCATTACCATGTAGATAAAACACCAATCCATCAGAAGGAACTTTGGGTGTTTTAAAATACAAAGCGTTGATTTTCATATCTGTATGAGGGTTTTCAAAATAAAACTCCTCAAAAGGGATGTTGTGTTCAAAGGTAAAGGTATGGGAATCCGCTAAATGATGTGGCTGTAACAGTACTTTAGACTGAAACTTGGATGCTAACAGGCAAAAGGTAGCATAAGTAAGAGAAGGGACTACTAGAGCCAGTGTTTTTCTATTCATAAAGGAAGTTGGTGGAAAAATGAATGGCTATGCCTAAGTTGTTTTTGGGATAAAGGAAAAACTTATTTTTACATAACTACAGACTTTTTATGTATAAATCTGTCACTTTTTTTTCGTACCAAACGCCTAATCATAAGAAGATTTCATGCCTCTATTGTGGCTGTATTGTCGTTTGATACCATGCAAAATTGCATACAAATGGTCGTGATAGGCTGCAAAACGGGGCAAGTTGTTGTGGCCTGCATCTTCAATAGGAATAATAAAGCCCTCTTTGGCCAAATCTGCCAGTTTTTTACCTGCCTTTAATGGAATCAATCGGTCTTTAGTACCATGTAAAATATAAGTTGGACATTTCACATCCTGAATCCACAAGTCAGTACGTATATGATACTTCAGGAGTTTCGTTAAAGGCAAAAATGGCACAAATCGCCGAGCCGCATCAATGAAACTAAGGTAGGGAGAATCCAAGATTAATTTGTGTGGCACGTTGTCTGCCGCTACTTTTGCAGCAAAACCCGAACCAATGGATCGCCCGTAAATGGTAATTTTATCTTCTGGATACTGTTCTTTCAGATATTCATAAGCAAATTGGGTATCTCGATAAATGATGGCTTCGGTGCGTTTGCCTCTACTTTTTCCAAAACCACGATAATCAATCATAAAAAAATCGTAGCCCTTACCTAAAAAATCACGCGCAAATTTACCCCAACCCTTGATGCTTCGAGAATTGCCTTTAAAATAAAAAACAACCCCTTTTGATTTAGGCAGTCTAAAGTGTAAGCCATTGATCAATGCTCCTTCTTCTGGCTCTAAAAATATCTCTTCAAATGGATATTCATAGGTATATTTGAAGTTTCGCGGCAATTTTTCGGGATGAAAAATAAAACGCTCTTGTATCAGATACATTATCAAACAAAGCAACACATACCCCCCTACCAGCACAACAATAATCATTAACCATGTATTTACATCCCCAAACATTAATTGATAGTTTAATGAATAAAAAAATTAGCACCTAAAAGTAACAAAAAAAAGTGTAATAACAAACCTACAAGAGCAATCTTGCTAATAAAACGTCTAGCAAATGGTAATATAACCTATAGTTAGACAAATTGGTTCGTTACATAAGGAAGATATTGTGGTCTTAATAAGCAGTTGGTAAACAGTCAAATGGTTTATGTTGATTTCGTTTTTGAAACTGAAAATGCTGAAATCCAAATAAGCTCTTATAAGCTGTACCATTTTTTTGGTAAACTAGGAAACTTTTTACCCTATATTTCGCATTATTAACAGTATACATCAAAATATTTTTTTTTAAAAAAAGATATAAGATGTAAGACAGGAGATTTAAGATTTTATAAAGCTCTTTAGATTTTTGGATATTTAGCTTTTAGAAATTAGCAATTAGAGATCAGAAATTGGAAGTTATTTTTTGAACTTTCTCGTAGCTATCAATTTTTGATTATTAATTATTTATAAGGACTTTAACAGCTAAAGCTGTCGTTACACAACTCACTTAAAAATAATTGCTATCAATCAATTTGCCCGAATCACTGATCTACTAATCAAGAATCTACAAACTGTTAAGTAGAATAAGAGTTATCTCCTGTCTTAAATCTTATGTCTAAATACTTAAATTCACCACATACCATGTTTGACAATATTGATCTAGGAGATTATTCAGCAGAATCCCTGCGCGAACCCATCGTTTTAGTAGATAAGGGAAAAAATAAGGAAACCCATATTGTTGTGTCTCCACAATATACTTTTGAAGATATTATCTATTCTGCTCAACGGCTAAATGACAAACTGTTTCAAGGCGAGTGGGATTTATATTATGTAGACCCTGAAACGAAAAAACCAATACCTGTTAGTGAGGATGCCGTTTTATCTGATTTTCTAGCGCAAAATGTAGATACCTTCTATTGGAACTACAAATTGTCTCGTTTTAATGCAAAAAAAAATAAGCAAAAACAAAAACGCTCCTTCACAGCAAATCGCCAAAGTAAACGAAGTAATACTAGAAATTACATTAGCAAAAATAGTTACGCAAGTGTATGGTCTCGTATTGCTGCCTTCTTGGTGGATATTTTTATTATCTCCATGATTAGCACAATGTTTAAAAGTAGCTTCCTAACACTTATCATGTTATGGTTATACTTCGCTGGAATGGAAAGTTCTAAATATCAAGGCACTTTAGGGAAAATACTTATGAAATTGAAAGTAACTGACGAAAAGGGGGGTAGGTTATCTTTAGCTAATGCCACAGGCAGAAACCTTGCCAAAGGTATCTCTATTCTCATTTGGCCAGTTGCCTTTTTTTCTGGAAAAAAACAAGGGCTACACGATATTTTAGCCAAAACCCTCGTTCTTGAAGAACAAGAAAATGGCGCATATGTGGGGTAAAAAATTGGGGGTTGTGAGTTTTTGAAGTTGCGAGTTTTTGGATTTATGATAGGCGATTTCAGATTTGCTGATTTTAGAACCTGTCTATATTTTTTATATACCCGACATCATATATCCAAAATCTAACATCTCATGTCTAAAATCTAACATCTCATTAATAAAACATGATAGATCAAGATAATCACTCTGTTTCGGGGCATATTGGGCTATTAGATATTATGTCTACGTTAGCCCTATTGTTCATATTGTTAGCTGCAATTTTTATGATAGATTTGCGTGAACAAAACGACAATGCGAATTTATTAGCCATTGAAAATGACTCTTTACTCAATGCCAATCAACAACGCATTATTTATTTGAGTTCTTTACAAAGAATGTATATTGATTTACAAAAAGAAAATCGTTCTTCAAAGCAAAAAACAGACTCCATGTTGTTTTCTAATTACTTGTTGATTGATTCTTTGAAATCTCGAAACATGCGTTTGATTCAAGAAAATCGCTCTTCAAAAAAACGAACAGACTCCGTACTATTTTCCAATTACTTGTTGATCGATTCTTTAAAATCTCGCAATATACGTCTAATCAAGGAATTAGGAGATCGGCAGGTGGCAAAAATCATTATACCGAATGAGTTGAAGGGAAAGGTCTTTTTTAAATCTGGAGATAGTAAAATAGAAGGGCAATTTAAAAATACGCTGGACAACTATGTGCGAATGATTAAGGATTCGCTGGCAAGTGGTCGCTATAATTTAGTGCAAGTAGAAGGACATACTGACTCGGATAAGGTTGGTGGCAAAAAACGCTACAAAAACAATTGGGAATTAGGTTCTGCGCGCGCCATTTCTGTTGTGCAATACTTTGAAAGTCAAGGCATTGAACCACAATATTTATCTGCTACCACTCACTCCCAACACAAACCCAGTATTTTGAATAATAATAGCGAAGCCGCAAAAGCCCAAAATCGCCGTATTGAAATTATTTTATTGAAAAAATGATGTGTAGAGACAACTCATGAGTTGTCTCTACACATCATTTTGGTATATTTCATTTTCTTCCTAACACTTTATTTCTAAGATTGCTATTTAGCTATTTAGACTTTTGGATTTTTAGCTATTAAAAGTCAGTAATTACAAATAAATTTTTAGCTTTTAAATTACATGTAAACTTTTAACTGTCAAATACTTATAACTATTATGGCAACTAAATCCGTCATTACAGAACTCACTTAAAAATAGTTGTTATCAATGAATTTGCCCAAACATGAATCACTAATCCATGAATGGTTAAATAACAACAAACTGTTAGGTTAAAAACTAGAGGATTTGAAACATACCATTATTTTTACCCAATCACTTCAGCAGCGAGGGTTTCCATTTGAATTTCTTGTAAACTCTGGGTACGTGCCTTTTCCAAGCGTGCCATTCGCTTCTGGAATTGCCCCATCGCATAATTCACCAAATCATCCAACTGCACCCCAAAAGGAATTACCTCATATACCAATAGCGACTCGGTAATAAATCCAATAGCAGGGTCTAACAAATCATCCATACGTTCTTCAATGGCTTCCCAAACCTCATCGCCATGCTCCGAGACCAACCTCGACAATAAGTAAATGCCGTAGGCAATATGCCGCGATTCGTCTTGTTTTAATTTACCCACAAACTCTAGCGTCCCCGGAAACAATTTATTCTCTTTCAATGCTTTATGATAAGCATAATAACCCGTTTCTGCCAATACTCCCTCTACAATCATATTGTAAGTGACCGATGCGCGTGCTTGTGCCACAGGTGAATGGTCGGTTAATAAATTACTCAAAGTATTGGGGAGTTCATCGTAAAAAATGTGTTTGTAATTCTCTGTATGATAATGTGTTAAATCAGGCACTTCGCCCCAAACTTCAAGCATAAAGCGGTTAAACCCTTCCACATGTTTGGCTTCTTCCCACAAAAAAGAGGTTAAAAACATTTCCTCCTCCAGCCGCCCTTCTTTGGCAATGACCATAATTAATGGCAACAAATCCAAAGTAACCGACTCCTCACCTGCCTGAAACAAGGAAGTCAAGCGGTAAATTACATCCTGCTCCTGTTCACTTAATCCTCTCCAATCAGCAGCATCTTGGCTAAAGTCAATATCTCTGGGATTCCAAATTCCGTATTTTTTGGCCTTTTGCCAAAGTTTCATCGGTAGTGATTCATGGTCTAGTCCACGACCGTTTACAGTTTGAAAAGTATTTCTCATCATAACTTTTAGTTAACGTCTTTTAAAAGATAAGTGCCAAGCACTATTTAATTGTGCACATTTTTTTTTAAGTATTAAAAATCAATACTCTAATTTTTAAAAAAAAGTGTCGTTCAATTTTATCTAGGTATTTGTATAATAACAAAAATGAGTTATTAAAGCAAACAAAAAGTTGCTTTTTAGACTTTTGGACTTTTGGAAATTTAGACTTTTGGACTTAAAAAAAATAAAAAACTTTAAAACCTTGTAATTTTGCAACATTCCAAACTCTTACAACCTTCCAAGCTCCAAAAGTAATAGTTCTACTACTTTTTGCTCAGTCAAAAAACTCATATCTGTTGGTTGTAAGTTCTCTAAAGCCATCCACCTTAGAGATTGCGCGCCGTGCTGGGCTTCATAGTCGTATTTTTTAGCAGAACAAGGCAGTTCCGCCGTTGTTTTTTCCAAAAGTCTTACCTTATAATAGACACAAATGATCTGTTTATCTGTTCGCAACTTAGACCGCACAAAAAAATCGGTGGTATAAATATGTTCACCAACCTCAATGGCTACACCTAGCTCTTCCTCAAATTCCCGAACCAAAGCCGCTTTCAGCCCCTCGCCTAGCTCTACCCCACCCCCTACAAACTTGGTATAGTCACCTCCAAATATATTTTCATCACTCAACAGCAACTGTGTTCCTGTTTCATTCAATAATATACCATATACTCTTATCGAAAAACTTTGTAAATCTTGCATTGGATGTTAGAAATTAGTGTTTAGAAATTAGAAGTTTAGTGAACAGATTTTTAGATTTTTAGATTTTTAGATTTTTAGATTTTTAGATTTTTAGATTTTTGGCCGCTTATGTCATTTATAATTATCAAACCCACAACCACAAACCCACAACCACAAACCCACAAACTCACAACCACAAACTCACAACCACAAACTCACAACCACAAACTCACAACCACAAACCCACAACCACAAACTCACAACCACAAAC
>JAHDHV010000108.1 GCA_020631155.1 Bacteroidota bacterium | reverse complement strand
GCTAAAGCTGTCGTTACACAACTCACTTAAAAATAATTGCTATCAATCAATTTGCTCGAATCACTGATCTACTAATCACGAATCTACGAACTGTTAAAATAAGCCCAAACTGTTAGGTAGAAAAACTCGGTATTTGAAACATACCGTTTGAAACATATCAAATCTTTTTTTTGATTTAAAAATATTTTTTGCGAATGTCTTTTAAAATTTCCCGAGTAATTGGCTTAGAAATGTAATCTGTAACAACGGAGTAGTTTTTAGCTTTTTCAATATCACTTTCGCTAATAGAGGAAGACAGCATAAATAAGTGACAGTTTTTGGTTGCTTCAGTAGGTAACTGCATATATTCTTGTAAAAACTCCCATCCATCCATCTGTGGCATATTGACATCCAAAAAAATGATTTCTGGGAAATTGTGGATTTCGTATTGGGCTGCTTTAGAAAGATATTCTAAGGCTTGTACTGCATACTGAAAAGTGCGTAGATTATTGGTCACTTTTTCATATTCAACTAGTTTAGTCACTAAAATATTACTAATTGTATTATCATCAATAACAACCATTGAGCGAACCATGTTCATTGTTTCCATTTTCATGTATTTTTCTAATCAATAAAAAGTAACTGAGAAGCAATTGGACTTTTGGACTTTTGGACTTTTAGATTTTTGGACTTTTGGCTTTTTGTGTATCTCTGTCAAGTATTTTTTTGCATAAAGATAAAAAGCATTTACTCCATATGCAAATGGAATAAATGCTTTCTACCGCTATAATTCGGAAAATTGAAGCACTCATCACTTAGCCTATGATTATTAGAGTATTGGAGGGAGCATGAACTCCTCTATTCAATAAGAACAAAATGTTTGTTTGTTCTAAGTGTCTATGGCTTCTTTAAAAAGATTTTGTTTTACTATGCAAAAACTTTTGACACTCGGAGAAGCAATTCATCCAAGTTAATGGGTTTTTTTACAAAATCTTCCGCCCCTTCTTCAAAAGCTGTTAGAATAACTTCTTGTTGGTCTAGGGCAGATATAATGATAATAGGTATTTTTTTATTGGCCTGCTTGATGGCACTGAGTAATTCTATACCAGAAACGTAAGGCATCATAATATCAGATATAATCAAGTCAAAGTCTTCATCCTGTAATGTATCTAATGCGTCCTGTGCATCTGTTGTAGCAAATACTTTATAGCCGTCTTTGGCAAGTCTATTTTTGATGGCTTGTAACATAATTACATCATCATCCACAACAATGATTCTTTTATCCATTCTTATAATTTTAAATTATTCAGTTGATAGGTTATTAAAATGTATTATTTATTTTGTTTTTTAATGTTAGCTTTCTGACAGTTGTTTTAAATTTTCCAATTCCTCACTTATTTCTATATGCGCCTCTTTACAAACAGATGCGAGCTTGGCTACTAGTTCTCCGATAGTGTCCAACTCTTTTTTGTCCCATGCATTATTTTCGATGGTTTTGGCTACTGTTGCCATTTCTTCTAATCCCATATACCCACAAGTAGCTTTAAGTTTATGCGCTGATGCTTTCAATTGATCCCAATCCTGTTTATTACAGTCTGCCTCTACCTTGGCCACTTCATTGGGTAAATCTCTAACAATGGTTTCCAACATAGATACCTTTATAGCTACAGAATCGCCTGCTAGGGAGTCTAAATAGGTCAGATCAATTAGTTTCTTTTTGGGGGGCTGTGGCGGTGGCGCACTTTCTTTGGCGGTGTTTGGTTCTTCTTCGGCGCGTGCTGCTAGTTTATCGGCTAATATATTATTGAGTGTTGCATACAATAATTTATGGTCAATGGGTTTACTCACAAAGCCGTTCATTCCTACTTCTCTGCATTTTTCGGCATTGCGATTAAAGGCATGGGCAGTCATGGCAATAATAGGAATTTCTCTAACAGGGCTTTGCATGTGGTTTCGGATGTGTTTAGTTGTTTGATAACCATCTTTGACAGGCATCGAAATGTCCATCAAAATAATATCATAACTTGTTTTTTCTTCCAATTTATCTATGGCTTTTTGGCCATTCACAGCCACATCTATGGCAATGTTTTTAGACCACTTTTTCAACATATCTGTAGCCACAATACGGTTGAGTTCGTGGTCTTCTACTAATAGAATTTCTATTGTTTTTTGATTACTTTGCTCCATCACCACAGGCACTTCGTCGGCCACTTCTTGTATGTATACGCCTGAGCCTGGGTCTTCTTCAGGAATGATGTCAGAAGGTTTGTGGTCGCGATTTTTGCTAAATGTTACCTCAAAGCTAAAAGTAGAACCTCTACCAACTTCGCTTTCTACTTCAATCTTTCCACCAAATAGCTTTACTAATTCTCTAGCAATACTTAGGCCTAAGCCTGTGCCACCGTATAGGCGAGTGGTATTGTCGCTTGCTTGTGTAAAACTCTCAAATATAGCGTCTAATTTTTGTGGCGGAATACCTATTCCTGTATCTTTCACCGCAAATCTGATGGTCGCTTCCTCAGAATTTTCGGCGATTACTTCTACTCGCAGCTGCACCTCTCCCTTGTCGGTGTATTTGATGGCATTGCTGATAAGGTTGCTCAATACTTGGTGCAAACGTGTAGAATCACTGATGATTGTTTCAGGTAAGCCAACATCTATCAACGTAAATAAATTAACGCCTTTTTCTTTGGCCTTAAATTTATGTGGTTGTACTAGATGATTAATGAGTGTAGAAAGTTTCACTGGCTCATGTTCTAAAACCAGTTTACCAGATTCAATTTTAGAGAAATCCAAAATGTTGTTAATTAGTTTTAGTAAATTTGTAGAAGACAGTTTTAATGCTTCTATGTATTCTTTTTGCTTGGTATTGATGGGGGTATTTTCAAGTAGATGCGTCATACCAATTACCACATTCATCGGCGTGCGAATTTCGTGGCTCATATTGGCTAAAAATTGCTCTTTGAGCTTGGCTGAACGCTCGGCTACTTCTTTATCTTGCTGTGTTTTTTTATGAGCAGTAATGTCTTGTAGGGTTCCTACTAGTTTTAGGGCATTACCATTGCCAACAACTTGCCCTTGATTGCGAACATATTTCAGTTCCTTTCTATGGTTGATTCTGTATTCAAAAGAAAACTCTGTATCTTCTCCTTCGGCAGTCAACTCCACTACTTTCTCTTGAAAAGCAACCGCATCTTCTTCGACCATACGCCCGAGGTAATTGTCTAATGTTGGCTCTACTTCTGTGCCAACAAAACCGAGAATACGAATGACCTCTTGCGACCAATACATGTTGCCTGTTGCTACCTCTAGCTCATAATTACCAATACGTGCAATACGTTGCGCTTGTAACAAACGCTGTTCACTAATCTTTAAATTTCCCGCCGTTTCTTCTAGCTCTCGATGCATAGCAGTTCGCTGTATGGCGTGTAAAACGGCACGCGTCAAGGAACTGGTATCAATTTGCCCTTTTACCAAATAGTCTTGCGCTCCTGCTTCAATGGCTTTTAACCCTTGCACTTCGTCATCGGTACCTGTTAGTACGACTATCGAAATACTTTTGGGTACTTCTTCCATTGCCTTAGTCAAGGTTTCAAAGCCCGAACTATCTGGTAGAGATAAGTCTAACAAAACAATGTCGAACTGTTTGTCAGATTCTCCACTAATTTTTTCCATGCCTTCGTATAGTCGTGTAGCATGGGTTAACTCAAAGTTGAGGTTGGGAGATTCGCGTAAATAAATCTCTACCAACTTGGCATCCCCTGGGTTGTCTTCAATCAAGAGGATGTTTATCTTTTGTATGTTTATTTTCTCACTCAAAACTTAACGATAATCAGATTTAGAAGGTAATTGTACAACATTCAACCAGAAATTGACCATAGCTTGAACGGCATTAACAAACTCGTCTGCATCGGTTGGCTTTTGTATAAAACAGTTACTATGTAAATTATAGGCTTCCAAAACGGTAGTATCTATATCGCTGCCCGTAAAAACAACGGTAGGTACTCGTTTTAGCTGAGGAGAAGATTTAATTTGGCTTAAAATCTCTCTTCCATTTTTCTCTGGCAAATTCCAATCCAAAATGATAATATCAGGCTTTTTGTCTACAGAATCAGATACTTCTGCTAAGTACTTTAGTGCTAATTGACCATTCTGTATAACTTCAACTTGGTTAATTGGCGTATCTAACGCTCGTTTTATCAAATTGATATCATCTGCATTATCCTCTACTAATAATATATTTAGTTGTGTCAACATTATTTTATTAGGTACATTAAACTAGTGTGAAAGGGGGTGTTTTACTTGGCAATGATAAATTATCAAATGTCCTATTTTTTCAATTAAAAAAATGCTTATCTGAGATGCTTAATTGAAAATGGAAAATGGAAAGTTGAAAAATGAAAATTGCCTTTTGGCTGTTTAGCCTTTTTAGAACATTGATTGCAAGAAACAAGGAATATTATTTTTAATTTTTTTGAGTACTTAGACATAAGATTTAAAGCATGAGACGTGAGATAATTCATCTACTTTCAGTGCTTTATAACAAATCCAATGATTGTTTAATGTTGTCTATTTACTTATTAAAAAAATAAAAAACTTCCAAAGCTTGTAACTTTACAACCTTCAACTTATTCAATAACTCAACAATTTTTAAGTATTATTCCTACTTAATGAACTTCTGACGGCAATCGCACAATGGTTAGCCAAAACTGTTCAATAGACTTAATAACTTCTATAAATCGGTTAAAGTCAACAGGTTTGGTAATGTAACAATTAGCATGTAAATCGTATGCTTTTAATATATCCGTTTCTGCGTTTGAAGTTGTTAGTACTACTACAGGGATTTTTTTCAAATCGTTGTCTGCCTTAATTTTACTCAATACCTCCCTACCATCTTTTTTGGGTAAGTTTAAATCAAGTAGTATTAGGTCAGGGCGTTTTGCTTCTGTATAAGTACCTTCTCGAAACAAAAATTTGATGGCTTCTGCACCATCCATAACTGTGTGTAAGTTATTGGGTATGTTTCCTTCCTTTAGTGCCTCTTGTGTTAAGCGTATATCACCGGGATTATCTTCTACCAACAATATTTCCACAATTTTATCTCTCATGTATTATTGAACACATTTTGGGGTTAATGTAAGTCGCTTGTCATCATTTGATAGCTGAAATAAGCGAGCCTTTAAATAATATAATATAATTTGCTGTCTCATTGTCTGCTTCTTATGCATCTTATCTTATCAATGAATCATAACTGATAACTACATCATTGTCAGATTTTTCACACTATTTATAGTGTACGACTGAACCGATTAGAGTGTTACATCTACCAATTGCTTTTGACTATAAATAAAGTAGATAAACAGGAACTATCTTTATGAAAGCGTTCTTTTCAGTCAACTACAAATTTGCTTTTTCTATTTTTTAGCGAAAAAAATAAACTTTTTTATAAAAAAAAAATAAGCAAAATAACTTGGTTGGAAGAAAAAAAATGAACTGTACATGAAGTATCCTTTGGTAGTCAAAACGCTATCATTGGGTTTCAATAATCAGTTGATTATCAGTATATTCATATAAATACAATAGACTTTAACTTAAACAAAAAATCAACTGACTGATAGTTCTCAACAAATTCATTCATTGAATGAATGGTCATCTAGCTATTCAATTTTATTTCATTAGTACCTATCAATATTCTAATTTTTATTATTTAGCAACCATATTGTTGCCTTATGTTACATCAAGGTATTTTTTAAATAATTTTACAGCCTGTTATAGATGTATTATTAAATTGAGCAAACAATAGACATCTCTAATCTTAATTGTAATTTTGAGCCAATAGTTTAGAAAACTAGCTATTATTTTCTATAAATATGGCTTATTGTCACAATTCTATGCTCCAACACATTAGTCAAAAATCTTTGCAAATATTATTCAACAATAAGTAAAATGGCAAATCATATGCCAAACAAGTGTATTTCAAAAATTTTATCTGTATAAATTGTTTTATTGTAGCGCAAATTCATGAATTTGCGCTACAAGTATCAATACCTAATGGGAAATACCCCTATTCGGGTAGCATTAGGTTGATAACGGTTAAAATCATCAATGCTTATCACTCCATCTAGGTTAGCGTCCGCATCTTCATAGGCATTGGTTTGTGAGATATTTTCTTGATAAAAATTATAATCAAAGACATTGATAATGCCATTGCTATCAAAATCACCTGAAATAAGGGCGTAGATACCAGTATTGACAGCTACCAATTGCGAAGTGCCACTCATTACATTATTGGCATTTGTAAAATCATAGACAGATGCATTGGGCAAATTCACCGAATTGGCACTCATCACCGCTAAATGGCTGCGATGCCGCACAACGAGGTGGTAATTTTGATTGGCAAGTAGTGTGTAAAAATTCACGCCATTGGTTATGCCGTCTACATCAACAATCTCGCCATTGCTCAACAATAAAGCCGCTTTTTGTTCTACAACATTATTAAAATTCGTAGCATCACGCACCTCTAACAATACCCAATCCACCGCATTTGCTGGCATATTGCTAACATTCTGATTGCTAAGATAGCTCCAAGGCAAGGCATTAAAAGGCTGGCTACTAGGCAATAAACCTGCTGTGTTGAGATTGGTAGACATATTATTGCTGCTGCTGTTATAAGCCCCTTCCAATAGGACTTTTGCCTTAACAACAGTTGGTGGATTGCTGTTTAAACTCACCGTTGTCGCGCCCCCTTGTACGGGAATAACAATGCCATTGGTACTGACAAGGGTGATGCTATTCAAGTTGATATTTAGTGAAGAAATGTTAGTGCTTGCTTTGGCTATTGTGTTTAAATCAGCTACATAAGTCATTTTACATAAAATACCCATGCCATCTATTGCTGTCTGATTGATTTTTGTTAAGCCTATTTCTGTTCTCCCTTGACTGGCAGAGGTTGTGAATTGATGCGTTAAAGTTAAAATTCGCTCCTCAATATCGGTACTATTTTCATTTCCTAGCCAAGAATACCAAGTCCCTGAACTATAACTCACCGAATTGCTCACATTGGCATTGGCTGTTGCGTTATAGTCAATGCCAAAAGCAATGCCGTAAATATCTTCTACGACAGGATTGCCGGTGGTATTTTCTAAAATAATCCCAATTTCTGCCGACACATTGCCTGATGGTAGTACTTGTGTGCCAATAAGTGCAGGCCGCAAACGAAGCGTTGTTGTAGCTGTTGAAGTTACACTTTCATCGCTAGGTTGTGTGGCATAATTTAAATCAATGGCTAATGCATCATTGGCATCTACAATACCATCGCCATTTGTATCACTGTGTTTGTAATTTGTGCCATCGCCAAAAGTATTGTTCCAATCGCTACAGGTTTCTGCCTGCCAATTGGTTGTTGCAGCATTTCGGGCAGGGCCGGTTGCTCCGTAAGCTTCTCCAACTTTTAATAAATCCCATACATTTACTTGTCCATTTTTATTGGCATCGCCCGACCATACGCAGGAATCGCCTGTGCAAGTGCCACAAAGGGCTGAGGGTTGTACTTCAATGGTCAATACATACTCGCTGTCACAGCCTGCGATATTAGAATCACTAGCGTTTAAGCCTATCGTATATATACCTGCGCTAGTGAATACATAGGTTAAATTGTTGGAGGTAGACATGCTATTGCCATTTACCCACCAGTTATAAGTATCTGCTCCTGTAGAGCCATTCCAGAAGGTAACGGAATCACTTTCGCAAACAACAATGGCATTGGTTTCAAAGAAAGCTTCTGCCTGACAAGGTGTTGCGTTACCACAATTGGCCGCCGACTCAATAGTAATCAATTGCGATGTTTCTGAAAGGCAGTTAGGATTGTTAGAATCATAAGCGGCTAAACCGATTTCGTAAGTGCCTGCGTTGCCAAAAACATAAATTAAATGCTCATCATTTGATACATAATCACCATCAATCCACCAGTTAAATTGATTGGCTCCTGATGAAGTATTTAAGAAAAATACGGTATCTCCTTCGCAGTAAGGTGCAAAACTTTCATATTGAAAAGCAGCAAAGGCCATACAGCTATCATTATTAGCCACACAATCGGCAGCCGAAGCAACCACTAAGGTAAGTACAAATTCATCATTACAAAGGCTGTCTACAATAGCATCTAAACCAATGGTATAAGTGCCTGCATTGGTAAAAACATAATCCAAATTCGTACCACTAGAAACATTATTCCCATTTACCCACCAATTGTAATTATTGGCACCTGTAGAATTATTAATAAAAGAAATAGTATCCCATTCACAAATCATCATATTGGCACTGTACTCAAAACTTGCGTTTGCTGTGCAAGTAGGGGAGTTTACACAACTTGGCGCAGTAAAGGTATAAGCCGCAGCGCAATTAGGATTGTCATTATCTGAAACCACCACCACAACAGGAGCACCATTAGCAATTGCTAAAGATGGAATATGTAGATAGGGGTTAACAGAGGAGTAAGTATAATAATTAAACAAAGTTCCATTTACATATACATCAAAATAGGTATTGGTAACGCCTGAGTAATTAAACGCTAAATCCACATTAAAAGTGCCATCTGCATTGCAAATGGTATCAGGCTCAATAAATAAATTGCTGATGATACAAGTAGTATCTATTGTATTACTACAATTCGGGGCAATAAAAGTATAACTTGCTCCACAATTCGGATTGTCATTATCTGAAACAGTTACCGTAACAGGGTTGCCATTGCCAATGGCCAAATTAGGAACAGTTATAAACGGATTGGGATAGTTTGTTTGGAAGCTGTGGAAGTTCCCATTAACAAATAGGTCAAAACCTACTCCACTGACATTGGAATAGGCAAACTCTAAATCTACATCAAAAGTGCCGTCTGCATTACAGTTAGGATAAGGCTCAACGAATAAGTTTGTTATCGAACAACTATCTACTGTATTACAATTTGGAGCAATAAAAGTATAACTCGCTCCACAAGAAGGGTTGTCATTATCTGAAACCGTCACTACAACAGTACCGCCATCAGCTTGTGCAATAGCTGGTATGGTGATGTGTGGGTTTAAGGAGGAATAAGTATAATAATTAAATAAAGAATTGTTTACATATACGTCAAAATAGGTATTGGTAACGCCTGAGTAATTGAGCACTAAATCCACATTAAAAGTGCCATCTGCATTGCAAATGGTATCTGGTTCAACAAATAAATTGTTAATGATACAAGAGGTATCTATTGTGTTACAATTCGGGGCAAGAAAAGTATAGGTCGCCGCACAATTCGGATTGTCATTATCCGAAACAGTTACCGTAACAGGGTTGCCGTTGCCAATGGCCAAATTAGGAACAGTTATAAACGGATTGGGATAGTTTGTTTGAAAACTGTGGAAGTTCCCATTAACAAATAAGTCAAAACCTAAACTATCAACATTATCATAGAAAAACTCAAGGTCTACATCAAAAGTGCCGTCCGCATTACAAGTTGTATAAGGCTCAACATATAAGCTGTCTATAATACAGGCACTGATTGTAAAGGGCAATAGACCGAGTGTAAATACTACTATGAGTTTGGTAATAATCGTGGATATATTTTTCATAATACTTTTTTAGTTTAGTAACTATTTGTTAAAGGTATACTTGGCAAATGTAAGCTTTTTTGTTGAATATTAACAATATTTTTTCAAACATAGAACCGCCCATTAAGTGCTAATTTAACAATTTTACAGTTGTATAAATTCTTAAGTGAGCTATTTTCTAGCTTTTTTCTTTATTTACACTGTAAATACAACTATCTTTGTGCGCTATTTTTGGATAGGTGCTATGACAAGCTTAGGTATTATGGTACTTAGACATAAGATTTAAGGCATGAGATGTAGGATAGTTAATTCACTATTAATAATTTATGGCAAATCCAATAGCTGTCTAATTTTGTCCAGTTACTTACGGTACTAAAACACACCCAGTCTTGGCAATAAAATAGCAATAAAATTAAAATATATGAACTTTACTGTAGCTATAGTAGGCCGTCCAAATGTGGGCAAATCTACCTTATTTAATCGTTTGATTGGTGGACGCGATGCCATTGTAGATGACATTAGCGGTGTTACGCGTGATCGAAAATATGGAATGAGTTTTTGGAATGGAAAAAACTTTAATGTTATTGATACAGGTGGTTTTGTACCTAATTCTAAAGATATATTTGAAACGGCTATTCGCGATCAGGTGCGTATTGCCATTGAAGAAGCCTCACTTATTGTCTTTATGTTAGATGTTACCACAGGCATTACCGACTTGGACGATAGCATGGCCAGAATGTTGCGGCGCGCAAACAATAAACAGGTAGTCGCAGTGGTCAATAAGGTGGATAATTCAAAGCGTTTGCTAGATGCAGCAGAGTTTTATAGTTTAGGATTTGAACATATTCATTTTATTTCTTCTATAAATGGTGGCGGAACAGGTGATTTACTGGACACCATAGCGATGTATATAGAGGAGGAAAAAGAGGAGGTAAGTGAAGCCGAAAATGCCATCCCAAAATTTGCCATTATTGGGCAACCAAATGTGGGTAAATCGTCCTTAGTAAATGCATTAGTTGGCGAGCCTAGACATATTGTAACCGATATTGCAGGCACAACTCGCGATTCTATTAATACACATTATAAACGTTTTAATAAGGAGTTTTTATTGATAGATACGGCTGGTATTCGCAAAAAGGCTAAAGTACATGAAAATTTGGAGTTTTACTCCGTCATGCGCGCCATCAAAGCAATGGATGAGGCAGATGTATGTTTATTGTTGATTGATGCTAGTATAGGCATTGAAATTCAGGATATTAACATTTTTCGGCTTGCTCAAAGGAAAAAGAAAGGGGTAGTTATACTGGTCAACAAATGGGATGCTATTGAAAAAGAAACGTATACAGCTAAAGATTATGAAGAATATATTTGCAAAAAAATCGCCCCTTTTTCAGATGTTCCCATCATTTTTATTTCCGCACTAGAAAAAACACGCATTTTCAAAGCCATTGAAGTAGCCTTAGACGTTTATCAAAGGCGGCAAACTAAAATTTCAACTTCTACCCTAAATGAAGTGATGTTAGAAGCGATTGAGCGTTATCGCCCGCCTGCTGTAAAAGGAAAGTTCATTAAAATAAAATATGTAACGCAACTGCCTACACACACTCCCAGCTTTGCTTTTTTCTGTAATCATCCGCGCTACATTAAAGAGCCTTATCGAAATTATTTGGAAAATCAATTGCGTAGTCATTTTAATTTTACAGGAGTTCCTGTCACCATTTATTTTAGAAAAAAGTAAGTGAATAGAGCTTGGATGTAAAACAAAGCCGATAAATGCTATGTTCTATCTTTATCCTAACACTTTGTTCCTAAAATTGCTATTTAGATATTTAGCCTTTTGGCTATTTAGCTGTTAGAAATTAGCGATCAGTAATTAGTTAAAATAAATCACTTTTTGATTTTTCTAATGGATATAAGCTGCTGATTTTTATAATATTATGATGGCTAAAGCCTTCTTTATAGAAAACATCCATAAAGAAATCAATCAGTAAAAAATGTCCAAAAACGAATCACTGATCTACTAATCAAGAATCTACGAACTGTTAAAATAAGCACAAACTGTTTGGTTGAATAGTACAGCACTTGAAACGTACCCCATAAATTACTACTCTACAAGTCAACAATTTCTAGTATAACAATTATTTGCCTTGCAATAAGCTACTAAATTTTGGTAAAATGGATATTTCTCCAAAGTTGCACTATCCCCAATAATAACCAATTTTTTCTTAGCCCTTGTCATCGCTACGTTCATGCGGCGAAAATCTTTTAAAAAACCGATTTCCTTTTTGGCATTAGAACGCACTAATGAAATATAAATAATATCTCTTTCTTGCCCTTGAAAGGCATCCACCGTATTAATGTCAATTGCTGCCAATTCCCACAACTGTTCATGTTCTTCCAAAGCCTCTTGAATGTAGGTTGTTTGCTCTTTATATGGCGAAATGATGCCAACACTTGGCCTAGGCGGTGCAACACAACGATTGAGTAAAATATCCAGATGCTGCCCTAAAATGGCGTATTCTTGCGGATTAAAATAACTTTTCGACTGCGGATTCATTTGTTCGGTATATCCACAACCTGCTGTATCAATAAATTCCACCGCTTTTGTAGAATGTTTTTGTTGCAAACTTAATTGCCAATTTTTCACACTTGAATCTGCTTGTAATTGATTTTGGTAAAATTCTTGATTAGAAAAGCCCATAATCAATTCATTCATTCGATATTGCGTTTGCAATAAAACGACCTTTTTGATGTAATGTAAACATTTCTCCATCAATGTTTTATGCAATCCTTGACGCTGGGCTTTTATAGAAACAATGGTTGGTGGTAGTTGATGCGGATCGCCTACTAGCACTACTTTCTTAGCCCTTGTAATAGGAATCCAAGTTGCTGCTTCTAAGGCTTGCGCCGCTTCATCAATCACCAGCGTTTCAAATTCTTTGTGCAATATATGAGGACTAGCCGCCCCCACCAGCGTACAGCACACTACATCTGCTTGTGTTATCAGTTGGTCAATTAAATAATTTTCAATCATCCCTACTTGCTGCGTAACAACTGTTGCCTGCTTCAACCACTCTTTACGTTGCGCGCGTTCTTCCAAATTGAGTTTGCCCCTCAAAGTACGTGCCTTTTTGCGATAGTTTTCTGCTTCTCGCTTCATGGCTTGCAGGCGTTCATATTCTGGCAAATTAGTCAAATGTCCCTCTACAGTATGCCGTAGTAAGGTTTCGTTAACTCTTGAAATATTGCCCAAACGCACTACTGTTAAGCCTTGTTCAAGCAATTTTTCTGTCAACAAATCAACCGCAGGATTACTAGGGGCACAAGCTAAAATAGTACCCTCACTTTGGGCTAATTGAACAATCGCTTGCACTAAAGTTGTTGTTTTACCAGTACCGGGTGGCCCATGTATAATGACAACATCCTGTGCTGATAAAATGCGATTAACCGCTTGATTTTGAGAGGTATTGAGGCTAGGAATCGTAATTGGATGTTCTATCATTTGAAAACGTGCCTTTTGATTTCCCAGTAAAATTTCTCGCAATTCTGCCAAGCGACTTTCTTTGGCTTCCATAACCGTTTGCAAGGCTTTGTCCATTTCCAAAAAAGTGTATTCGTCAAAAGCAAGGTCAACACCGATTTTATCTTTACGAATCCATTCAGGTAAATCAGGCATGTAAAAAATAACTTTCATTTGACTTTGTGTAACAAACTGAATAACGCCTTTTGCTGTTTGAGGATGTAGTCCAAATTGCTTACAAAAAACGGTCACTACATTGCCCGCTTTAAATTGGTGAGGTTGTTCCCATTGTGTTTTTCGCTCTAGCAAAACAAAAGGATGATCCCCTAAACCATAACCCATTTTACGCACAAACACAGGATACCAACTCACGCCTTTGGTCTGTCGGCGTTGTGGTGAACTGTTTAAAATGCTGGCATTAAATTGAGCAAGATGAGCGGCTTTTTCAAGCTTTAATAGTTGGCGTAGTTTTCGCAAAGCAATGGAAGATTGAGACATGAGAAGTTTTATAAAATTTAAAAAAAATGTCAGAATTTTATACTTATTTACAATTAGGTTTACAACACATTGCTGATCTCAACGCATATGACCACATTTTGTTTATTGTAGCCTTATGTGCGGTTTATCAAATACGAGAGTGGAAAAACATTCTTGTTCTGGTGACTGCCTTTACGATTGGCCACTCCTTGACCTTAGCCCTTTCAGCTTTTAATATCGTACTCATTCCTGCGCCCATTATAGAATTTTTAATACCTGTCACGATTTTTTTAACAGCTCTGTATAATGTTAGTTTACATCAGCAATTAGCTGATAATCAAGGGGCAATGCGTTGGAATTATGCATTGGCATTAGGCTTTGGTTTTATTCATGGCATGGGTTTTTCTAATTATTTTAAAATGCTACTAGGTCAAGAGGCAAGCATTATACAACCGCTATTGGCTTTTAATATTGGCATTGAAATCGGGCAGTTACTCATTGTTGCAGTGATTTTGCTGGCCAGTGTTGTTGCGTTACGATTGTTAAAAATACAAGCTCGCGATTGGATTGTATTTCTATCAGGAGCCGCCGCAGGTATTTCCTTGGTGTTAATGATGGAAACAAAATTTTGGTGAAAATGCTTAAAGTTTTTGCCTTATTAAGTTTTGAATTTGACAAAGTGATACTAAACTTTTCTTTCAATTCAAAACATTGAGTTGACTAAGTAGTACAGCAGTAATAAAAAGGTGACTGATTTAAGTACTGCACTATAATTAAACGAGGCTCTTTGTTTGATTAAAAAAATGAAAGTCAATACTTTAGAACAAAATTGTGTTCAATTAATTAGTGTTTGGCAACTAATTTCCAAAGCCCAAAAAAATAAACACCACATTAAACCTTTGTTCATTAAAAAAGTCAATAAGCATTGGTTTAGGCAGCTTGCAGATCTAAGAGAGAGTAGGGAATGAGATGCATAAATCTTTCACATCTTGTTTTTTTCATCTTATATCTCCTGCCTCAAATAGCAACGTTTTGACATTTTTTTACATCTAAAACATAGGTAATAAGTATAAGTTACTTGTTGTGTCAATTCAGTTTACCTGTCTTTTTTTTGTATAAAAAAGGATATTACAAGCAATTCAACAACTTTTTTTAGTAAATTTGTTTTACAAAAGTAAAAGTATTTAGAAATAGAAAGTAAAAGCATAATTTTTGTTATGTTTAAAACTATATAATTTATAGTGCTTTACACTAAACTCAATCACTCAATTTTACTTTATTTCTGACAATTATTATT
>JAHDHV010000001.1 GCA_020631155.1 Bacteroidota bacterium | reverse complement strand
AAAGCAAGTTAACACCCAAAAAAACTACTTGCTTAATTTGTGTACCCTTTTAAACGTTAAGAAAATGGAGGGACACTTTTAAAGGCTAAGAGCAATAGTTGTTATATGAAAACCCTCTTTTTCTGACACACTCAAATCAACAAACCTACAAATGATAGTCATTACAGGAGCAGCAGGCTTTATTGGCAGTTGCCTAGCCAAGCATTTAAATGAACAAGGCTTTACCCAATTAATCTTAGTAGATGATTTTTCAAAAAAAGAAAAACAAGCCAATTGGGAAAAAATTAACTATTTATTAACCATTGATAGAGCTGTTTTTATACAATGGCTACACAACAATCAAGCGCATGTAAGACGGTTATTTCATTTAGGTGCGCGCACCGATACCACCGAATTTGACACTGCTATTTTTGACCACTTAAATCTTCATTATTCACAGGAAATATGGAAAGCCTGTACCCAATATGAAATTCCACTCATTTACGCATCTTCGGCAGCAACCTATGGGCTAGGCGAATACGGTTATGATGACAAACATGAAATTGTTTCCCACTTACAGCCACTCAACCCCTACGGACGCTCCAAAAATGACTTTGATATTTGGGCATTACAACAGCCTACTACTCCTCCACAATGGTATGGCTTGAAATTTTTTAATGTATATGGGCCTAATGAATACCATAAAGGGCGAATGGCATCCGTTATTTTTCACGCTTTTCGCCAAATTCAACAAACAGGACGGGTAAAACTTTTTCGCTCCCATAACCCTGATTATAAAGATGGCGAACAATTGCGAGATTTTGTATATGTAAAAGATGTCGTTAATATTTGTCATTTTTTACTGTTAAAGTTGCCCAAATCTGGTTTATATAATGTAGGTACTGGACAAGCTCGCACTTTTTACCACTTGGCAAAAGCTACTTTCACCGCCCTAGAACAGCCTGTGGATATACAATTTATAGATACCCCTTTGGATATTCGAGACAAATATCAATATTATACTGAAGCAAATATTAAAAAATTACGAAAAATAGGTTATCATCAAGATTTTTACACTTTAGAACGAGGAATTGCAGATTATGTAAAAAATTATTTGTTGAAATGGATTGATTGGTAATTGGTCTGCCCAAAATTTGCTATTTTTGTACAAAGCTCCTAGTTTCATCGCCATTTTAAACATTAAATTACTACCAATTAACAAACATGGATGTATTACAAAAAATAGCTCCACTTTTAGGTCGCATTGCTTTAGCGACTATTTTTTTGTCCTCTGGTGTACAAAAAATATTCAACTTCAAGGGGACAACGCAATATATGGAAAAAGCAGGGATGCTATTCCCAAGTTTTTTTCTAATAGGTGCCATTATTCTGCTCTTATTGGGCAGCATTTCTGTACTATTAGGTTACAAGGTGCGTTACGGGACATTAGCATTAATTATATTTCTAATTCCTGCAACCCTGATTTTTCACACAGACTTTAGCGACCCCATGCAAAAAATACACTTTATGAAAAACCTGTCCATTCTCGGCGGTTTATTGATGGTTTTCTCGCTAGGTGCAGGCGATTTTAGTCTAGATAATCGCTACGAACAGGACAATAGAATGTACTTTTAAGTGAAGCAAGCTGATATAAAAACCACGGCATAACCAGCTTATAGTCAAATACTTGTAACAGCTTTAAGTGTGACAATTTCATAAATTGCCTTTACCAAATAATACATTTTACTTAAAAGCTAAACATTAGTAATGCGGAAATAATGGTAAGTACTTAGACATAAGATATAAGACATAAGACATAAGACATAAGACATAAGACATAAGACATAAGACATAAGATATAAGATATAAGACATAAGATATAAGACATAAGATATAAGACATTAGATGTGAGACATTGAGACATTTCACTCATTATCAATAATTTATACAAATTTAATAGTTGTTTAATTTTGTCTACTTACTTATGTTTCAAATACTGTACTTTTCCACCAAACAGTTTGTAGCTATTTTAATAGCTCGTGGATTTGTGATTAGTAGATTAGTGATTCGTATTTCGGCACTTTTTTGATAGTTGATTTCTTTTTAAATAGTTTGTGTAACAATAGCTTTAGTAATGCGGAAATAATAAGTTGAACCATAAAGAAATAGCCTATTAAAAAAAGTCAAAAAGTAATTTGTCATTACTAATTTCTAAGCACTAAAAATCCAAAAGTCTAAATAGCTAAGTAGCAATTTTAGCGGCAAAGTGTTAGGATGCTAATGAAACATACCGAAATAATCAGTTATACAATCATAGAATTTATGTTACAAAAAACTTTAACCAAAGATTACAATCTAATCACTGTTGCAGGCAATATTGGGGCGGGTAAAACCTTTTTAGCCACCAAATTAGCCCAACAATATGATGCCAACCTCATTTTAGAGCAGTTTGTAGACAATCCCTTTTTACCTAAATTTTATGACAATCCAGTACAGTATGCTTTTCATACAGAAGTATTTTTTTTACTAGACCGCCATCAGCAACTCCTTAACTTTTTTCGCTCAAGGGCACTACAAAATCGCCTCAACATTACCGATTACCTTTTTAATAAAACGCTCTTATTTGCTGCTATGAATTTAGAAATTCAGGAATATCAACTATTTGAGCGTTTATTTAATACCCTTTATCCAGAGTGGCCACAACCTGAACTTGTCGTATATATCAATTCTAGTGTTGGCCGATTATTGAAAAACATTCGCCATAGAGGGCGCGGTTTTGAACAAGCTATTCCAGCCGCTTATTTAAAGAGAGTAGAATGTATTTATTTTGAATATTTTAAAAAAAATCCTCATCTAAAAGTGGTACAAATCAATGCTGATCATCTCGACTTTGTGAATAATCCAGCACACTATCAACAAATTTTAGAATGTATCAATCAAGATTATCAGGCAGGTATTACTGAGGTAACTATTTGAATGGAGTGTGTTAAGAAAAGAGGGGGTTGTATAAAAGTTTTTAAATCTGCTCTACTAAAAAAACGATGACTTTTGTGTCCCCTTTTGAATAAAGTAAGTGCCAAGCACTATTTAATTGTGCACAACTTTGTGCTAAAGTATTAGAAATGAGTAGTATAGTCTTTTACTATTGCAACATTTTAGAGTTTGGAAGGTTGAAAAGTTACAAGGTTTTAAGGTTTTTACTTTTTTTAATGAATTTTAAATTTAATGCTTTTTGATTTGTTAGTCAATATTATACAAAGCTAAAATAAGTTATTATTTTTTTATCAATGAAATAACAGGCTAAAAGCCAATTTAGCTCCAAACTCTAATAACATTAATTTTGTCTAGGTACTTATGTTTCAAATACCGAGTTTTTCCACCTAACAGTTTGTGTTTACTTTTTGACAGTTCGTGGATTCGTGATTCGTTTTTGGGCTTTTTAGTTTCTTTTTGAATGATTTGTATAACGACGGCTTTAGCTGTTAAAGTTCTTATAAATAATTAACAATCAAAAATTGATAGCTACAAGAAAGTTCAAAAAATAATTTCCAATTTCTGTTCGCTAATTTCTAACAGCTAAAGAGCCAAAAGGCTAAATAGCTAAATAGCAATTTTAAAAATAAAGTGTTAGGAAGAGAATGAAATATACCTTGAATAAAAATTAAGGCACATATCAAAAAAAAAACTCCGTAGCACTATAAGCACCACAGAGTTTTAGGAATTGGTTGTTGTTGTCAAACTGCATTAGGAACAACCAACAAAAGCAGAAATTAGTTCCCGTTTCGTTTGAAAAAGCTTGTCTGTAAAAGTCGTATTGCAATTGGAGAAGTCGTATTGCAATACGACTCTACACCACACCATCTAATTCAATAAATCACTCAATACATCTTCCTCATTTTCTGTTTTATTGTAAAATACTAAACGACCATCAATCGCATCTACATAGAGGGTGCGGTCTTTGCCAAATTCGCCCGATAAAATTTTACGGGACAGTTCATTGGTAATTTCTCGCTGAATGACGCGCTTTAAAGGTCGCGCCCCATACTGCGGATCATAACCATATTCTGCCAACCAATCTTTAGCATGTTCTGTCACTTGAATTTGGAGGTCTTGTTTGGCGAGTAATTCGTCTAAATATTCGAGTTGCAAGGTAACAACCCTACGCAAATCTCTACGAGTCAGCACTTTAAACATAATCACTTCATCAACCCGATTCAAAAATTCTGGAGGCATTATTTCTTCTAATAAATCAAGTACCTCCCCTTTTGTTTTTTTATAAACTTCTTTAATATCTTCCTCAGTTTCTACTCCCTCAAAATTTTCTTGAATGATCTGTGAACCGATATTGGAAGTCATGATGATGATGGTATTGGTAAAATTAACTACTCGCCCTTTGCTATCGGTCAAACGCCCATCGTCGAGTACTTGCAGTAAGATATTGAATACATCGGGGTCGGCTTTTTCCATTTCATCCAGCAAAATGACCGAATACGGCTTGCGGCGCACTGCTTCCGTCAACTGTCCGCCTTCCTCATGACCGATATAGCCCGGAGGCGCGCCAATTAAACGAGCAACTGAGGATGTTTCCTGATATTCTGACATATCAATGCGTGTAATTGCCGTTTCATCATTAAATAAAAATTCGGCAAGTGCTTTGGCTAATTCGGTTTTTCCTACACCTGTTGTTCCCATAAAAATGAAAGAACCAATGGGACGTTTCGGATCGCTGAGGCCTGCGCGGCTGCGGCGGATGGCATCGGCTACGGCTTGTATGGCTTTGCGCTGTCCTACTACTCGCCGACCTAGTGCGCGCTCCAAACGAAGGAGTTTTTTGCGCTCACTTTCCAACATTTTTTGTACAGGAATCGAAGTCCATTTAGATACAATAGTGGCAATATCTTCCGCATCTACCTCCTCTTTGATGATACGTTTGGCATCTAAGGCTTTGAGTTCTCCTTCTAGTGTTTCGACTTTTTGTTGGGCATCACGAATTTTGCCATAACGCAATTCTGCTACCTTTCCGTAATCCCCTGTACGCTCGGCTTGCTCGGCTTCTAGCTTATAGGACTCTATATTTTTACGTTCTGTTTGTATGTTTTCTACCAAATCTTTTTCTCGCTTCCAAACAGCCATAAACTCCTGCTTATCATTGCTTAACTTGCCGATTTTGCTGTTGATCGCATTGATTTTATGCTCGTCATTTTCCCGTTTTAAGGCCTCTTTTTCAATTTCTAACTGACGGATTTTCCGTTCTATTTCATCTAATTCTTCTGGCATAGAATCAATTTCTAGGCGCAATTTAGCTGCTGCCTCATCAATTAAATCAATGGCTTTATCGGGCAAAAAACGCTCAGTGATGTAGCGATCAGAGAGTTCAACGGCGGCAATAATCGCATCGTCTTTGATTTTGACCTTGTGATGGGTTTCGTAGCGTTCCTTTAAGCCTCGAAGAATGGCAACAGCATCGTCTACTTTCGGTTCTTCAATAAGTACCTTTTGGAAACGGCGTTCTAGTGCCTTATCTTTTTCCATATATTTTTGATACTCGGCTAAGGTTGTTGCACCAATGGCGCGAAGTTGACCGCGAGCAAGGGCAGGTTTTAGGATGTTGGCGGCATCTAAAGAACCACCTTCGGTAGCACCTGCCCCCACCAACGTATGGATTTCATCAATAAACAAAATGGTTTGCCCATCGGACTTGGAGACTTCTTTGATCACTGCCTTGAGGCGTTCTTCAAACTCGCCTCGATATTTAGACCCTGCCATCATTGCCCCCATATCAAGGGCAAATATAGTTTTCGATTTGAGGTTTTCGGGGACATCTCCATTAACGATGCGATGGGCAATACCTTCTGCAATAGCGGTTTTTCCTACCCCTGGCGCGCCTAGCAAAATCGGATTGTTTTTGGTGCGTCTGGATAGGATGTGTAATAATCTTCTAATTTCATCATCTCGCCCAATAACGGGATCGAGCTTGCCGACACTGGCCATTTCGTTGAGATTGATAGCGTATTTATCAAGGGCATTGTATTTAGCTTCGGCACTGGCATCAGTTACCTTTTCGCCTTTGCGAAGCTCTTTGATGGCTTTTTCAATGTTTTCTTTTTTTACGCCTTCTTCTTTGAGTAAACTAACTGCTTCGCCGCCCACATCAATGATGGCTAAGAGCAAGTGCTCTACCGAAACAAACTCGTCTTTATAATTTTTGGCAATGGCTTGCGCTTTGAAAATAGCCTGCCCCATTTGTGGCGTTGGATAGGGTTGTTGTGCATCGCCTGAAAGTTTGGGATAACGCTCTAGGGTGTTGTCCAAATTCTTTTTTAAGCGATTGAGGTTAACGCTATTTTTCTTTAGTATATAAGGTATCACATTGGTATCTGCTTCAAGGATGCCGCGCAGCAAATGGGTAGTTTCCATTGTCTGATGCTTGTGGTTGAAGGCAATTCCTTGAGCTGATGCAATGGCTTCTTGGGATTTTATGGTGAAATTATTGAAATTCATTAATTTGGATGTTTGGCTTTTTGGCTTTTAGAAATTAGACGTTAGAAGTTGGAAGTTAGATTTTAGACGTTGGAAATTAGATTTTAGACGTTAGATTTTAGACGTTAGATTTTAGATTTTACTTTTCAGCATTAAAATCTAAAATTTGTCATTTATCATTAAGTAATTGGGAAATAATCACTCTTTTTATTGTCAAAAAAATGTTATAGCTTCATAAGTTTGTACTATATTTGCAACCTTGTAAAATGCTTATCAGTAAAAATTTCTAGTAATTAAACAATAAAACAACAACTCACATAGTTTGTTAGTATTAACTAAACAAAATGCTCCTTTAAAAAAAACTCTTTTCAAATGCTTTTTAGGAATGTTACAATAATAACTTAAATAGTTAACGTATTATTTCCACATTCTTTATTTCCTAACTGTTTGGAATAAGTTGCTGAAAAAAACAAACAACTTCTTCACTTCTCCTGTTCTATCAATTTTTAATAAAGTTGGCATATGAACAAACCTTAATTTGTCTATACTTCATTTTCACATTGGATTTATTTTAAATAATGTTGCATTATTTCACAGAACTCTCTACAATTTATGTGCCCTAGCTTCTGGAAGGCTATAAAAAGCATTTTTTGTCATCTCATTTTATTTAAAAGTGACAAAATGACAGCTTTAAGTGTATAAAACATCACTCACTGATTACTTTTTTTTAACAAATACGACTTATCTAGCACATTTAACTTACTCACTGCCAATAAATTTAATGAATATTTAATAGAAAATAGTCAAAAATGATTGCTCTAGCTTACATCCAATTTTCTATACAAGTCGTCTATGAGTAGCGAATAAACAATAATAGCAAGCTTCAAATGCTACAGCGTGCTTGGTCTATATTTAACAATTAATGGGTTGGTGCTTGGTGTATTGGTGATTTGTAATTAGGCAAAAGTGTTGGGAGTTAAAATGAAACATGCTAAGTTGTTCCTTTCTTAAAAAAATAATTTTACTTATAAATAAACAAAAATTAAAAAACTTTCTAGCTAAAAGTTTTAAATACAAATAATAAATAAACCATGAAGAAACTGACATTACTTTTACTCTTTTGTCTACCTTATTGGATAGGCTATGCACAGCCCCACTATAATGAGTGGATAGACTATCAAAAGGAGTACTTTAAATTTAAAGTGCATGAAGATGGCATCTATCGAATTAACTACGATGCTTTGCAAAATGTAGGCTTAGAGGGTGTACAAGGGAGTCAATTTAGGCTATTTTATAAAGGAGAGGAAGTTCCACTTTATGTAAGTACTAATGGTGGATTATCAACAAATGATTACATCGAATTTTTTGGGGAGCAGAATGATGGCGAATTTGATACCCAATTATTTGAAGAACATTCTTGGCAATTAACCGATAAAAGCAGTTTATTTACGGATACTAGCCGCTATTATTTGACTTGGGAATCATCAAATAATGGCAATCGTTATGTGGAAGCTCCTAATAACATTGATAATCCACCTGCAAAGGAGAAGTACTTTATGCATGAAGCATTGGAAGTACACATTAATGCCTTTAACAATGGAGAACCTGACCGCTTTCCGGGGGTCAACTATTATTTTGCTGATTTTGGAAGGGGAGAAGGCTTTTCTAGTAGTCTTATCCCTAGTGGTTTTGGGACTACAAAAAGCAGGGATTACAATATACGAACTCCTTCCATATATCAAGAAGCAGATGCTCCGAATGCCTCCTTTGAATGTAGGATAGCTGGTAGACATGATGATTTTGTTCTCATTGAGGACCAACAAATTCAAGTAGAAATTAATGGGCAGTTATATCTGGATAAAGTATTTAGAGCTTATGAAGTTCATACCTATCAGGCAAATACCGTCTTTTTAAATAATGTTAGTAGCCCTACTACGAAGATTACCTATACTGCTCCTGGTGAACTATCCGCAGAAGTAAAACTTTCTATGGTTTACACCTCTCTTACTTATCCGCACTCTTATGGTTTTGACAATAAACGAGAATATCATTTTATCCTAGAAAATAGCGAGGAAAAATACTTAGAAATTACGGATTTTGCAGGCGGTAACGCCCCTGTTTTATATGATTTGACTTATAATAAACGCTATATTCCCGAAATAGATAATGGTATATATAAATTTCACTTACCTGCTGAGGCTGATGTAATTCAAAAAAGAGAACTATTTTTCATTAATACTAATACAACAGATACTCAACCTGCTTTGCATTTTATTGACAATCTAACTCCTATTACTTTCACAGATTACAGTCAAGCAGCTAATGAAGGTAATTATATTATTATCACCCATAACAAATTGCGTCAAGGGCCGACAGATCAGGTATTGGCCTATGCCAACTATCGGCGTTCTGACCAAGGGGGGGATTATGGTGTAACGGTTGTAGATATTGAAGAATTATATGATCAATTTGCTTGGGGAATTGCCAAGCATCCAATGTCTATTCGTCATTTTGTGGATTATGCTATAGATAATTGGAGCTTACAACCAGAGTATCTTTTACTCTTAGGTAAATCTATAAATTATGGTCGTACACGGTTTAGTCCTGCGGCTTTTGGAAATTGCCTGGTACCTACTTTTGGGCAAACCGCTTCCGATAATTTATTAACTACCGATGAAATTGGTTCTTATGTTACTCGTTTGGCAGTAGGGCGCATTAGTGCCTTAACACCTGAGGAGGTACGCAGTTATTTAGATAAAGTCATTGAGCATGAAACGCCCGACGATCAGTGTAATCGAGCAGACCGAGAGTGGGCTAGAGATATAGTGCATTTAGTACTTGGAAAAGGAGCATCTCAACAGACCGAGTTTACAGATTATGTGCAAAATTATGAAAATATTGTAGAAGGCCCTTTGTATGGTGGAGATGTGATTGCTACGTATACCACCAGTCTTTCTTTATCATCAAGTACAGTACGTTTTCCTGAATTTGAGCAAAATCTTAGGGATGGTGTTGGTCTTATCACTTTAATGGGACATTCACAAGAAGCGGGTAATTGGGATTTAGAACTCCAAACACCTGAGAGCTATATGAATGAAGGGCAATATCCTTTTATTTTATCAGGTTCGTGTTTTGTTGGAAATATTCATAATCCTGAGCAAGACTCCCAAGCAGAGCAGTTTGTTTTAGCAGAAAATAGCGGAGCAATTGGTTTCTTAGCCACTGTTTCTTTTGGTTTCCCTACCATCTTAAATACTTTTTGTGAAGAATTATATCGTCAATTTACCATAGATAGTTATGGGCAGCCTATCGGTTATTGTATTTTACAAACCCTCAACAATATTTACATTAGCAACCCTAATGATCCAAAATTTAAAGGCATTAGAGCAACTAGTGAGGAGTATACTTTAGAAGGCGACCCCGCCATCATATTAGCAGGTAGCTATCATCAACCTGAATTGGTTATTGAAAATAACAATTTGTACAATGATGTAACAGTTTACAGCTCTAGTGGAAATCTGTTAACAGGCTCTCCTATTGTATTGACTTCTACGAATGAATTGGAGTTCCAAGTAACTGTCAACAGCATTGGCCGTACTATTAATGGCAATATTGTTATCCGAATTGTTCGTACACTTCCTGATGGCAGCACCGTAACCGTAGCAGAAGAAACAGTACCTGCCCCTGTTACAGCAGAAACCTACTCCATTCTAGTCGAAAATTTAGACCCTAATAATACAACAGGCTTAAATACATTTTCCATTATTGTAGACCCTGAAAATGCTTATACCGAAGATTGCGAGGACAATAATACGGTAGCTATTGGCGTGGATATTCAACCGCCTAACTGTGCTGGCGTTCCTGCTCCTGTGATTGATAATGCTATTCCTCTAGCCCACTGTGTTGGCGATGCTCCTGTTGCCTTATCTGCTACTCCTACTGGTGGCGTTTGGAATGGGAATGGTGTTGTTACTGCCAACTTTGACCCCAGTAATGCAGGTGATGGCACTCATTTGCTTACATATACCTATGCCGATCAAGCAACTGGTTGTGAGGTTTCTGCTACGCTTTCCATGACCGTAACCGAATTACCTGTTGCCAGCATTAGCACAATTAGCGCAGAGGCTCTATGTATTGGAGAAACCTTTGAAATTAATGCTGCTAATGTGTTAGATGGTGTATATACATGGGATTTTGATGGTGGTGCCGCTATCGGACAAGGCGCAGGGCCTTATACGGTCACTTGGTCGAATCCGGGTACTAAACAGGTTTCTTTTTCCGTAGAAAAAAATAACTGTGCCTCAGAAACAGTAACCGTTCCTATAGTAATAGATGTACCTTTAACAACCCCCAATGTAACTTGTAATTCTGCTGAAAGTAGTGTTGATTTTAGTTGGGATTTGGTCGGTAATGCAGAAAGCTATCAGATTACCATAAATGATGGTGAGCCAGAAATATTAACCGCAGGAACTAATTTTTACCAAGTAAGCGGTTTACAAATTGATGAAACGGTTCAATTTACCATCTTAGCAATTAGTTCTGGCCCTTGTGGCAATAGTGAAGTCGCAGGCTTAAGCTGTACTGCCCAAGCCGACTGCCCACCTATAGGAGTGAGCATTGATGGCTTATTTGATAGCTATTGTGTTAATAGTGGCGAACTTACCCTACTAGGTACACCCACAGGTGGTTCCTTTACTGTTGATGGTGAAACAACAAGCGTATTTAATCCCAATCAAGCAGGAACTTATACGATTAACTATACCTACACTCAAGGGAGTTGTACCTATGCTGCGCCTGCTAGAACGATTAGTGTATTAGACAATCCGACACCATTTATCAGCAGCCAAAGAGACTTTCTCTGTGAAGGTGCAACCGTCAGTTTAGGTTTAACCCAAGCTTTCCAGTCTTACACTTGGTCTACAGGTGCTACAACATCTACCATTCAAGCAACTACTGCACAGGAATACAGTGTAACTGTAACTAATGAAGCAGGTTGTAGCGGTGTACAAAGCTATACCTTACAAGCTGCACCGCAAAGAGTTGTGGAAGTTCAAGCTTCTGGAAATGATACCGTTTTATGTGCCTTTGGCGACCAAATTACCTTACTTGCTTCTGCTGGATTCGATGCCTATATTTGGCAAGGCATTACTTCTTTTGAACAAACCGCTACCGTTGCATCACCGGGCACTTATACTGTTATCGCTACCGATGAAAACGGCTGTCAGTGGAGCAACTCCATCACTATTACAGAAAGTGAAATCGCTAAACCAAATGTAACAGTAACAGGGGTAGGCACTGGCAATACCATTTGTGGCAACCAAACGGCTGCATTAAGCGCAGATACAGGCTATACAACTTATCTTTGGTCAAATGGCGAAACTACTCAAACCGTTAATGTGGGTGTAGGAGAATACACGGTAACAGTAACCAATGAAGACGGCTGCCAAGAAGTATCTATTGCTACTGCTATTATAGATGGACAATTAGCTGCACCGAATATTTTGGTAGATGGCGTAGCTGGTAGTACCGCTATTTGTGATGGTGGCCAAGCAGTATTAGAAATTGAAGGCTCTTATCAAACTTATTTATGGTCAAATGGGGCTACAAGCGCAACAACTACCGTTAACGATATAGGCATTTACTTTGTAACCGTAACAGATGGTACAGGCTGTGAAGCTACCAACAGCATCAGCATTGTAGAAAGTGCCATCACTACACCAACTATTCTAATTAATGGCGCAGCAACTGCCACCATCTGTAATGGCGAATTAGCTACTTTAGATGCAGGGGCAGGCTATACCACCTACCTCTGGTCAAATGGTGCAACTACCCAAACCGCAGAAATTGATGTTCCAGATATTTACAGTGTTACAGTTACTAATGCAGATGGCTGTCAAGCGATTAACGAAGCAACTGTAGAGGAGCGATTCATTGGTAGTCCTACGATTTTAGCCAATGGAGCAACAACCGCCGAGGCTTGTGAATTGGAAGAAGTGGTCTTAGATGCAGGTGCGGGCTATGCAAATTATGAATGGTCTAATGGTGAAACAGGACAAAGCATCACTGTAGTTGGTGCAAGTAGTTTTGTTGTCACTGTCACTGATCCTGATGGTTGCCGGGCAAGTGGCAGTATTACCATTACGGAAAAAACCATTGAAGCTCCTACAGTCTCCGTTAATGGCGATCAGCCCGAAAATATATTATTATGTGCTACCGAAGAAGCAACAGTAGATGCCGGTGCTGGCTATGCAAGTTATGAATGGTCAAATGGTGAAGCAGGACAAACCGCTACTATTGTCGGTTTTGGAGAATACAGCGTATTGGTAACAGATGAAGGTGGTTGTCAAGCAAACTTAATATTCAATATTAGTGAAGCTAGTATTTCAGCTCCTAATATTTTGTTAAATGGCGCGCAAACCACTACCCTTTGTCAAGGGGAAACCGCTACATTAAGCTTAGATGATGAATTTGCTGACTATGTATGGGGCGATGGAACAAGTGGCGCAACTTTGGACGTTAGTGAAGGCGGCACCTACGATGTAACCATCACTAATGCAAACGGCTGTACAACTTCCACTTCATTAATGGTTGAGGTAACCGAACAATTACAACCAACTATTTTGGTAAATGACGAAGAAATAACCGTTGTTTGTGAAGGCGGCGGCACCTTAGATGCAGGCGGCGGTTATGAAACCTACGAATGGTCTACAGGAGCCACTACACAAACCATTGACATTACCGAAGGCGGCACTTACGATGTAACAGTATCTACCGCAACTGGATGTCTAGGCAATACTTCTGTTACGGTAGAAGTTTCCTCTGTTCCAGACCTTCCTACGGAATTAGTAGTAGATAGAGAATTGTGTTTAGGGGAACCTATTGAATTGGATGCTGGCGAAGGCTATGATAGCTATACTTGGTCAAATGGCGAAACAACTCAAACCATTAGCGTAACCGAAGAGGCGGTTTATACGGTAGAGGTGAGTGTTGGTAGTTGTACCAAAACGGCTTCGGTTAATGTAACTGATTTAGGATTCGACCCACCTTTAGCGGCATTTTCTACGACAAAAACAAGCATTTGCACAGGCAGCGAAATCATTTTTACTAATGATTCAGAAAATACCGAAGTCTACAACTGGACATTTACCAATGAAACAACAGGTGAAGAAATTACCAGCGAAAACAAAAACCCATCCATTGTCTTTGAATCGGCAGGTTTGTATACGGTTGCTTTAGAAGTAGCTGCTCAATGTGGCGAGCAAACGACTCAACTGGTAGAAGCGCAATACCTAAGTGTTGGGCAAACACCTGATGCATCCATCATAGATGACGGTCGAGTTTTCTGTATCGGCGATCAAGTAACCATTGAAACAGAAGGTTCAGCCGATCAATATGTATGGGAATTCAACGGTTCTCAAATAGATTCTACCAATACAATTAATTATGTGATGCTTGCCGACTCTACCGTATTGACTTTAACCTCTATTTCTGATACCATTTGTTCTAAAACAGAGAATATCACCCTTACATTAAGTGAAGATTGCGACTACACTCTACCGAATGTAATTACTCCATTCAACACAGACGGCTATAATGATTACTGGTACATTCCACAAGCATTGACCAACCCCAATATTCGCGTAGAAATCTACAACCGTTGGGGGCAGCAAGTATTTAGTGTTTCTGGCTATAATAATGACGGCGGCACGAAAAGCTTTAGAGGTCTCAGCAGCAGTGGCAATGAATTGGCGGAAGGTACTTATTACTACATTGTCTACATCAATGACGGCACTGAACCCCTTTCGGGAAATATTACTGTTTTAAAATAAAATTTAGATAAGTAATTAGATAGGAGACATGAGATATTAGATAATCAACTCATTGTCAATGACTCATAATAAACTTAATTATTATTTAATTTTGTCTAGTTACTTAGCAATATGGGAAAAGGCAAATAATTTGGAATTTACAAAAGTTTTAAAGTTAGAAGATTGAAAGTTTTTTTTAAAAAAAATCTAAAAAGCTAACTTCTAATTTCTAATAACTGTAGTCTCAATTTGCCTTTTCCCTATCTAAATCATCAATCATATTAACAAAAAAATCTTTTAGATAGGTAGTTAGATAACAGGAAAAGACATTCCAATTTGTTACAAAAAATTGGTTTTCTTATGTCTTATATCTTACATCTAACCATCTTAAAATAAAAAAAAATGAAACGCATATTTATTTTTATAGCCGTCACTTTATTTTTTCTAAACGGCACTCCACAACAAATACAGGCACAGCAAATTCATCAATTAACCCACTATATGTTGAATCCCTTTGCCTATAACCCTGCCGTAGCAGGTAATAATGAGCAATTCATTACAAAAGTCAACTTCCGCAAGCAATGGACGGGCTTAGAAGGCTCTCCGACAACAGGTATTTTGAGTGTTCACGGCAATTTTAGCGAGCAAAAAACGCTGGGTGTTGGTGCTATCCTTTATGCTGATGCTACAGGACCAACCCGTAGAACAGGCTTGCAATTAGCCTATGCCTACCACCTGCCTCTAGCCGATGAAACCATGTACTTAGGCTTAGGAATTTCTGGCTCTTTTATGCAATACAGATTAAATTTTGCTGATTTAGTTTGGCGAGATGAATCTGATCCACAATTGGCTAATGAATCACAATCAAAATTTGGGGCAGATGCTAATTTGGGTGCTTTCTTGCAAGGAGATAGATTTTGGGTAGGTTTATCTTTTAATCAATTATTTGCGAGCAAATTTACTTTTTCTGGTGCGAATGAAAACGTGCAAAATGCCAGACACATCTACTTAATGGGCGGTTACTTATTCCCATTAACCGAAACATTTGACTTAGAGCCATCTGTTTTATTGAAAAGTGTAAAAGGCACGAATCCACAGTTTGAGATCGGCGCAAAAGCCTACTATGACGGTAGATATTGGCTCGGTCTAGGGCTTAGAACAGAGGACGCACTCGCCATAATGCTCGGTTTACGCCTAGATAATGGCTTTAATTTAGCCTACTCCTACGATTTCACTACCTCTAACCTCAATAAAGTGAGTAGCGGTGCTCACGAAATCACCATCGGTTACGACTTTAATCCAAATGGATATGGTTACTAGCTTGGAGATGGGAGACATTAGACAAGAGATATGAGACTAAAATAGTTATACCTAAAGGTGGATTTTATCTGTAGAAATAGGTGAAATTCACCTTTTTTTTGTAAAATTATTCGCAATTAAATCAATTTGGCTATTTGGCTATTTGGCTATTTGGCTATTTGGCTATTTAGATTTTTAGATTTTTAGATTTTTAGATTTTAGTAACAATTATACCAAAAGCAGAACAAAAGCAAAGGTTGTTAAATTTCTTATTTGTTTTTTTTTGCATAACATTACTTAACCATTCTAACATGTATATTTTTCTTAACTTTTAAACATTTGCAATTATCTGACGGCTAAAGCCATCGTTACGGAAACCATTAAATTCATTCGTAATTCGTAATTGCTAATTCGTAATTAAATTATGCTTCCCATCTTCGATTCCCTAGCACATCCGACCCTTTCAGGCAATTGGTTGAAAAGGGAAAAACAATGCGCTACCTTTCAAAAATTGAAAAATGAGCTCGAACAGTCCAATTATTTGGGAGCTTGTGCTATTGGTATGGCGGATATAGAAGGCTATGAGCATGAGGCATTTATACAGAATTGTCGGGCGACTTCGGATAAATTAGTGCCCATAGCTGGTTTTAATCCTTTGGCTAGTGAAAATGTATGTAAGGAGTTAGATAAAATTAAACAACTAGGTTTTAGAGGCATTAAAATTCACCCTAGATTCTCAAAAATTGAGGTGGGAAAATATGATTTAGGAGCAGTTTTTAAAGTAGCAGCAGCACGAAATTTAGTCATTTTTTACTGCACTTATTTACATTGTTCCCTCCACAGTTACCCCACTATTGACCCATTTTTTCAATTAATTCAATGGCTAAAAGTAGCACCAAAAGCAAAGGTTGTTCTCGTTCACGGCGGCGATGTACAGCTATTACGCTATGCCGAACTCGTCCGTTTTAACCCCAATCTCCTCCTCGATCTTTCCCTCACGATAATGAAATACAAAGGCAGTTCAATAGATATGGACATTCGCTTTTTGTTCCAACAATTTGATCGCCGTATTTGCATCGGAACAGACTTTCCCGAATACAGTCATCAAGCCCTCCGACAGCGTTTTGATTTTTTTGCTAAAGACATTTCTCAAGAAAAAAAAGAAAACATTGCTTTTAAAAACTTAATCAATTTCGTATATACAACTTAAATATTACAACCTGATTATTAGCTAGAGAAATGAATCTCAAAGGAATAAACAAGCTCAAACCTTTTCAACCTTCCAAACTCCCCCCCCTAAACACCTACTTAAACGTCCAAATTGAATTGCTGTTAATATCCGTGCTCACCCTATCCAATTGCGCGCAAGTATTAATCGTATCACCGCTAATAACCAAGGCATAAGATTGATACGTCACTGTATTGGTATCAGTCCGTGCTGATTCAATTTGAAATTTAATTTCGCCATTTGAAAGCTTTCGCACATCAAAAACTTGGGCAGGAACAAATTCAATCGGTGATTCATTCGCTTCAATATCTACCATATTAATCATCGGAAAATTGAGGAAAGTAACGGCTGTTTTATCATCGGAGCTGGATTCCCAAAACCAAATATTTTTATCAATCGTGAAATTGCCTGTAATAATTGCATCTTGCGTGTCGTCCTCATATTCATAACTCCCCCTGCAATTATAGGTACCATTTTTATCTATCTTTAGACGATAATCTAAGTCAATCTCATACAGCTTTGTCGTTCCAATACTGCCATTTGTTTCGGTAACTGTTGAGGATAATGTTGGTTTATTAAACTGACTCTCAATGATCGTTTTAATGGTTTCCTTTCCACTCAAAGAGCTTGTATCACATTGAATACTACTAAACGCCAATTCTGTTTCCACAATTTCGGTGCGTATTAAAAAATAGACCTCTAACTCCCAATCTCCCGCCAATCGAGAGGTACGAGTAATAAAAGATAAGCCGGGGTCTTCAGCATTCTTTTTGCAGGATTGAAACAGCAACAAGCTAACATTTCCCAACAAGAATAAGCAAAGACAAAGTATAGAAGTAGTTTTTCTCATTCAATTAGCATTTTTGTATCAGTAAATGGATTCTAGCATTTCATCAATTACTAAACTTATTACGGCAAAGATAAGTATTTACTACTACACTTTTTATTGGTATGTTTCACTATCATCCTAATACTTTATTTCTAAAATTGATATTTGGCTATTTAGACTTTTGGCTATTTAGCTGTTAGAAATTAGAGCGTAGAAAGGAGCAATAATAAATTGCTTTTTAACTTCCCAGAGGGCTTAGGTACTTATTTACGTCTAAACTTTTATTCAAAAAAATACCCTAGTAAATACATTACACAACAATCTTATATCTTATATCTTATATCTTATATCTCATGTCTCCCATCTCCTATCTCCTATCTCCCATCACAAATTCGCTTCCACAATAGACAAAATTTCTTGCTCCAATTGATTTGCCTGTTCTAGCATTTGCTTGGCAGCCATTAATTTTTCAGTTACAAATTGTTTATCTGTTAAATCGTTAGTATTTATTTTTACATTTAGGTAAGCACCCAATACTGCTGTTCGAGCGCAAGCAGCACCAACCCCTGCATCAGAAGCCGAAGCAGGATTGCCAATTTCCGCCATTTTTTTCATCACCTCCATAGATTGTAGAGCTACCTCCATAATACGAAACGGCACATTAATTGCATTTTTAGTTGCCGCTTCAATAGCTGTTAAACGAGCTTTTTTATCTGCATCTGTTTTTTTAGGCAAACGAATCGCAGCAATAATTTGGTTAAAAGCATCTGTATCTTTATCCACTAAATCCAGCAATTCCGTTTTGTAAGTCTGCCCTTTTTCTGCCCATTTAGAAAAGATTTTCCAACGCTTATCCCAGCCCCGTTTATGCGCCGATAAGTTCGCAACCATTGTGCCGAGCGATACGCCGAGCGCACCCACATATGCCGAAATAGACCCACCACCGGGAGCAGGCGATTCCGATGCTGTTTCATTAGCAAAGGCCTTCAAATCCATCTGCAACAATGGCTGACTAGCCTCATCTGCCAATACATATTCAATGATTTTTTTCTTGGGGTCAAATGGTGTTAAGTCATTCAATCCCAAAGATTTAACAGCAATTTTAATAATTTCCTCCTCCGAAATACCGAGCGAGCGTTTTTGTTGTTTTAAAAAATATTTTCCTGTATCCAACATGCATTTCAACGGAATCAAACCCACCAATTCCGAACCTGTTACACGCATTCCTCGCCTATTTGCACTGTTTCGCACCTCCTCAAAAGCAGTATATACAGGGGTGACATTGATATTGGTCAAGTTCATCGAAATTTGGGCAATTCCGTACTCCTCAATATACCAACCAATTGCTTTTACCTCTTTCAGCGCACCCAAAATGCGAATGTTGTTGCCGTCTTTATCCTTCACAGGCTTGCCACCCTTTGTTTTCACTCGCCCCTTTTCGCGCACATCAAAAGCCACTGCATTAGCGCGCCGTACCGATGTCGTATTCAAATTTATATTATAGGCAATCAAGAAATCGCGCGCCCCAATGACGGTTACCCCTGTTTTGGCTACATTTTCATTAAATTGAGTTGCCCCAAAATCGGGTTTCCAATCAGGATTCGCCAGTTTTTCAGCCAATCCCTCATATTCCCCTGCCCGAATTGCTGCCAAATTTTTGCGCTCTGGAGTACTTGCCGCATATTCATACAAATACACAGGAATTGCCAACTCCTCCCCTACTTTTTTGGCTAACTCCTTGGCATACAAGACTGTTTCCTCCATTGTAATACCAGAAATCGGCACCAATGGACAAACATCTGTTGCCCCAAAACGTGGGTGTTCGCCTTTATGTTGCCGCATATCAATGACTTCTGCCGCCTTTTTAATAGCACGAAAAGCTGCTTCCACAACTTGTTCAGGTTCTCCCACAAAAGTAACCACAGTGCGATTAGTCGCCTTCCCGGGGTCTACATCCAACAATTTAATGCCTTCTACTGCCTCAATCTCATCCGTAATTGCACGAATGGCTTCCATATTTCGCCCTTCCGAAAAATTTGGTATACACTCAATTAATTTCATATTATTATTATTTAACACATAAAAAACTATCTATTGCCTAGACTTTTTGTATGTTTTTTTTAATGGCTAAGGTAAACACAATTGATGAATTATTTCTGTAAATAAAAGGCAAAAATACAATTCCTAGTGGTAAAAAAATAATTTTTATTTTTTCCAAAACATACCAACGTAGAGACAAGGCATACCTTGTCTTTACAAAACCAATAAATTGAATATGATTTATTATCCGAAATAATAAAACCTATTATTATTTCGTTTATCACTTCATATAAATAAACAAAAAAACACATTTTCATATAAAAATATAAATATTTACCCCCCCCCACACATTATGGCACTTTACAAAAACAAATATCGTGTTGAGTCTACTCGTTTGCAAAATTGGGATTACCGATGGGCTGCGGCCTATTTTATTACCATTTGTACGTTGGATAAACAGCATTTTTTTGGTCAAATCAAAAATGGTGTAATGCATCTCAACAAAGTTGGAATCGTAGCTGATATTTTATGGTATGAAATAAAAAATCATGCAAAATTCATTGAATTAGGTGAATTTATCGTTATGCCCAACCATATTCATGGCATATTGATATTGAATAATCCTAACGATCATTTTGATGGAAATGATGACAAAAACACAAATTTCAAGGTAGAGACAAGGCGCACTAACGTAGAGACAATGCGTACCAACGTAGAGACAAGGCATGCCTTGTCTCTACAGAACCAACAACCCAAACCCCAAAAAACGCAAACAATTGGTCAAAAACGATTTCAAAATCAAGGTAAAAATTCCATTTCTTCTATCATAGGCGGATATAAATCGGCAGTTACCAAACATGCGAATCGTTTACAATTGGAATTTGCTTGGCAGTCTCGCTTTTACGATCATATTATTCGTAATGAACAATCATTCGATAACATTTCACAATACATTATTAACAACCCTGCCAATTGGCAAACAGATAGGTTCCATTAAAACATCATAAAATCACTTCAAGTAACCAAACAATACAATACCTTAACTACTTTCCACTTCAAACAACACCCAAAAACAAAATAATCTCGCACAATATAGGTCAGTTTTTATACAAACAGTAACGAAAACCAGAGTTTACCGTCTATTATATGAACGATTATGGCAAGGAAATTGTCCAAACAGTAAGGCTTATTACTAACTGTTTAGTAACTTCGCAATTTATCATTACCTAATTTAAAAAATATCAGAGTTTGGACTAGATTACATTTTGACTTTTTAGCCGTTTAGCTTATTAGACTTGTTCGGCGGGTATCATATCGGGCTAAAATGGTCTCTTTTCTTCCCACTTTATGCCTTTTTTCGGTTACGTAGCTAAGGCTATGCGCCCTCAAAAAGCCTTCAAGTGGTTGAAAATAGCCCAATTTTCCCACCAATCTGCCCCAGCCGAACAAGTCTATTAATTACACAAACAATGTGCTTTTATCAGCTTTATATTTACCTGATAATAAGATTATTAGGTATAAGCTTTAGATTTTTTAAAAAAATAAAAATCTTACAACCTTTTAACTTTACAACTTTCCAAACTCCAAATATAACAACAACCAAAGCATTAGCTTAACAACAATAGTATGAAGAATAACGCCGTTTTAGATAGTCATTTCCAAAGTTATATATCTATAATTAACGATGTTTTCAAGGAATTACATCAATTAACATTAGACATACGAAATAAAGAATTAGCGCAAACAGTAGACGACATCCGTACTCGCTTAAATGAGCCCTTCCTTTTTGTGATTGTTGGTGAGGTAAAAGTTGGCAAAAGTAGCTTTGTAAATGCGCTACTTGAAACACAATCAGAGGTTTGTAAAGTTGCTCCTGACCCTTGTACAGATACCATTCAGCAAATTGTATATGGTGTACAAGAAAAAACCATTACTATTAATGAGTATTTGAAAAAAATTATGTTACCTGTTGATATTCTCAAAAAGGTAGCAATTGTAGATACACCGGGTACAAATGCAGTTCTTGCTCATCATCAGGAAATTACGGAGCGTTTTATTCCTGTTAGTGATTTAATTATTTTTGTTTTTGAGGCTAAAAATCCTTACCGTCAATCCGCATGGAAATTTTTTGAGTATATAAAAAAATGGCAAAAGAAAATCATTTTTGTCCTACAACAATCTGATTTGATGGAGGAAGATGATTTAGAGGTAAACGTGAAGGGTGTGATAGATTATGCTAAACAAAGAGGCATTGATGAGCCGCGTATTTTCTGTGTATCTGCCAAAAATGAGTTGAAAGGCTTGACAGAAGAAAGTGGTTTTGCCCCTGTTCGCGAGTTTATCAAAAACACAGTAACAGGTGGCAACAACATTCGCTTAAAAATTCAAAGCTTGTTGGATACTTCTAAAAAAATACGTCACAGCATTTCTGAAGGTATTGAAGAAAGACATGAACAATTAGAACATGATGCTGTTTTCCGCCGAAAAGTAGATACCCTACTAGATAATGCGGAAGCAAAATCAGGGGATCAAGTAGACGAATTGGTAGAAGAAATGCTGCGAGAATACGACAAACATACAACAGATATTCGCGATGAATTTGAGGAAGGTTTAGGGGTATTTACTTTACTTAAAAAATCTATTTTTTCTCTATTTAATGAAAAACAAAGCCTTAAAGAGTGGATGAATGGCATCACTGATAAGGTAGATAACAAATTAAAGCCTGCCCTAGAACAACGCCTCAAAGATGGTATTGTCAATCTTGCTGACGGGATTCGGCAGATGTCGGAAATCATTGATGTGGAGATTCGCAAAAACAAATCAGGTATCCGAAGCAATAATCAGGTATTCAGTGACATTGCCAATAAACGGCAAGAAAAGTTAGAAAAATTACAACAACATATTCACGAATTTTCGGATGAAACAGAGGAATTTCTCAATACAGATATGTTGAAAAAAAGCTCTAGCATCGTTCCTGATATTGCAACAGGTAGTGGTATTGCTGCCATTGCATTGATTTTAGGTTCGGTTGTTCATGGTGTTGCTTTTGATATAACAGGAGGCGTTGTTTCTGCTGTAGCACTCTCAGTTACAGGTATTTGGACAGCCTTCAAACGTAAGCGTATCATCAGAGAATTTCGGGATGAAATTGCTAAAGGCCGCCAAAAATTAGAGGAAGAAGTGCGCGAAAAATTGAAAGCATACATTAAGGAAATCCGCATTAAAATTGATAATAACTTCTTAGAGTTTGATACTTTTATCAATGAAGAAAAACGCAATTTAGACGAATTAGCAGAAAAAAATCAAGCTATTGAAGGCAAATTTTCTAGCCTTATCAAAGATTTGGAATTGGAAGGCTAGTATTACTAGACAGGAGATATTAGACAAAAGACGAGTGTGTCAGAAATTTAGGGAAAAACAAAATACACGCTACTATGAAAGATGAATGTTTACTTTTCCAAAAAACAAAACATCCTTTTTTTATTGGCTTTGAGGAGCGACCTTGAAAGTTTTTGCGTTAAGAAAATTGGCAGAACAATCGTTAAGAAATATCCGCAGTGATACGGAATTTAAAAACCTAGTGAATTTTATTCAAACTTTAAATTTTTGACTATCAGCTATTTATTTTAATCAAAAAAAGAAGTATCGCCTTAGGAGATTTTAGATTGTTCTGCCAATTTTTAGTAAAAAAGTTTCACCGTCTTGATTTTTTGTTTCTTTTTTATCAAGCAAAAAGAAAAAAACCTAGATAATCCCAACACTTTTTAAATTAAAGCAAATAGCTATTATTATATGATTTCCCTCTTTTCTTGACACACTCACAAGAGACAGGAGATAATTCAATGATTATCAAGCCAATAAAATATTTCAAATGTTCTAGTGCTAATATCTAATGGCTACTTTCTAAATAAGCAATTATGCCGTTTCAAAACTATTATCTCGGCTGCCCGATTTGGGCTAATAAAGACTGGGCGGGGGAAGTTTACACCCAAAAAGCAAAGCCTAAAGATTATTTCAAACAGTATACTCAAGTGTTTAATACCATTGAGGGGAATCACACTTTTTATGGACTCCCTAAATCAAAAAGTGTATTGCGTTGGAAAATTGAAGCCCCTGAATCCTTTCGCTTTTGCTTTAAGTTTCCAAAAATAATTAGCCACACTTATAAATTGAAAAATATAAAAAGTGAACTTTCTCAGTTTTTTAAAGTTTTAGAGCCTTTATCTGAACGTATAGGTGTTTTTTTCTTACAACTTCCGCCTTCTTTTAAAAAAAATGGCTTGTCAACTCTAACTCAATTTTTAGAATTGCTTCCCCCCGATTTTAATTATGCTGTAGAAGTTCGACACCTTGACTTTTTTGATAATGGAGCTATAGAGCAGCGTTTCAATGAGGTACTCCAGCAATTTAAAGTCAACCGAGCTTTATTTGATACCCAAACTTTACATCAAATACAAACAGCTACGGATGAACATATATTAATAGCGCAACATAAAAAGCCGAAAATGCCTCCTAGACTGACCGTTACAGCCAAACAGCCCTTTCTCCGTTTTGTTGGTCATCCTACCATTGAACCAAACCTGCCTAGGTTGACAGAATTGGCGCAAGCCTCTGCAAAATGGATTCAAGATGGTCGAACTCCTTACATTTTTTTACATTCTCCAAGCGGCAATGATTTTTATTCTCCACATATTTGCCGTCAATTTCATCAATTATTGCAACAAGCTCTAGCAAATACTCGTTTTTCTGTTGGCGAAATGCCTATCTGGCCTGCTGATAAAGAAAAGAATCTACCACAACAATTAACTTTATTTTAGATTTAGACATAAGAAATGAGACGTGAGATATGAGATTTTGTGGATTCATAATTAAAAAGGTATGTTTCAAATACAGCGTTTTTCTACCTAACAGTTTGTGGCTACTTCGACAGTTCGTGGATTGGTGATTAGTAGATTAGTGATTCGTGTTCAAATAATTTTTCGGACGACTTTAGGCGGTTTCTGTAACAACGGCTTTAGTCGCCATAGTTGTTATAAGTATTTAACAGTCAAAAACTTATATCTACAAGGAAGTTCAAAAAAAAAATTTCTAATCACTAATAGCTAATTTCTAAAAGCTAAATATCCAAAAGTCTAAATAGCTAAAAGGTAATCTCAGAACCAAAGTGTTAGGAAGAGAATGAAGCACACCATTAAAAACTAAATTCATTTTCCCAAAAAAAATTATGATATGAATTTTTGTAGCTATTGTGGGCAAACTGTCCAGCTAACTGTTTTGCCAAACGATCATTTACCTCGTTTTTATTGTACCCACTGCCAAACAACACATTATCAAAATCCTAAAATTGTATCGGGTTGCTTGGTCTATTGGGAAAACAAAGTACTTTTATGCCGTAGAGCCATTGAACCGCGCTATGGTTTTTGGAATGTGCCTGCGGGTTATATGGAAAATGATGAATCAGTACCAGAGGGTGCTAAACGCGAGGCATGGGAAGAAACCAATACAACTGTCAGTATTCAGCGACCGCATTGCATTTACAGCATCACCAAAGTCAACCAAGTATACATTTTATTTTTAGCAAAATTAGATAATCTAAATTTTCAACCAACCGATGAAAGCTTAGAGGTCAAATTATTTGAAGAAAAAGACATTCCTTGGGCAGACATTGCCTTCACTTCCACCACTTTTGCCCTAAAACGTTACTTTCAAGACCGCAAAAATGGCACAGCTTCAACACATATTGGCCAGTATCCACAATTAGAGTAAACAAAATAGTGTTATCTTTGCATTAATTAGACTTTTGGCTTTTTAGATTTTTGGCTTCTAGAAATTATGTATCAGTATTAAGGATGATTAAAAATCAAAATACTTTTTTCAAAAAACTCTAAAAAACTAATAACCAAGGTCTTATATCTCAAATCTTATATCTTACATCTAATAAAATAGCCATGCAAAAAATCCAAATGGTTGACTTAAAGGGTCAATACGCAAAAATACAAGACGAAATTCAGGCAGGATGGCAGGAAGTACTACAAAGTTGTGCTTTTATTAATGGTCCTGCGGTTAAAAAATTTACTCAAAGCCTTGCCGACTACCTAAATGTAGCCCATGTAACTGCCTGTGGCAATGGTACTGATGCGCTACAAATTGCATTGATGGCATTGGATTTACAACCCGGCGATGAGGTCATCACCGTTTCTCATACCTTTGTTTCTACAGCCGAAGTGATTGCGCTACTAGGACTAAAGCCCGTATTTGTAGATATTGATCCGCAAACTTTTAACATGGATGTAAACGCGCTTCAACAAGCTATTACACCAAAAACAAAGTGTATTGTACCTGTTCATTTATATGGTCAATGTGCTGACATGGAGCAAATTATGAATATTGCTAATCAGCATGACCTATATGTTGTTGAGGATAATGCACAGGCAATTGGGGCAGATATTCGCTTTTCGGATGGAAGCATTAAAAAAGCCGGTACCATTGGACACATCGGCTGTACTTCTTTTTATCCGTCTAAAAATTTGGGAGCTTATGGCGATGCGGGAGCTATTTTTACCAATGATGACGAACTTGCCCGAAAAATTTACCTTGTTGCCAATCATGGGCAAGCCAAGCGTTACCATTATGATTTGGTAGGCATCAATTCGCGTTTGGATAGCTTACAAGCTGTTGTACTTGATACCAAATTAAAATACTTGGATCAGTATATTGAAAATCGCCAAAAGGCGGCTGCCTACTACGATGTTGCTTTTGAAAATCACCCAAAATTAACGATTCCTTATCGCGCGCCTTATTCTTCACATGTTTTTCATCAGTATACTTTATTAGTTGATGGTGATAGAGATGCACTAAAAAAGGCATTATTGGACAAAGGGATTCCAAGCATGATTTATTACCCTTATCCTTTGCATTTAGAAAAAGCGTACATTCACTATGGTTACCAAAAAGGTGATTTGCCGATCACAGAGCGCGTTTGTCAACAAGTAATTTCTCTCCCTATGCACACAGAATTATCTACCAAGCAGTTGGCTTATATTTCGGAATCTGTGAAGCAGTTGATAGGCGCACCTAAAACCGTTCTTCAATAAAATTTTAGCATTTATTATACATGACAAATAAAACAATAACTACGGAAAAATTATCTGGCACTGACCTCTATCAAGCATTAATTGATAAAAAAGTAAAAATTGCGGTCATTGGTTTAGGCTATGTAGGTCTGCCTATTGCCCTAGAATTTGCCAAACAACTATCTGTAATCGGCTTTGACATCAACAAACAAAGAATTGCGATGATGCAAGAAGGCATTGATCCAAGTCGAGAATTGGTGGCAACGGATTTTGAAAATAAAGACATTCTATTCACTCATAATGTTGACGATCTGCAAGAAGCGCGCTTTTACATAGTTGCTGTACCTACTCCCATTAATGAGCATAAAATTCCCAATCTCAAAGCCCTAATAAGTGCTTCTACCAACATTGGTTCGGTGCTTAAACAAGGGGATTATGTCGTTTTTGAATCAACGGTTTATCCCGGTTGCACCGAAGAGGATTGCATACCTGTTTTAGAAAAACTATCTGGTTTAAAAGCAGTTACAGATTTTAAAATTGGCTATTCGCCAGAACGTATTAACCCCGGAGATAAAGAACATACCATTTCTAAAATCACAAAAGTTGTGTCTGGTTGTGATGCCGAGTCGCTTGAAGTGATTGCCAAAGTTTATGAACTAATTGTTGAGGCAGGGGTATATAGGGCTAGTTCAATTAAGGTGGCAGAAGCAGCGAAGGTGATTGAAAATACACAGCGCGACCTCAACATTGCTTTGATGAATGAGTTGTCTATTATTTTTGATAAAATGAATATCAATACACCTGATGTATTGGCAGCAGCAGGAACAAAGTGGAATTTCTTGCGTTTTTTCCCCGGGCTAGTTGGCGGTCATTGCATTGGCGTTGACCCTTATTATTTAACTTATAAATCTATTCAGTTAGGATATAAGCCTCAAATAATACTTAGTGGTCGGCGAATTAATGATGAAATGGCTGCTTATGTCGCAAAAAAAACAGTGCAACAATTGATTCAATTAGGTAAAAATATTGGACAAACAAAGGTGTTGGTCATGGGCGCAACTTTTAAGGAAAATGTAAGCGATATTCGCAATTCCAAAGTCGCTCAATTGGTGGAAGAACTACAATCTTTTTTCATCAATGTAGACCTTGTAGACCCACATGCCTCTACCAAAGAAGTGGAACACGAATACGGCTTACAACTCTGCCCCGAAATTGGAAAAGACTACGATGGTATTATTCTAGCCGTTAAACATGAGGAATATTTGCAATTAGATGAACCCTATTTTAAAAGTATTTTAAAACCAGATGGCATTTTTATAGATATAAAAGGCGTATTTAATCACCAAATAAAAGATATTCCTTATTGGACTTTGTAGGATTCATGGATTCGCAAAACTTCATATAAAAAGAATAAATCTACAAAATCTAACATCTGTTTTCTAATTGCTAACTGGTATGTTTCAAATAGCGTGTTTTTTTACCAAACAGTTTGTGGTCACTTTGACAGTTCGTGGATTCGTGATTCGTTTTTGGGCATTTTTTACTGATTGATTTCTTTTTGGATGTTTTCTATAACGAAGGCTTTAGCCATCATAATACTATAAAAATCAGAAACTTATATCCATTAGAAAAATCAAAAAGTGATTTATTTTAACTAATTTCTGGTCTCTAATTTCTAACAGCTAAAGAGCTAAAAGTCTAAATAGCCAAATAGCAATTTTAGAAACAAAGTGTTAGGATAAAAATGAAACATACCTGCTAACTTCTAAAAATCAAATAAATGAACAAAAAAATATTAATTACAGGCGGTGCGGGCTTTATTGGCTCTCATGTTTTGCATTTAATGGTGCCTAAATATCCTGATTATCAGTTTGTTAACTTAGATGCATTGACTTATGCAGGAAATCTGGAAAACTTGAAAGCCATTGAGCATTTGCCTAATTATCAATTTGTGAAAGGCGATATTACAGATGCCGATTTCATAAACAATCTATTTGAAAAAGAAGCATTTGACGGAGTTATTCATTTGGCAGCAGAATCTCATGTGGATCGCTCTATTTTAAGTCCAATGGATTTTATTTTTACCAATATCGTTGGGACGGTTAACTTGTTGAACGCTGCTAAAAAAACATGGTCAGGACAATTTGAGGGTAAACGCTTCTACCTCGTTTCCACAGATGAGGTATATGGAACACTTGGCAAAACGGGTTTATTCACCGAAGAAACGCCCTACGATCCGCGCTCGCCCTACTCCGCTTCTAAAGCAAGTGCCGACCATCTTGTGCGCGCTTATTGGCACACCTACCATATGCCTGTTATCCTTTCCAACTGCTCTAATAATTATGGTTCTTACCAATTTCCCGAAAAATTATTGCCTTTAGCCATTAATAATATCAAACACAATAAAACCATTCCTATATACGGAGATGGAAAATATACTAGAGATTGGTTATGGGTAAAAGATCATGCCGAAGCCATTGATTTAATTTATCATGAAGGCAAAACTGCTGAGACTTACAATATTGGCGGACATAATGAATGGCAAAATATTGATCTGATTCACTTGCTTTGTGAAATTATGGACGAAAAACTCGACCGACCTAAAGGTAGTAGTGCAAAATTGATCACTTTTGTTAAAGACCGTGCAGGACATGACCGCCGTTATGCGATTGATGCGAGTAAAATTAAGCGTGAATTGGGCTGGCAACCTTCTTTACAATTCGCGGAAGGGCTGCGCAAAACCGTTGATTGGTATTTAGATAATGAGCAATGGCTAGAAAATGTAACTTCGGGAAATTACAAAAGCTATTACAATCAACAGTATGCAGAAAGAACGTAAATACCTGATAACCTGATAAACAGTGACTTATTTAACCAAAACATTGTTGGTAGTTGCAGGACCTACGGCTGTGGGGAAAACCGCAATAAGTATACAACTAGCAAAATACTTTGATACTGTTATTTTATCTTGTGATAGTCGGCAGTTTTTTCGAGAAATGAACATTGGCACAGCCAAACCTGATGTAGACGAATTACAAGTTGTGCCACATTATTTTATCAATTCTCATTCTATTTTTGATAATTATAGCGTTGGTGATTTTGAACAAGATGCGCTAAAACTACTCTCTCAACTCTTTGAAAATCAGTCGATTGTTATTATGGCTGGTGGCTCTGGTTTATATATTAAGGCTGTTTGTGAAGGTTTGGATCAGTTTCCAGCAGTGGATAAAAAAATTCGGGAGCAGATTGTAGAAAAATATGAACAGGAAGGCATTGCTTATTTACAAAACACCTTACAACAGCTTGATCCTGTGTATTTTACGCAAGTAGATACCCAAAATCCACAGCGTATGATACGTGCATTAGAAATTTGTTTATCAACAGGACAGCCTTTTTCCTCTTTTCGCCAACAAAAAAAAGTCAATCGCCCTTTTCAAATAGTCAAAATTGGCTTGACAATGGAGCGTGAGCAATTGTATGAACGCATCAATAAAAGGGTGGAAAAAATGATGGGAGCAGGTTTGCTAGAAGAAGTAAAAAAACTGTATCCACATAAAAAGCTTAATCCCTTGCAAACTGTTGGTTATCAGGAGCTTTTTAATTACTTAGATGGGCATATTTCACTAGAAGAAGCGGTTGCTCTTATTCAACGAAATACTAGAAGATATGCCAAAAGACAATATACTTGGTTTCGTAAGGACAAAGATATTCACTGGTTTGAGGTAAATGATTATAACAGTATCATAGATTTTTTAGCTCAAAAATTTCCCACTATTTAGCCAATAATGCTTGATTTATTTTCTTAAAAATACATTATTTGAATAAATAAGGTTATATTTGAATTGTTTTAAAAGTTTTAAAGTTTTTTTTACTTTTAACAAATAACTATAGTATATATTTTCAATCTCAATAATCAAAAGGATAAAAAGTCAAATAGTACATTCTCCAACTATTACTAAATCAAAAATACATTTATGAAAATCTCATTTTACTTAACGCTAGTCTTAGCTATCTGTATATCAGCTATTCATCCCATTCAAGCACAATCCAAAAGAGTTAAAAATGGTAAAACAGCTGTTAAAGCGTCTAAATTGAATTTAAGCAAAGCAGTGCTAAAACAAAATAAATATAGTAGTATTTCTAAGGCTAAAAGTACTAATTTCAATGCCACTAAACAAGGGAAACAGGTAGCTACTCCTAATAACACAAAGCCTACAGCTACTAAAGGCGAGTTTGCGAAAATATTGGAAGATGAAAATAAGCAATTATTAGTAATCAAATCACATCAAATATCTTTTCCTGCCAATACGTTACCTACTCAAAATAAGCCTTTAAGCACAATTGACTTGTTTGATGGCAATGGAAACGAAGCCAAAAGAATAGGCAGTTTACACTTCTATAGTACTAATGCAAAAGCTTTATCAGAAAAAGCGAAAATGAACGATAACAACAGCTTACAATTAGCCTATCACATAGATATGTTTAATGGCATTATGTCGTTTTTAAAGCAAAACAGAAGTAGTGTAATTATTTATGATAAAAAAACGCAAGAAGCTTATCTAAGTGCAGCTAAACAAGGAAATAGTCGAGGGAGATGGTAGATTTTAATTACGAATTACGAATTACTCGTTCCGAATTACGAATTTAAAATAAATCAAACTATCTTTACGAGCAAATAAAAAAATAGCATGTGTACGATTGGTTTTCAACATACACATGCTATTTTTTTCATCATACATTAAATTTTATACCTCAAGCATCTACAATAATTTCTTGAGTCATCCATAAGGGAAAATCGGCAGTACTAAGTAAAAAGGCAGTACCTTTAATGTTTCGGTGCTTGCTTTCGGTAGTAGCTTGATTAATTTTTTTCAAAATTCCATTTAGGGACTGTAGTACCTTTAAAGTAAGTTGTGCGCTTAACTCCTCTGTTTGTCCGCTAATTTTATCTAACAAAGAAAAGAATTGTTCAAAATATTGCTTCAACAAACGGTCTTTAGCCACATACTTTTGATGCTTGATATACCACTGAACAATGGGATGCTCAACATTAAATAGCGAATAAGGCGCACCAATAATATGTGTAGTTAAATACTGCGTTTGCTCAAAAGGCACACAAAAACTGATTCGCTTATTTTTATGCTTCACCAAATGCATGGCTGTTTGCTGTTGTTGTAGATGAAAAACACCATAGGACTGCCCCTCATTCACGACTACCCTTCCCTCATAATCCAGCGATAATAATTCGACAATAAGATGATCGTAGGTCGTCAATAATAAAGCACTATTATAATTTTTTGCTAACACTCGCAGGTCACCTTTATAGTGCTTTGTATTTATAGGTATCAATTGCTCAAAAAATTTAGGCAAATCTTCATATGCCACATAATGATATTGTTTATCATCTACAACTGTTATGTAAAAATGCTTACAAATCGCTTTTCTCAAAACGGTATTATGAGGTTTTGAAAAAATACCGTAGCGATAGTTGATGTATGAATACAGTGTTTCCGTATTTTTCGCCTTCGCTTTGGCAGATAAATCGCCCCAATGATCGAATAATTGCTCAATGACTTTTGCCTGAAAACGATTGAGTATATTTACCAAATGTTGCTTATTATTGAGCTCATTGCGGTGCATTCTCAAAGGAAATCCTTTAATTAGGTTAAGGCTGCCAATAAGGGTTTTGAAGAAAGTAAAATCCACTTTTTCTGTAACTAAAATACCCTTTTGTGCTACTAAAACGGGATTTTCTGTTGTAAATTCTGGCTCTAAATAATCATATATTGCCAAATAATCTTTCATTTTTTTATGTCCTTCTTCGGCAATCACCAAACCTATTTGGCCTTCAAAATCTGTGTTTTTGATAGGAGCTTTTATCAAATGAAACTGCTCTTGATACCTTTTTCCCAATATTTTTAATAAAGGCAATACATCTTTTTCATAAGACAGATGAAAAGCTTCTTTTTGAATATTTACTTGCTTATCAGCTTGTTTTACAACGATTTCTATATTAGGGTAAGGCACATAATGTTTTACTAAGTAAACCAATTCTTCAAAGTCTAGTACATCTTCCAATTCTTCTTTGAGTTGCAAACTAATTTTCGTTCCATCTTGAACATGAAAAGCATCATTATAAAAATAGAAATGAATATTAGGGTCTTTATCTACTCTAAAAGACAATGATGGATGCCCTGTTTTGCGTGTTTCTACATAAAAAGAATCAGCAATTAAAAAATAAGAAAAAACACCTACGCCAAATTGAGCAATGGCATTGTTAAATATTTTTTTTCCATTTCCATGTATATAATAACTACGTCCTAGTTTAGCAAAATAATGTTCTACAATATCTGCGTCCATGCCCAAACCGTTGTCCATCACAATGAGCTGGTCTTTATCTAAGCAAACCGTAATTTTAGGTCGGTAAAAAGGCTCTATTTTTTGCCGATGATTACAGGCATCAATTGCATTTTGCAAGACCTCACGCAAGGCAACAAATTTATTGCTATACAAGCGTTCTCCGATAAATGCCTCAAAAATATTTTCCTCGTCTAGTGTAAAGCCAATATTATGTGCAGGAAAATTGCTTGGCTGAATGGCATTGATGACCGCTTTAATAGGGAACTCTTTGTCTAAAGGAGCTACCGTTTTTAGGGAGCGATTGATTTGATTTTGCAGTTCTTTCGCATAGCTCGTCAGCGCATTATATATATTTTGGTCTTCACATTGTCGGCGCAATAAAATTACATCGCCCCTACTTTTGGGAGCCATCAAAGATTTTTTGGCTGTATCCTTTAGCCATCTTTCTTTACTTTTATCAATATGCGGAAGGTGCTGCGTTCCTAACAAAGTATTGGGTAATATATTCGCAATGTCTAATAAATGAGCTAACTGTAATAGTCGCGCAAGAAATGGCAGACAAAGACTTGTGTGAAAATCGACATGATAATCTTTCGTAAAACGGGCATCTAAATCCTTAAGGCCAATGGCTTTAATAAGACGCGCAATAGGCTCGGCATAGCTAGGATAAATTCCCAACTCCTGCCAATTTTTCATAATATAATTATAGCTTTTTTCTGTATAATGCCTTGTTGTAACAGCAGTTTTTTCATTGTTGCCGTTTGTTAGCGAAGTTTCTGCCTCGTATAAACCTATCGGGAATAAGCAAGAAGCAAGATATAAGGTATATAATTCGGGTGCAGAAAGGTTGCTTTCCCATTTTACACTGGGTTTTGCAGAATTTTTGATGAGCAAGCCATATAGCCAAATGGCTCTAATATCATTTAGGTGTGTTAGAAAATAGCCCGTTTCTTTTTCTATTTTTACGCCAATTTTTTGAATCATTGGCTCAATATTGTGCAAAACCTTTTGGATATTGTTTAATAAATGGGGGTGTGATTGGCCAACTATCTCTACAAATCCTTCTGATAAAGCACTGAAAGAGAAGCGTTTAAATAGTGCATCCCCCGATTGATGGTCTCGAACCTCATCAATAGCATCTTCAATATTTTGCTTAATTTCTGTATATACCTTATCTGTGTTGGCGTAATGTGAAATGGGCTTTCTGCTGTAAATACTTGGGTCTACACACTCTAAAAATGTGATGGCATCTATATCTACATCTCTCAATAAGATGGGTAAAATCACTTTATCTGTATGACATTCAACTGACTGAGCAGCAATATCATAATAATAAAGGTCTTTCTGGCTTGGGCTATAACTATTAGCCAATAAGTCAGAACTGAGCAATATCAAAATAATATGTGCATCTTGGCTCATTTGTTCTATTTCCTTTGGCACATCTTTACCAAAAGAAACTTCATTAACATCCTGAATATCAATAGGTTTACTCCTTTTTAGGATATGCAAACGTTTACGTATTTGCTCAACATATTTTTTATCTTCATCCGTATTTGAATGAATTAATAGTATGTTAACAGTGGGGGATCGCTTAATTTTTGGCATATATATTTTGCAGTTTTAAGAATAAATTACTGATAAAGCAGTTGTGTAGTGGGCTAGATTATGCTTTTACCTAGTATTTTTTCTCTCAATATGTTGACATTTTCATTACAAAATCTAAGCTAGATTACGAAAGAAATTAAAATAAGTTTTGTTTTTTTTCATCTATATTGTATATTTTTTATTGCAAATTATTTTTAGAAATAAGATGTTAGAAAATCAAGCATTATTAGCACTCCTATGTCCATTAATAACGATTGAATCATGTAATGCTTGCCATCTTTTGCTCTTTCTATTTTTCAATAACTGAAAATTTGTTTCAATAAGGTATATAAATGATGCTTTGGATTATCGGAACTGTGTAAAGTTTAATATTTAGAATTGTTTAATAATTATACTTCCTCAAAAAGCCTATAAGTGACCGATAAATCGCTCTATTGAGTGAACGTCTTTTATAAATATAAAGGGCTTTATTTGGAATAACTTAATAGAATAAGTACTTTTTTTAAAAAAATAAAGGCGTGTTACGATAAAGTATCTTGCATAAGTGAAACAAAATCAAGTAAATAAGGCCATAGTTATCAAATAGTTAAAAATTTTTAAAAAAAAATCCATCAAATTGTAACCTAATCAAATAGCCCCCGTATATATAGTTGTAAGCAAACAAAATAATAGATATAAAATCAGTAGTAGTTGTTAGTAATGGGTTCTTAGCCTTCTCATAAAAATGGGGAGGCTTTTTTTTTTGCCCCTATGTTAAAAATACCTAAACAAAAACTATCAACAAATTTTTTAAAGGTTCTTTTCCCGTCATACTTCATTAAGAATACTCACCGTAGTTTCGACTATGCCTATGTTTTTCACCTTTATAGCTCAATTGATTATTTCCATATTACTATAGTAAGAAGAAAACCCCTTAATCAGTCATCAATTAATCAAAAAAAACTGACAAAAAAATGATGAAATACGTAACTAAAATTTTTCTTTGGCGTATATCCATGTAAATAAATGGTTAAAGGATTTTTTTCTAAATGAATCAAGCAGATGTTTTATTAATTCATCTGCTAAAAAGAGATAAAAGGATATAAGAATCATGAAACGAATGCTGATAGTTCTGATGTTACTGTTATATGTGGGAACAGCTTATGCAAATTGCGATTTGGCACCCAAATTTGCTTATTCAACGAAAGGTAAGACCTTAGTTTTGAAAAATCAATCTAAGGGAGATTATTTATCTGTAGAATGGAATATGGGAGATGGAACAATTTCTAAAGAAATCCATCCAAAACATACTTATAGTAAACCGGGTATGTATTCTTTTTCTTTGACAATTGCTAATGAAGAAGGATGTAGTGAAACTTTTGAGGGTAAGGTTTACATTTTTGATTTGAAGAATAATGTAAAAGAAGAGGAATCTGTTGAACCCACAGAGGAAACAGTTACTCCATCAGTGATAGCAGAAAACAACAATACCACTACGCAAAATATAGCTCAAATAGCAGAAGCCAAAAATGATGAGCAGTTAAAAATTGACAATTCAGTGATGGTTTCGGCAAGCTATTTAACTCACTTAAACAATTATCCTAACCCATTTAGCGACCGTACAACGATTAGCTTTGATTTGGAGGAGCGAGCAAAAGTAGCATTGAGTGTGTATGATATTTCGGGGCGATTGGTGCAATTATTAGCAAATGAGGAGATGCTTCAAGGAACACAAAGCTTTGAATTTGAGCGGCAAACATTGGCAAGTGGAGCTTACTTTGTGAAAGCTACAGTCGCCGAACAAACTTATACAAGAAAAATGGTTATTCAGTAAAAATTATATGGTTAATTAATTTTAGATAGGAAGGTTGAACATTATTTAAGTGCCAAGCACTGTTTAATTGAGCACTATTTTGCTCTAAAGTATTGATTTTTAATACTTTAATTAAAAAAAGTGCCGTTTTATTTTGTCTAGGTACTTACAAAGGCAGCTCCGTTCTGAACGGTTGCTGCCTTTTTTGTTTTTTTTAATTAGATATGAGATTGGAGGCAAATCAACTTACTCAAAATTAGCGGAGATGCGCTGGGCAATGTCTGCAAATTCTGTTTGTGATAACTTTAATTTGGGGCGCGCAAAGTTGATGTCGTTCATCGTGTTAATTGGTGCTAGGTGTATATGTGCGTGTGGCACTTCTAAGCCTATCACCGCTACCCCTACCCGATTGCAGGGGATGGTTTTCTCAATTGCTTTTGCTACTCGCTTGGCAAAAACAATTAGACCGCCTAATAAATCATCCTCCAAATCGAAGAAATCATCTATCTCTTTCTTTGGAATGACCAATGTATGCCCTTTTACCACTGGATTGATGTCTAAAAATGCATAATAATGCTCGTTTTCTGCTATTTTATAAGAAGGTATTTCACCTGCTACTATTCTGGAAAAAATGCTTGCCATAAGTTTTGCTTGTTTTTTGGGATGGGAGACGGGAGACATGAGATGGGAGCTATGAAATAGGAGAGACAATTCGTGAATTGTCTCTACAGCCTGTATTGTTTAGCGATTGATTTCCAAAACCTCATATTCTACTACTCTACCGTTTGGTAAAACAACATTTGCTTTTTCTCCTACTTTTTTACCTAGTAAGCCCTTAGCAATTGGCGATTTGATAGAAATTTTTCCTTTTCTTACATTCGCTTCCTGATCTGATACAATCATGTAAGTCACTGCTTTATTTAGCTTAAGATGTTTTATTTTTACTTTTGATAATATCATTACCTTTGAAACATCTATTTTGCTTTCATCCAATAAACGCGCCTGCCCCAATTCCGTTTCTAGTTGTGCTATCCGCATTTCGAGTAATCCTTGTGCTTCTTTAGCAGCATCATATTCGGCATTTTCTGACAAATCTCCTTTTTCTCTTGCCTCTGCTATTTGCTTGGCCATATCAGCTCGTCCCTTTGTTTTTAGCTGATGTAATTCTTGTTTCATTTGTTCCAGTCCCTCTGGAGTATAATATTTAATTGCCATGATGTGATATATGTTTATTTTTTGTTCTTAAAATATAATCTAAATAGTGATGATTAAGTAATCACCAGAATATCTAAACTGCGTGCACCTATATATAAAACAAGTAGCATACACTATAAAAATAGTATATGCTACTTGTTTTATTTGATATTTAAAGATAAAGTTAAGCATTTTTAGCTAAAAAAGCCTACATATTATCTCTAATATTGTTTACTTTTTTAAAAGCCTAAATGAAGAAACGTTTTTAATTGCCAAAACGTTCTACGAACTTCAAGATTTTAGTCAAGAATTTCTTCATTTTTGCCTTTTTTCTATTTACAGATTAAAACGCACGCCTATAGTATGTGTGCCCGCATAAGGGTTAGAAGTACGATAGGAGTAATCAATTCCCAAAGCAGGGCCATCTTTTTTAAATGGCACTTCTACACTCACACCAGCACTTAAACCTGTGTAAACAGAAGAACGGTCTTCCAAGCTCAAATCGCTGGTAATGCCACTTTCATAGCGATAAGCAGCACGTAGCATAAACATATCATTAAGCGAGTATTCTAAGCCTACCCCGATGTAATCTTTAATGAAAGAGTTGGAAGTAAAGTTAGCCAAAGCCGTCAAACGGTGTGCATCGGTGATGTTGAAATCGTAGGAAGCACCGATATTTAACATAGAAGGTAACTCAAATTTTTCAGAACGCTGGTCTACAGTAATGGTGTAACTGCCTCCAACTGTAGACGATGGCAATTGAATGGCTAGACCGTCCCCTCTAAAACGCAAGGGCGTACCAATGTTGCGAAGGGCAATGCCAAAACGCACATTATCGGTAGGCCCTGTTACATATTGGATGCCCATATCTACTGCAAAACCTGAAGCGGTTACATCGGCAATCGATTCGCTGACAACACGAAATAAAAAGCCTACATGAATACTGTTGGAAAAGGATTTGGCATAAGATAAACCCAAATTTAACAATTGTGGGCGAAAAGTAGAGCCTGTTCCGCCTTCTGGAGAATTAACAGTAGTTACATCAATTTCGCCGAAGGTCATGGATGTTGCATTGAAGCCTAATACGCCTGTTTCGCCAACTCTTTGAGCAAAACCAAAGGCGTTTACACTAATATCGCTGCCTCTAAGCCAGATGCTATTGGCAAAAATAATTTCTGTTTTTCTAGTAAACGCTAATCCCGCAGGATTGACACGCATTGCCTCTAAGCCTGTAACTATAGAGCTGTTCATGCCGTGAAATCCTGAGCTTCGTCCCCATGGGTTGATGAGCAGTTCGGAGGCTCCTGCCTGCCCTACCCTGTCTTTGTTACCTGCAAAACTATCTTGGGGAGCTAATAAGCAAAGGGTAGATAAAAATAGCAATAATATAATGGTAATGTTGAATTTTCTCATATTGCTTAATTAGTTGATTAATTATTATATTTTTTATGGATAGCTTAAAAGGCATGTTTCATTGTACTCCTAGCACTTTAGTTATATGAGTGTTGTTTAGCTTTTAGAGCTTAGAGGTTAACTTGATTCTATCCTTTGGCTAAAAAAACAAAATCAAAACAGCCCCTTCATGAACAGGGATTAGAAGTTGTCCCCTCTCCTACTTAAAGAGTAATGAAGCATGGAACAACTAATCACTGCTCGACAAATTACCAATCAACTAACTATTAAAAATAGGTATAAAATGTTTGCTTAAAAAGTACAGTGTTTGAAACATATCATTTGAAACTTACCGATTAAGAACTATTATTTCATCATATAAGTACCACACAATAATTAAATGGAAACCATTTAATTGATTAAAATAATTAAAATCAATATTTTATAACAAAATTGTGCACAATTAATTAGTGCTTGGCACTTAAAAATGTGAGTTACTGCCAAACGCTATTGTTTGGCAGCAACCTACATTTTAATTATTAAATATTTTTGGAGTTTGGAAGCTTATAAAGCTATAAGGTTTTAGGTGCAAACCCAAATTCCAAACGCTAAAATATTTAAACACGCTTGATTTGCTATAATATTAGAAAATATCCAAATCAACAGGGCGATTGATGCAGAACCATTTTAAGGTTCTTTCTTCACCCAAATCAGGTGCTTCAATATGGATTAAATAAAGGCCACTCGCAATTGGTAAGTTTTTAAAGTTTTTCACATCCCAATCAACAGAGTTGATTTGCTCCTCTCCTGCTTTGGCACCTAGCGCAGTGTCCAAACCTGTATTATCTGCCTTGATGGTTCTAACTAGGTTTCCGTCTACGGTCATAATAGAAATATTGGCGCGAGCAGGTAAGTTAGTAATGCGTACTCGGTTGTCTAACTGACTAGCTTCGTAAGTAGAGAAGGCGTAGTATGGGTTAGGCACAATGCGAATGAGGTCTAGTGCTTCTTTTGCCACTGCTGCATCTGTTTGTTGTGTAGCATAGTCATTAAAGCTAAATTGATAGATAAGTGGTTCATTAGGAGCAGGTTCTTCGTAAGAGCGTCCTACTTTTACATTCATGGTAACAGTAGTTGGAATATATCCTTCTTCAAAAGAAGTTAGCTCAAAAGTTGGCGTTAACAATGGTGCGGTTACCCACATTACTTCATCATATACTTCTCTTTTCTTAGAACCATATACTAAAATATCTTCTTCCTTATCTTTCAATATCGCTGCTTGTACCAATTTATCATGATGTGTTACGCCTTCATCATATAAAGTATTGGTAACATAAATGTAGTGCTCACCACCTATTCTTAGGTTGTTGCCGCTGATGCCAGAGTTTGGCGAGAAAACAACATCTGTTGGATTCCATAACATATCTAAGCCATTATCACCGCCCAAGAAGCTATTTTCGCTAAAGATAATGTTCAGACGCTCTCCATTTTCCATATTAATGGCATAACCCGGGAACCAAGAGTAGCCCACATCACTGGATTTGTAAACCAAGGCACTATTGTTTCTAGCAAAGTTTGTTGCTCCGCTAATATCATCTGCTTTAAAGAATGTATTGCCTGGTATCGTTCTGGTTTCTCCTGCGCTATTGGTATATTCTATATAAGAAGCAGAAGTTCCACCTACGAAGTAGTCCCAGTTTGGTTGTAAGCTTGTTTCCGTCATTGGGTCACTATAAACAGGATTGCCAGAACCGTCAACGCTCATATTCCAAGAAGCATGTCGGCGAAGTCCATTTTTGGTTGCCCCACCTTCTGTAATAGATTGGTTAGTACCTATATCTACTACTATACATTTTGTCCAGTGGCTTTTATCGGCTGTTAATACTAAACGGAAGCTTGGTAATTCCTCCAAATTGTAAGTTGGAGAAGTACTACCACCACTTTCATCAGAACCTTCACAGTCGCTACAAGCAGGAGCTATGGTACTGCCGCCTGTTGTACTTAGTTTATTATTTGTCAAACAATAAGGAGCAACCTGTCCGTCTAATATGGTTTCGTAGTATTGTTCTGGGTCATAATAGCTATTAGCATCAAAACGGTTATCATTGTAGGAACCATTGTTTGCATCTATATATTCACCTGCACGAATCCAATTGAACATATCACCTGATTCACCATCAGTAATAAGTGTCAGCCAACGGTTTTGAGGTTGTTCAAAGCTTAGGTCTGCATCAATAAAGCCGTTATGAGTGCTAGAAGGATTTAAGGTTTGGCTTACATTTACATAAAAACCAAGGCTTGTTTCTTCCCAACCGCCAATAGCTTGCTCATTAGGTTTTTTGATATTGTTTTCTGATTTGTAAACCTCACCAGTTGTTTTATTAGTCAGCGTCCAACGAGCATAAGGTGTTAATGTTTCTGAACCTACATTTATACCATTATCATTCTCTAAAATAGACAATGCTTGGCTACCACTTACCTCTACAATGTCATCTACAGCTTCGGTAGGGCTACTGTTTCCTGTTACTTTCACATAAACTGTTGCGATTGCTATACTTAATACTTCTGTACCACTCGGAGTTGTTAGGAAAGTGCTATCAGTCACAGAATAGCTAAATTTATCTAATCCTTCAAATCCTTGATCTGGAATATAAGTAATGGTGCCATCGGCCGCACTAAATTCTAAAATTTCTCCATTATCAGGTGGTGTTGTAATATTGTTAATATTAATTGTTACACCTTCTGGGGCAAAATCATTATTGAGTGGCGAAACTGTTATAATTGCAGCTAGTGAATCTATATTACTGTTATCATCTACGTGCTTAGTAGTCATTACACTATTATCAAAAGCAATGATACTACTCACTTGAGGATTACCTACTTTGACTAATACTGTAGCAAGATCACTATCACAATTAACATCAGTAATTTCATAAGTAAAGGCATCATAACCTTCAAATCCGCCATTTGGATTATAGGTTACGGTTCCATCCGAATTTACTGTTACTGAGCCATTAGATGGCTGTGTAACAGAAGCGAAATCTCTATTATGGACTTGTAGTTCAAAGTCGTTGGCAGGCACATTTAAAGGATCGAAAATGCGAACACCAACAGGGCCTGCACCACCTATGTAAACGGGATTGTCTACTTTATGGCTAGAGCTTGACAGTATATCTGTTATAGTTTGGTCAGTTAATGATAAACAATTAGCACCATTTCCGATACCCTGTATTAAGGTAATCTCTGGTCCGTCACCGTAAGCTGCATTTAGGACTGTTCCACCACCTTCAGGAGTAGAAATGTGTGGAATACCCACATATACATTAATATTGTTACGCCCTTCAATATAAGGTTCTAACTGTGCCGTTTCACTTTGCTCTAAACTGTATGGAGTATGTGCATTGTATCCATAGGCTACTACAGAGAAGTAGTATTTTTTGTTGTTGACTAATGTACGTGCTCCTAATGCAAATAGATCATCTGTAACTTTAAAGGTATGTTGTACGCCCTCATCTAATCCATTGACTTTTTCAATAGGCACTAAGCCTAGCGCGCCTTGCTGCTCATAGTTGATTAATCGGCTGATGCCATCTCTTATATCAACAATAGAAATTAAACGAGCTTTATCTGCATCACCAAATTCGGATGGTGATACGGTAGGTCCTGATACTTGATACAACTTATACCCTTGGAAAGTGTAAGTAGAATCTTGGAAGCCTTGTTTTGCCAATACTGGGTCTACTTCTTCATATTGTTCAAAAGCATTATTAGAAATTAAAGAATCATTCCACAATGTAATGATTAACTCCCTATCTAATTCTCGAATTGTCATACTTGGTGCATCAGGGCCGTCTTTCAGTTTAAAATTATTATCAAATAAGGCCTGTGCTTTTTTATCTGCACGCAAGAAAACCTCCAAGCTTGGACATGGATATTCCAAACCTTCTTGCACCCATACCGCCCCCACAATGATGTCATTCACTGCACCGGGTTCTAATTGAAATGGGCCTGAGGATTGTAGGAATCGTCTATCATCAGGTTCGTTTCCATTTGTACACTCCGACCATCCTTCTGGGTCCGAAGGCTCATCAGGGAACATATAAGGGGTAGGCGTATCGCCGCCTTTTCCAATTCCACCGAAGGTAAAAGGTGTTCCATCTTTCCAAACTCCTGCTAGGTACCCATAAAAATGCGATGCATTATCTGGGTTTCCTTGTACAGTACCATCATTATTATAGTAAACAAAAGCGGACATTCCTTGAATAATGGTATCTATTGTTCCGTCCAGACGAGTTTCAAATTTTTTAGGACCTTTAAAGAAGTCTACGCCAAGTATAGGTGGTTTAGAGCCATATTCGGCATCATTACTATTACCATTGTAAACAAAACCCACTTCTTCATCAGGATCGCAACCAACATAATCATCGTCAAAAGCTCCCAAGTCAGGGTCTACCCACTGACCGAAATACACACTATCTAGTCGTTGTGTTGATTTATTATCTACAATGTATTTGTAAAAGGTCATATTATTCACCTCATCATTAGTAGCAAAGGCAAAAGCTAAGGCATTGACTTCCAAACCAATAGCTTCTCCACCTGTTTCTGTGTGAATATTTCCTTTATCATTAAAAATCCACCAGATCATCTGGTCGGCATATACCCCTTCTACTTCGGGGTCAATTACAGGGTAATCTCCCTTTGTAGGGTCGTATATTTCATCACCATCTGCATCCCAAAAGGGCGCGAGTGTTTTATTAATCGGCAGGTCAAAATTGGTAAAGAAGGGATTTTCACGACCTGGCCATTGTAAAATGGACTCTGGCACATCCCCTTTAGCAACAGTTCCGCCGCCTTCTTCTAGTTTACCTAAGTATTCGTCAATATCTCGACCAAAAACGACCCAGAATCTATCGAAAGTACTACAGGTAGAAGCAGCTGTTTCGCCATCATCGCCTAATGGTCCTGGCCAGAAGTCATTTCCTGTTTGGCGATAGGTTTGTCCTGCTACTTTTAATTGGTTTAATTGGTCAATACCACCAATCCACAAAGCCCCTGCAAAAATGGAGTGAATGGAAGGTTGGTCAGAACCTGGAGGTACTCTTGGCACTTCATAGTGTGGCTGTGTTGAAACAGGGTCCCACCAGAGGTCTCCTCCTGTTAATAATCTTGCTCTTACATTATTGATTGCTAAATCTATTTGTGCGGTAGCTTCATTACAATCCATCGTTTCCTTATTGGCTTTAATTGGCTTGTTTGCCAAAGAAACACCTATATTTTCTCTGGCCCAAGATGGATTAGCTAAAAGCAAGATTAAAATGAATAGAGTTATATTTTTTATATTCATTTATATTTATTTTAATTAGTTATCATTATTAAAAAAAATTCAGAAACAGATTTTGTCTGTCTATGTTTTTTTCTCTTAATGAAAAAGCATTGGTAGCTTAATAGCTATAGCAGCCACTTTTAGCTACCAATGTTGCTTTTTTTGGTTGATTTTAGTGTGTACTTAGACATAAGATAAGAGACACTGGGCTTGAGTAACTCTACAATAACAATGAAACAAGTCACCTTTATTATTTTGCCTTTATGGTGCAACTTATTATTTCCGTATTACTGAGCATTTTAATAATTTATCACAAGTTCAAATGTCGCTTCACTTTGCCTAATTACTTATTTATTACTTTAGCGTTTCAAATCACATTGCTAAAGTTGCTATATCGTGCTTAAAAGCCAAAGGAAAGTCCTAAACGTATTCTTCGTGGAATACTGTAATTATTAGGGTCTGCTACTTTAATTGCATACTGGTCAACAAAAGCTTGTTGGTCAGTTTGTGCCGCTACACTTTGCTGTCCGATTGCAGATGGGATGTATCCATCATCATCTGGACTACCAGTAAATTCATAAATATTTGCGATATTATCAGTATCTAGTAAGTTTTGAATCAATAAGTAAGCAGTTAAATATTTAGAAGATTTGCCTTCTTTTTTACTAAAATCTAATTTAAAATCTTTTTCAATACGTGTATCTATACGCATATTCCAGGGTAAGCGAGAGCCGTTAATGGTTCCGTCTATAACTGGTCTTGTTGGAATACCATATTGAGCTTCTGGTGTTGGCTCTGCCTGTTTGGTATAAGGAGTACCTGAACGGCCTCTAAAAATAAAGTTGATACCTGCATTGGCAAGAATGTCCTTACCGAATAATTTAGGTCCATCATAATTTTTACCTTCCCCATAGCGATAGTCAAAATTGATGTTGAACATATGTCGTGCATCGTAACTCAATGGATAGATACTTCTCAAATTAGGCTGCCCGAAGTCAGCAAGGTTAGCTTGTGAAGCATCTCCCGAACCTGTACCATCAGCAAATTGTAGGGTATAGTTAGCGGTTAAACGTACATTTCCTGTTCTTCTTAAATCATAAGACACCTCCAAACCTTTTACCGTACCAAAATCTAAGTTACCAAAAGTGGTATAGGTACTCGGATAAGCAGACGTAATGTTCACTATCTGTACCATATCTTTTAATTCTCTATAAAATCCTGAAACGCTTAAAGCGGAGGAAGTAGAAATTTTTTGTTTGAAACCAATTTGGTAATCAATGGTTCTTTCTGGTCTGAGGTTGGCATTATTTAAGGTAGTAAACAAGGTGTTAGAAGCGAAGAAGAAATAGTCATAAGGAGTCATGACAATTCTTGATTGCGGTCGTTGTGATAAAACATCATAGTGAGCGAAGAAAATAGCTGCCTCTGAAATTTCAAAAGAAAAAGCCACACGCGGCATGACTGTTACCTGTGGTTTATAATCTTCAAAAGCATCATCAGGGTTGTAATTTTCTAATCGGATATCGGCTGCTGGGTTATCAGATAATGGATTAGATAAATAAGGTGCTATGGTACCTGTTTCGCCAAAAAGGGTACGAGGATCAGAAGTAGCTAAACCTGTAGGGCTGTACCACTGGTCTTGGTCTCTATAACCTGTAATTCTGCTAGGATTCACCACATCATCTACATATACTACATAGTCATCTCCAACAGTACTTGGGTGTGTAATGGATTCACCGCCAATGCTGCTAACTTCCCCTGCTTTGAAAGTACCGTAAAGTGGCACGAATTGGTCTTTAGGTACTTTTTGGTTGGCATCGAATCGGTCTACACGTACCCCAATGTTGAAAATAAGGTCTCTAAATGCAAATTTATCTTGAATATAACCTGCCGTATAAATTGGTCGGAAGGCATCTTGTAATCTAGTAAAATTGCCATTCTCATCTTTAGCCGTCCAGAAATCATTGAATGAAGGTTTAGAGCTTAATCTATTTCCTGAATAATCATATCCAGACACCCCCAAAAAGATGGAAGAACCACCGCCACCATTGAATAATTCATCAGGAGATAACATATCTAATGAAAATTCTTCGGGTTTGTGGTTAAATACATCTACAAAACCAAGATTATCATAGCCAAATCGCTCTCTAAAGTTTTTATCAAAGTTACTTTGCTCTCCTACTCGAACATAGTTGTACTTAATGGTGTCATTGCTACTAAATACAATATCGGAGCCGCTATTTTGTAGATTTTCGTATTCACCCAAGCTATATTCATTACCATCAATTACTAAGATAGGATTGGCTAAATCTCTAACAATTCCTCTATCTGGCTGTGCTACTCTGTTGAACATAATGTCCCATATAGCAGGGGCATTCCATACGAAGTAATCTCTATCTATACGCTGCTCGTACTCAAAACCAAAGCCAATGGCATGTTTATTTCTCTCTGCCGAGCCTGGTCGCTTTAAGTCAAAAGAGCCATTAAATGACAAACGATATTGGTCTCCTGTAAAATTCCTGAATGTACCATAAGGCGTACCTGGTGTATGCCATAAACTATAAGAGCCTTCTAAAGAAGGAGCTGCATCGCCATTGATGAATCCATTGTTTGCTCTAATCTGGTTCAAACTAGAGTAATAAAGTTCTCTATCCTCCCCTGCCAAAGCAAAATATTGGTCGTTATGTGCTGCTCGCTCTAAATTGGTTACTCCTTCTGAGCTATAAGTTACATTATTTTCTTGGAATCCTTGAAACTCCCAGCCTTGTAAGTTACCAATGGTTGCTTGTGAATAAACAGGTGTTCTATCCACAGCAAACTGCCCTACATGCCCATATTCAAAGAGTCTATCTTCAAACAAAGGGTCTTGGGCATTGAAAGTACTTCTAGTATAGTCAAACTGTACATTGTAATAGGCGTTTTGTAACAAAGACGATTTTCGTTCTTCCCCTTCTTCCACATCCTCATCTTGTCTATTCGCAAAACGCTGTGTAAATCGAACATAGCCTCTGTATACATCACGATTATACTCAGGGGTATGTTCAATGTTGAACAATTCATTTCTACGTACAAATCTCCTTGTAACTAAGGTTCGGTCTAACAAACCACCTCTATTATAATTGAAGTTCCCCCCTAAAGTCACAGTAATATTATTAGAAGGTTGAATATCAATTTTACCTGCCAAACTTACCTGATCCTTTTCTATATTTTGCTTAGTATCTCTTTTTTCTAGGTCATCTAAGGTTACAAAGTCTACTGCCTTATCAAAACCTGTGGCAGTAGCAGAGCGTCGCAATGGATTGGCTTTGATATCTGCCAATACATCTTCTTTTGTTGTCCAAATACCAGTAGCAGAAGGATCGTCATCGTCTTCATGTAGGTATTCAGCAGCAATAAAGAATCCCATAATAGGGCGTTTGTTGCCATCTTTTTTTACAGAAAAAAGCGGACCTGAAAGGTTAAAGTTAGCTAAGTAATAGCCATAAGGGTCCAAAAATTTGGAAGTAATCACCTCCACACCACCAGCAAATTTACTAGAAGGCCCTCTGGTAGTAATGTTAATAATACCACCCGTTGCATCACCATAACGGGCAGGCACACCACCTGTTACAATGGTCATTTGTTCAATAGCAGATGCTGGCAAGTTTGAACTCCCTCGCACTTTGATACCATCAATATAGTAATCAGTAGCTTCATCCCTAGAGCCCTTCACATTTACACTACTTCCTTCATCTTCCTGATAAACCCCTGCGGTATTACCTGCAATAGATTGTACATCTCTAGTAGGAAGGCTTTGAATTTGCTCTTTGGTTACGGTAGCACCTGTGGCCGTTTCATCTGCTTTAAGTAGGGGAACTCTATACGCAACGACTTTGACGATATCTAGCATCTCCGTCTGTTCTTGCAATTTCACATCCAAAAAGGTGATTTTATCGGCCTCACCTAATACATCTTGAATAACTTGTTCTTGGTAGCCTACATACGAAATTTTCACCTCGTATTGTCCTGGCGGCAGCGGCTTGATGGTATAAAAACCTTCGAAGTCGGTCTGTGCGCCAACTAATGTTCCATTAACCGATAAAGAAACATTGGCAAATGGTATTCCTTCACCGGTATCGGCATCAGTCACCTTCCCCTGTATCTCGCCTGTTTGTGCATAGGCGAAACTGGTGGCTGCAAGGAATGAAAGTAATAACAATAAAGTTCTTGCCATAGACATAAGTTTATAATTAATAAATTTCTTTGTAAACTAGCTCAAAAAATGCTGTAAAACGAAGCTTTTCAGCTTATATTTTAGCATTTCTTAAAGAGCGAGTAAAAATAAAAAAGTTTGAGGAACTTTTTATAGTTTTATTTTGTTTTCGACTTTTTTTTTGTATTCAAAAAATATTTATTGATTTTTTGTGATAATACGTAAGCTATTTTGTATGATGATTGTTCACTTAATCCTGCTGTATGAGGTGTGATCACTACATTGGATTTAGTAATCAATTTTTCAAACCACAACCAATCTTTTTCCGTAAAAGCTTGCATACGTTCATTCTCAAAAACATCTAAAGCTACCCCTTGTAACAGCCCTTCTTCTAGGGCTTGTAATACACTTAATGTGTCTAGGATCCCCCCCCTTGAAGCATTAATTAAAAAAATATTTTTTTTAAATTGCTGAACAAAGGAGTAGTTAATCCAGTTATATGTTGTTTCATTTAGGGGGATGTGCAGACTGATTACATCTGCGTGTGTGTGTAGTTGTTCTAAAGAAGCTTCTTGTACATAGGCATCGCTAAAATTAGTTTTGAATTTATCATAAGCCAGTATTTTCACATCAAAGCCTTGTAGTCTCTGGGCAACGGCACTTCCTGTATTTCCATAACCAATAATGCCCACCGTTTTGCCCATCAATTCATTCCCTCTATTAGCCAGTCTTTCCCATTTTTTCTGTCGAAGCGAAGCATCAGCCTTCACAATGTTATGGCATAAGCACATCAACATCCCGATAACCTGTTCTGCAACGGCATCCTTATTGCCCTCTGGTGAGTTAAAACAGCAAATCCCTTTTTGCTTGGCATAGGCTACATTAATCAACTCCATACCTGAGCCCGCCCTGCCTACAAAGCGCAACTGCTTTGCTATATCCAATAGTTTTTTATCAACCTGAATATTACTTCGGACAACTAAACCTACATAATCAGCAATAATTGCTGTTATTTCTTCATAAGTAATTTGCTCAATATGTGTGCACTGCCAGCCAGCTTTGGTCAGTTCTTTTTCCAAAACTGGATGAATTTTTTCTGTGATCAGCACTTTTCCTAATGACATAAATTAACAACTTTCAAGAAAAAGTATAAAATTACATTTTTCAATGCCAAAAATCAAAGTACTAGCTTCATAGAAATGTCAGCAGTTGAACATAATAATTGTTTATGTTTTATACAGCTCGAACTACAGGGTAAAATTAAATAAGATCGGGAAGGAAAAAAAATACTATTTTTGGGGTTTATCAAAGAAGGTCAAAAGCAATATTCATCACAAATAATTGATTATCAAAACATTAACACCTTCACTTTTTCCATTTCAATCGGATTACTGAAATGTGTTTGATGGGGAATCAATAATTACAAATCATAAAATAATATTAATTTTTTTTAAAAAAACAAAAATCTAATTGCTAGCCACTATCAGTTAAACAACTAAAATCATTCTATTCGAGTGTCTCAAGGATTTAAGGAATCACAAAATGTTATTCAAATGAAAGATGAACATTTGCTTTTCCCAAAAATAAAATATCCTTTTTTTACTGGTGTTGAAGAGAGCGACCTTGAAAGTTTTTGCGTTAAGAAAATTGATAGGAACATCGTTAAGAAGCATCCATAGTAATACGGATTCTAATAGCCTAGCAAATGTAAACTAAAGTTTTAAGCCTTGATTATCAACCACTTATTTTAGTTTATACAAAGAGTATCACCTTAGGAGATTTTAGATGTTCCTAGCAATTTTTAGCGAAAAAGTTTCACCGTCTTGATTTTTTGTTTCTTTTTTATCAAGAAAAAAGAAAAACCCCTAGATAATCCTAACACTTTTTGAATTAAGGTGAATATATCTGATTTCCCTCTTTTCTTGACACACTCATTCTATTCTATCAATCCTAACTCCCTAAATACCTTTAGTGTGATATTTTCACGCGCAGACCTATCTTTTGAATTGTGAATATCAATATTATTCGCAAAAAAGTAAACATTATTATTAGTTTCCAAATACCCAACATACCATCCTATATTGGGCTCGCTATTAACAACTAGTCCTGTTTTACCTCGTAAAATATATTCCTCTGTTTGTTGACGGATTAATATGGAGCGAACAATTTTCATATTTCGCCTCGAAAAAGGCAGTTCATTTTTATACAATTGCTTCAAAAATGCTATCTGTTGACGTGCTGTAATGCGGAGAGAGCCTGTCAACCAAAATTGGTCAATTTTACCGCTAATATCCGTATTTCCATAACCAACTGTATCAACCCAATAACTCATTCTATCGGGTCCGATGCGGCGCGCAAGGGCTTGATAAAACCAAACGGTAGAATATTTCATAGCAGAGCGCAAAGTTTGATCTTGATTCCATCGCGTATATTTTCGCATAATTCCATCCCAGCTAATCACCTCATTCTCATCCTTTAAGATACCCGTTTCTAAAGCAATTAATGAATTGATTATTTTGAAAGTAGAAGCAGGTAAAAAGGTAGCATCTACGCGCTCCTCATTGTAACTAATGTATTGATCATTTTGAAAATCATATAATAAAAATGCTCCCTCTACATTGTAAGTATCATAAATTTGTTGAAACTGACTATCTGTAATAGATAGGGGCTCAGGTTTTGCCACATTTAAAAACTGTTGCGGAGAACTATCAATGCTGCAAGCACCATATACCACAATAAAACCAAGCACAATGAGCCAATACAGTTTATTTTTCATAACGGATTGATTAGGAATCAGATATTAGAAGTTAGCTACCTTAACTACTTAATTGTCAAACATTAATTAAATCATAAAAAAATGATAAGTTGACCTACAAAACCAAAGTGTTTTATGCTGTAAGTACCTAGACATAAGATATGAGACTTGAGATAATTAACTTACTATCAATAGTTTATTATAAATCCAACTGTCGTTTAATTTTGTCCAACTACTTATAATATAAGGTGAAAATAGACATATTTGTAACTACCTAATGGTAATAACTTCTACAGACAAGGCTTTTCAACGAAATACAGTGCAAAACAACAAAGGTGACTGATTCAACTCATTATTTCTATATTGTTGATGGCAAAAAACTTTTCAATAGAAAAAAGATGTTCCTGCTTTCTATATGGTTGTTTTAGTGTGTGTTTTAAATAAATATCTAAATCTTAGACATAAGATTTAAGACAGGAGACGCGAGCTAATTTATTCATTTTCATTTTTTTATAACAAACCTACTTGCCATACCTCTCTCTTATTTACGTCTAATTACTTTTTTTAGGTAAAAATATCACTTTTTTACACAATGCTTTACTTACAGAACGTATAAAATATAATTGACGTATAAAAATTCTCATTTCAGACGCTTGCTTGACCTATTGTTTGATGCTATAAACAGAAAAAAACCTCTAGCTAATAAATATTAAAGCTAGAGGTTATAAATATGCATTACAATAATACATACAAAAATAACAACATTAAATACATAGATGCTCACAACACTTGAATAAATATTCATTATAATAAAAGATAGCTTCAAAAATTACTTTTTATAAAAATAAAAGATTGATTGTGATGCTTTTAACAGCATCTATCTATAATAATGAATGAAGCTTTTCTATATTATTTACCTATTCATTCAGTTAAAAAAAAACACTAGAAAAGATAAAACTTGAGTCATCTATCTAAATAAACAAATGAGTATTACGGATACCTATAAAACTATTCAGGCATCGCTTCATTTGTTTCATTGGGTGTAGGAGATACAGCACTTTGATTTGGATATTCAAGGCTATTTGGTGATTCTTTGTCATTTGGGGTGTTATTAGTAATAACGTCCTTTACGGTTGTGGAGTTCTGAACTGGCACCTCTTTCTTGTGCGTATTACTATTAAATTGAGTAGGCGTTTTTGAGGGAATAGGTTGAATTGCAATAGTCTCGTTGACTACATTATCTGGTTGTACTAACACAAACATTTCAACATCAGTATTTTGTGCCTGTGCTTGTTTTGTTAAAATACTGGAACATAATAAAAGTATCATTGTGAATGTCATAAACACATAGTGGGTTCGTTTCATTATTGCTGGGTTTAGTAAAGTGATAGAAAATGTTAAAAATCTAACAAACTAATTATAAAGCGTTAATAATGAATTTTTTAGAAAAAAAAATCTACAAAAACACTTTAACATGGTTTGTGCTTAGTTTTATGAAACATTGCCTAAAATGGTGATATAAAAACTATAGTAGGTAAACAATTATGTCAATAAACAATACACCTGATTGCTTATATGCTATTTGGAGATGAGAAGGGAAAAGAACAGTCAAATAAATAAAAAATATTAAAGAACTGTGACAGAAATGGCATTATTAGAAAGTTTTTACTTTTCAATTAAGATAACTTTTATTTTAAAAGAAAAAGCATCTAAAAAAAGCTTAGTCCCTACCTAACATGTGGAGGGACTAAGTAAAACAAGCAATTATGAAAAAAGCACTATCATTAAGTACGTAAATTACCTAAAATTTGTTTAGATTTTGGAGAAAAAAAACAGCTTTTGCGGTAATTCTATGCATTTTTTTCATTTTTTAAAACGTATATTTTTTAAAGTCAACAAATTAAAGGCATTTACCCCTAATTGCTCCACATCTTTTTGCACAAATCGCAATACTTCATCGTAATACAATGGAATAATTGGTGCTTCCTCGATCAAAATCTTATCCATTTCCTGATACAAGGCAAAACGAGCAGCATCGTCATTCTCTAATAAAGCCTGCCGATACAATTTATCATAGTTCTCATTTTTAAACTGTGTATAATTAGGGGGGGCAGGATTACCACCATATAAAACGGTCAAATAAGTCTCCGAATCGGGATAGTCGCCAATCCAAGAAGCACGGAAAAACGAAGATTCCCCCTTTGCCATTTTCTCACGCAAAAACGAAGGCGGATTCAATTCCAATTTGACTTTGACTCCTATTTCTGCTAACTGATTTTGAATATAGGTACACAAATCTTTATAGGAACTCGTTGTTTCCAAAGTAATTTCGGAAAGCCCTTTGCCATTTTCATAGCCTGCTTCCTTTAATAAGGCACGCGCTTTACTAGGGTTATGGCTGTATCCCTTCACTTTTTTGGCATCAAAAGAGGGTAAACCCTGTGGCACAAAACCCGAAGTTGCGGGAATACCGATGTTATTTCGCAAAAACTGAATCATTTTCACCCTATCAAAACCATAGTTAATCGCCTGTCGTACTCGCTTGTCTTGTAAAGGTTTTACTTGTTTATCAGTCATTAAAAAACCCAAATATTCTGTATTCAAATAAGGTGAACGCAACAATTTAATTTTCTCCTCCAACTCTGATTTTAATTCACCATCCCCACTAACTAGATCATCTTTATAAGTCGGATCAATGCCTGATAGCAGGTCTAAATCACCTTCAATGAATTTCAGGTATGCATTTCTTTTATTTTCTATAAATGAAATTTTCACACCGTCTACTAAAGGCAATCGTTCCCCTTCACCATTCATTTCAAAGTAATCTTGATTTTTTTCCAATACCAAAGCCTCATTTTCTTTCCATAATTTAAATTGAAATGGCCCTGAACCCACAGGATTTATTCTAAACTCCTTACCGTAATGTTCCACAATTTCTTTGGGTACTACAGAACAATATTGCATACTTAAAATTCCCAGCATTGGGCGGAAAGCTTGTTTCAATTTCATTTGAAACACCTTATTATTGACTGCTTTAAACGGCTCGCTATCTGCTACCTTATCATTAAACAACCACGCACCGGGAGATGCTATCTCTTTGTCAATCAAACGATTAAGGCTATAAGCAACATCATGTGCTGTCACTTTTCTGCCTTTGCCTTCGGGAAATTTTTCATGATCGTGAAAAAACACATCATCACGCAAGTAAAAAAGGTAGGTCAAGCCACTGTCTACAATATCCCAACGCTCGGCAAGGTAGGGATTGATGTTGAGTTCATCATCCATTTGAACGAGGGTTGTGTACAGTTGATTAATTGCCCAAATATTTGCCTGATCTTTGGCAAAGGCAGGGTCTAACGAAGTAATGCCTGACGCTTGATTGTAGCGAAAAAATCGTTTATCAGATTTCTGTTCACTGGTATTACACGCAGCAAAAGTAATGGCAAGTATACAACTAAACACCAATAAATAACGAAAATAATAATTTATAAACAACATAAATATGCTTTAGTTTTTTTGGAATGGAACAAAGTCTTTTTGATACGGTAAATTTACATAAATACTCCCTTTTTTTCATAAAAATGTCAAGAAAGAATAGTAAGGAAGTTCTGCATTTTCCATCATTTTAATTAAAAATTAATAAAAAAAAATTTATAAAGTAGGGAACCAATCTACTTTTTGGACTGTTCCCTTTTTAAATTCACCTTATTTTTGACATTTATTTTGGAGTTTATTTTAAGCTAAAAATAAACTCTCAGCAAAAATTCAACTTTTTCATACTTTTTTTTGAAAAAATAATTATCTTTGCACCCCATGAAACAAAAATATCATCATATTATATCCTGCCGTAGTTCAGTTGGTTAGAACGCCTGATTGTGGTTCAGGAGGTCAATGGTTCGAATCCATTCGGCAGGACAGTAAGCATTATTCACAAATTGTTGGATAATGCTTTTTTTATTTAGAGGTTAGAGATCAGATGTTAGAAATTATTAACCAGTTATCTTATGTCTTAAATCTTGTATCTTATGTCTAATCTCATAAAAATTATCAACTTATTTTAAATATACTAGAGTTTGGACTAAATTCACTCGAACTACATAGTAGTAGTTTGCTTTTAGCTCATTAAGTACTTAGACTTAAGACGTGAGACAACTCAATCATTATCAATGTTTTATGGCAAATTCAATAGTTGTTTAATTTTGTCTACTTACTTAGTTGAAAAAACAAAAACCTTAAAACTTTGTAACCTTACAACCTTCCAAACTCCAAAAATGCGTAAATCATGATAGTCAGCAAACAGCGCGGAATAGTTCCTAGAAAAATTAAAGGCTTTAGAGATATTGATGTCAGTCTCAATCAGTTGAAACTTCAAATCATTGAGCGAGCAAGTGCGGTTTATAAAAGCTACGGTTTTGAGCATTGGGATACACCAATTTTGGAATATGCCGATTGTTTGGGCAAATATATGCCTGATGATGACACAGTGGATAAAGGGGTTTATGCATTTAGTAATCCTGAAATTGAGCCCGTTTACGCAACAGATGGCGAGCCGCTGCGCGATGAAAGCAATGATGTTATCATGGAAAATGCTTTTGTTGCTTTACGCTACGATCTGACTGCGCCGCTTGCGCGTGTATATGCAGAACGTTTGTGGATGGACTATTTGCGTGGTCAAGTTAAAGTAGGTAAAGCTCCCCTATTTCGCCGTTTTCAGTACGGTCCCGTCTATCGCTACGAAATCAAATTAGCCCCGGGACGCTTCCGCGAATTTTGGCAATTGGACTTTGATTCGGTCGGCACCTCTGCCATTTCCTCAGATGCCGAAGCTTGTATGATTTTATCGGATGCCTTAGAAGCAATTGGATTAAAAAAAGACACCTTCCGCATTAAAGTAAATAATCGCAAATATTTAAAAGGTTTTTTGGCTTCCTTAGGAATTGACAAAACAGAAGCCGAGCAAGACATTTTGCGAATTGTGGACAAATACGATAAAATAGGTTTGGAAGGCGTAAAAGCAGAGTTAGGCGCAGGTCGAACCGATAAATCAGGAGCAAAAATTGTGGGCTTAAATTTGGATAAAACACTGGTAACAGGAATATACGATTTTCTAAATCAATTTACAGAAGGTGGGCAAAGTCGAAAAGAAATCATTAGCCGTTTGTCGAAAATAGACAATGCCATAGCGCAAGAAGGACTAGCCGAATTGCAGCAGATGGACGAAATATTTGACAAATTAAATTTTGGCGAAGAAAACGTCATTTTTGAGCCAACCTTAGTGCGCGGCATGGCCTATTATACAGGTCCTATTTTTGAGGTAGAATCCTTACAAACCTACCGAAATAAAAGAGGGCAAAAAAAGCAAATTGGTTCTATTTGTGGCGGTGGTCGCTATGATGGTTTAGTACAACAACTATTAGGCATGTCCGTTCCTGCCGTTGGCGCATCCATCGGTGTAGACCGTCTAGCGGAATTGCTCATACTCACCAAACAAGTGCCAGAAAAAGCAGACGGACCCGTTTTTATTGCCAATTTTGACGATAATTTAATGCTTGATTACCAGAATATTGCAAGAAAATTGCGCGAAAAGGGAGTAGATGTAGAAATTTATTATGGTTGCCACAAAGGTTTTAGAGGATTAAAAAAACAACTGTCTTATGCAGACCGAAAAAACTGCCCTGTTGCCATTTTGATTGGCGGCGACGAGGTGGAAAAAGGCATTGCAACGGTGCGAAACCTAAAGTTGGGTAAAGAATTATCAGCAACCATCACTGATAAACGCGAATGGCGCGCACGCGTTCAAAAAGAAATTCCATTGGACAGTTTAAGCAAATATGTCGCTGGATTGTTAGGGGTGTATTTAGTATAATACATCTCTACCTTTTCAACTCCTCCAATTTAGCAACTATCCATTTGCGTTCTGCTAGTTCAGGGGTATTTTGCAACTTATTTTCCAATATACCTATCTGTTTTTTATCTCTAGGAATGATGTTTATTAGCTTTTTCATTAAGCTTAAAAAATTGCCATTTCTTTCTCTATTGCTCTTATCTACACTTCGATGCCTACGAATAAAAACACGAAAAGCATTCAACTTAGCATATAATACCTCTAGTTCCTCTTGATCATAAAGTACCTTGATTTCTAAACGACGCATGGCTAAATCATAATAAACATCTTTACACTTTAAACTTGCCAGAATTTGGTGGACTTCCAAATATTTTTGTTGATGAAAGTACACATTAGCCAGATTAAAGCCATAAACTTCTTTGGGATTAGTCGCCTGAATTTGATGTTGATGTTGATGTAAAAATTCCTCCGCCCATTCGTATTTTTTTAGTCGCAAACTAAGCGTAATGATGTTTTTTAAATCAGATGGCATTAACCTTTTATCTATATACAAAACATTATTCATCAAACCCAAACAATACAAATCCCAACATTCTTCACAATATTCTTCTCTACCTTTATTTAATTGAGCAGCGCAATAAGTTAGGGCATGTGTAAACAAATTCCTAGCTTCATTTTGAGAAAAGCAATGATGATATTCTGCAAAAAAATTCCTATATAGTTTATATAATTCATCTTTTTCTCTACCGTCTAGTTCTAATAACTCTAATGCATACTGGTAAATTTTTATAGATGGACTTTTACTCTTATATGCATCGCCAATGTACTGAATTTTATCTTTTAATAAGGAAAACTCTTCACTATCAAAAGTAAAACTTCTTTTGAGTAGACACGCAACCTCTAACAAATTTAATACATAAAAGATATCTAGCGAATTGAGCATCTTTTTTAGTGATTTTTTGTCTTTTCTATTACTTTGTAAAGTAGTTAGTTGTACATTATTATCGTCTATTAAAAATTGATACAAATAATAATTTCTATCGCGCAAGTTTATTTGAGCTTGAAATTTATCAATTTCTCTTTTTTGTGCTTCATACCACTTATTTGATTTTTTCCTTATATAAAATTCAAGTAGCAGTTGCTTTTGACGAATATTGCTAATATAACTATCATCATTTTGTATTGTATAAATAATAAATTGCTCTATTTTTTTCACCAAATAAGCCATTAACTGATTCAGTTTTATAGCTTTAAAAGTTTGATTGGAGTAAATATGAGCATATACCTCTTCTTTTTTTAATACTCCTAAACTATCCTTTCTATCTATTATATAAACAAATAGTTTATAAGCTCGCTTATGCATTTCCGTATTCTTTTCTTCTATAAAAAAAGGAGACTGTAAATAGCGTTCTAAACGCTCTAACTCTTTACCACTTAAGTATTCAAGTAAGTTTAATAGTTTACTATTTTTCATAAAAACACTTATTATAATTAATACTTAGCACATCCAAAAAGAGTTAAAAAACTCACAATCAATTACATATAAATATTAACAAACAAAAATCACCCCTAATTCTTGCTAAAAAATGTGCCTGTATGGTTTATTTAAACAACTTATCTTTGTAACAAAGAAATTTACTAACCAAAAACAACTTTTCCATGAAAAAACAATTTATTTTTTTGAATTTACCCTTTTTCTTCCTTTTTTGCCTAATACACAACCATCTTTATGCACAAAAAGAAACTTTTGAAGCTCAGTTTATGAGTGCTGATAACATTTCACTTACCCAAGAGTGTTCTTCCATATCATTGAGTTTTATACCCTACAATTCATCAATGTACATGCTTACAAATTACTTAATTACTTATCGAACTGCTTGTGAAGATAGTTTTGGGAATATTACTAACCTTGGTGACTGGGTTGAAATAGAAACTACCCAAACAACAGACATCATACTAGAACCCACTTGGGAGATAAGTGATCCTGATAATACATCCTCCTGTGGTTCCGCTCAACTTACAATACCAGCGTCTTGTGAAAAGCCCATTATCTTTTTCAATATCTATCGTACTACCCTTTCAGATAATATAGGCTTATATTCAGTTAAAGCTGAAGTTCCATGTTTATATACCCTTTGTGAGCCAGCAGAACTTGTAATAGAGGTTTTAGATATTAATATTGATCCTACATGTTTACTAAATCCCGAAGCATGCGGAGGCCCGTCTGTCACGGGTGGCAACAAAACCTCCTCAACGGCTTATTCTCCTAAAGATATAGCATTATCTACAAAACCCAATCCTTTTAGCGCGCAAACTACTCTTGAGTATTCTTTAACCAAAGAGGCAACTGTTTCGCTACAGGTTTTTGACCTACAAGGCAGAACTGTTGCACAACTAATTGACCATCAAAAGCAAGCGGCTGGTAAACAACAGCAAATTTGGAACGCTCAACACCTTCCCTCTGGTGTTTATTATTATCAGCTGAATGTAGATGGGTATACCCAAACCAAAAAATTAGTGAAATTTTAGTCCTGTCATCTTTTCAAGTTTCCTCTTAATGTAATGTGTAGCGTATTACATTAAATCAAGCCTTGTTTTGTATTTATACAGAACAGGGCTTTTTTTAGTTTTGTTATTTCTGTAATTCCTTTTTTTGCATGATTTCTATAATATAACTTTAGCTACTTTAGTATTAGTACTTAAGCACCTAAAAAAGCAAAAACTTGTGTTCTACTGAGCAAAAAAAAATAATCTCCAAATTGTTAACTTTCCACTTTTAATTTAAGTTATTGTACAATAACAAGATCACATTACCATCCACTACACATTAAAAAACAATCAAATTAAAATATTTTATTACTAAAAAATTATCAATTAATTAGTTTTTACTATCTTAAATGGCTCTTTTAAGTAAATCTAAGCAGACACATCTTCTTTTTTTAACATTACTAAACGCTCCCTTCTATCCATTAACAAGCAAATAATTTACAAATTAACTTATACACTTTCAAATTCTTTTCTACGTAAAAAAAGAAGGCTATAATTGTTTAATATTTAAGTGTTCAAGTAAGATAAATGATTTATTTTTTTCATAAAAACACCTACCCTAATTAACGCCCACACATTCCAACAGCACACAAACAACTACTAATCAACTACATATAAATAATAGCACATCAAATTCCCTTTAATTCCTGCTAAAAAATGTGCTCGCATAAATTATTTTTTCGATTTATCTTTGTAGTAAAGAAGCTCATAACTAACAACAATTATCTAATGAAAAACAAATTCTTTTTTCTAAGCTTACTACTGTATATTTCTTCTTGCCTTATCATACAAAATCAGCTTTGGGCACAGAAAGCAGCAAATCTTCCTATCAGTTTTAATAGTTTTTCAAGCTGTGGTAATACTTTACAACTAGATTGGACTACTCCTCGAACACATCAAGAAAAAACAGACCAATATTTAATACAATACATAACTGCTTGTCAAAAGCCAAATGATATCAATTACAAAAGTCAGTGGACGAACTTAAGCACTGATGCTTCTCATGCAGCCTTATCTTTAAATTGGGGACAAACAGTAGATGCTAATATAGCTAATCCAAGTCACGCTTATTGCCAAGCACTAATACCTAAAAATTGTTCTCCGACTGTTATTGTTATTGTTTACAGCTTAATAGATGGCGTATATGTTCCTTCAAATCCATCTATGTTTCAGTTTGCTTGTCTTTCTTGCATGGCAACAGGAATATATGCTTCTGTAGTAGATATCCAACTGTTTGATCTTAATGAACCGCTTCCTTGTAATCCCAATAGCCCAAACTGTTTATCTAATATTAGTATTATTGGCAAAACTACTTCAATGGCTTATTCTCCTAAAGATATAACATTATCCACAAAACCCAATCCTTTTGGCTCACAAACTACTATTGAATATACTTTAACTAAAGAGGCAACTGTTTCGCTACAGGTTTTTGACCTGCAAGGCAGAACTGTTGCACAACTACTTGACCATCAAAAACAAGCGGCTGGTAAACAACAGCAAATTTGGAACGCTCAACACCTTCCCTCTGGTGTTTATTATTATCAGCTGAATGTAGATGGGTATACCCAAACCAAAAAATTAGTGAAATTTTAGTCCTGTCATCTTTTCAAGTTTCCTCTTAATGTAATGTGTAGCGTATTACATTAAATCAAGCCTTGTTTTGTATTTATACAGAACAGGGCTTTTTTTAGTTTTGTTATTTCTGTAATTCCTTTTTTTGCATGATTTCTATAATATAACTTTAGCTACTTTAGTATTAGTACTTAAGCACCTAAAAAAGCAAAAACTTGTGTTCTACTGAGCAAAAAAAAATAATCTCCAAATTGTTAACTTTCCACTTTTAATTTAAGTTATTGTACAATAACAAGATCACATTACCATCCACTACACATTAAAAAACAATCAAATTAAAATATTTTATTACTAAAAAATTATCAATTAATTAGTTTTTACTATCTTAAATGGCTCTTTTAAGTAAATCTAAGCAGACACATCTTCTTTTTTTAACATTACTAAACGCTCCCTTCTATCCATTAACAAGCAAATAATTTACAAATTAACTTATACACTTTCAAATTCTTTTCTACGTAAAAAAAGAAGGCTATAATTGTTTAATATTTAAGTGTTCAAGTAAGATAAATGATTTATTTTTTTCATAAAAACACCTACCCTAATTAACGCCCACACATTCCAACAGCACACAAACAACTACTAATCAACTACATATAAATAATAGCACATCAAATTCCCTTTAATTCCTGCTAAAAAATGTGCTCGCATAAATTATTTTTTCGATTTATCTTTGTAGTAAAGAAGCTCATAACTAACAACAATTATCTAATGAAAAACAAATTCTTTTTTCTAAGCTTACTACTGTATATTTCTTCTTGCCTTATCATACAAAATCAGCTTTGGGCACAGAAAGCAGCAAATCTTCCTATCAGTTTTAATAGTTTTTCAAGCTGTGGTAATACTTTACAACTAGATTGGACTACTCCTCGAACACATCAAGAAAAAACAGACCAATATTTAATACAATACATAACTGCTTGTCAAAAGCCAAATGATATCAATTACAAAAGTCAGTGGACGAACTTAAGCACTGATGCTTCTCATGCAGCCTTATCTTTAAATTGGGGACAAACAGTAGATGCTAATATAGCTAATCCAAGTCACGCTTATTGCCAAGCACTAATACCTAAAAATTGTTCTCCGACTGTTATTGTTATTGTTTACAGCTTAATAGATGGCGTATATGTTCCTTCAAATCCATCTATGTTTCAGTTTGCTTGTCTTTCTTGCATGGCAACAGGAATATATGCTTCTGTAGTAGATATCCAACTGTTTGATCTTAATGAACCGCTTCCTTGTAATCCCAATAGCCCAAACTGTTTATCTAATATTAGTATTATTGGCAAAACTACTTCAATGGCTTATTCTCCTAAAGATATAACATTATCCACAAAACCCAATCCTTTTGGCTCACAAACTACTATTGAATATACTTTAACTAAAGAGGCAACTGTTTCGCTACAGGTTTTTGACCTGCAAGGCAGAACTGTTGCACAACTACTTGACCATCAAAAACAAGCGGCTGGTAAACAACAGCAAATTTGGAACGCTCCACCCCTTCCCTCTGGTGCTTATTATTATCAGCTGAATGTAGATGGGTATACACAAACTAAAAAATTAGTGAAATTTTAGTCCTGTCACCTTTTCAGGTTTCCATTAATTAAAGTATTAACTTTCATTGCTTTAATCAAACAAAGAGTCCCGTTTAATTATTGTGTAGTACTTACAAAACCTTTTACTAAAAACCTGATAATCAACAAACTACAACACTCAGACTAAAATTCATAAATCTTTAATTTTAAAGCACTTATCATACTTCCTCGAAACTCTACTACTCATACACTAAAGAGTGTATGACATTGGCTAAAGTCTGTTTTGTAATGATACAAAATAGCGGTTGCTAGTGAAAATTTTTACGTGATTTTCTTTTTCCTACAAAAATACAAAATCACACAAAAGTTATCATACTAACAAAGTCCTTACACTTTTAACAGCAAAATTATTTTTATTACAATTAAAATTTAAAAAATCATGAAGAATTTAATTTTATTTTTATCTGCTCTTTTAGTAACAGGAATGGTTTATGGGCAGACAAGAGTTACAACTTATGGTGATCAAGCTGGTTTTAGAGGAACAAACAATAGTTTTTTTGGCTATTATGCGGGAAATGGTGCTACAGGAAATAATGAGCACTGTACATTTGTAGGTGCAAATGCAGGTAGAAAAACTGTCAATGGGGATCACAATGTTTTCTTAGGTTCTAATTGTGGGTATGAAAATACTAAAGGTAAACAAAACTTATTTGTTGGTTCTAGTACTGGTAGATATAATACTCTAGGCAGTTATAATACTTTTTTTGGTAGAAGTGCAGGTTATAGAAACACTGTTGGAAATAGCAATACTTTTTTAGGTGTAAATGCGGGCTACTCAAATATCAATGGTAGCAACAATCTATGTATAGGATACAATGCAGGTTACAATGAAACAGGCAGTAATAAATTACATATTGCAAATAACCAAAACAATTCTCTTATATATGGTGATTTCACAGATGAATATATAGGCATCGCAATAGACCCAAGTGATGTTGTAAATCCTTCTGAATATGCACTCTATTTAGGCAAAGGCATACTTAGTACAAAAGTAAAAGTGGCTTTTAAACCTACTCCTGGTAATCCTAACCCTAACTGGTCAGATTATGTTTTTGAAGCAGATTACAAACGCAATAGTTTGGAGCAAGTAGATGATTTTGTAAAGAAAAACAAACACCTACCTAATGTACCTTCGGCAGCAGAAGTATATAAAAATGGCATTGATGTAGCAGAAATGGATGCAACCCTTTTACGACAAATTGAAGAATTGTGGTTGCATATGATTGATATGAAAAAAGAGAATGATTCATTGAAAGAAGCAATAAAGAATTTAGAGGAGCAAAAGAAATAAATCATTCATAAAACTTAATCTTAACTATAATCTTACCTCAAAAAATTTGTAGTTAGTGTAGTTTTTTAAAAAACAAACATGAAAAAAACAATGAAAAAAATATTCATAATAGGGTGTTTATTGGTCTTTGTTGCATCTACAATAACAGCGCAAGACTTAATTAAAAATACACAACTAGGTCTGAATAACAAGAATAATAATTCCACCAGTAATCGAATTGCTCAACAAGTTGCTACAGCACAGGCTACCAGTAAATTTGAGTCGGTTTCATTATTTCAGTTATCAGAACAGAACATGCGTACAGCACACCAAAATTATATTAAAGATCAGGTGTATCTGGAGCTAAAAAGTCTTTCATTAGAGACTTTATTTAGAACTCGCTCAAATACGCTAACTTTAGATATACCAGTTTCTACTAGACAAAGTTTTCAATTAGAATTAGTAAAAGTAAATATCCTTGCTCCTAACTTTGAAGCAAAAACTATCAATGGCAGGGTATTGTATAATTCAGATAATTTTCCTGGGGTGTTCTATAGAGGAATTGTGAAGGGGGATTCCAACTCTATTGCTACCCTAAGCGTATTTAAAGATCATATTAGAGCCATTATATCTGACAACAGTGGTAATTATGTATTAGCACAGACAACTTCTAACTCTAACAAATATATTTTATATAACGATTCAAATTTAAGAGTTAGTAATAATTTTACTTGCCATACCTCTAGTGAACATTTACTAGAAATAGAAGAGGAATTAACAAATATTCAGCAAAGTAGAAACTCAAATACTAGCTGTATCAATATATATGTTGAAGCAGATTATGCAACCTTTCAGAGTCATGGCTCAAACCTAGACAATGTAACAGCATTTATAGTAGACTTATTTAATCAGACCTGTACAATATACCTCAATGAAAATATCAACATACTATTATCTGGAATGGGTATATGGTCTAGCGTTGATCCATTTGCCTCTTTAGACGATGATCTTGGTATCATACTACCTGCCTTTACGCAAGCAAGACAAGGTTTCGATGGTGATTTAGCACATCTTATTTCAACCAGAAATATGGGTGGCGGATTAGCATGGGTTGATGTCCTATGTAGACGTAATGATGGCGATCCTTCAGATCAAGATAATGCTCATGCAGTTACTGCAAATATGGCCACAACAGTTGTTCCATTCCCTACTTACAGTTGGAATGTATCTACATTTGCTCATGAAATGGGGCATAATTTTGGCTCAAGACACACTCATGACTGTGAGTGGAATGCAAACAATGATAGCCAAATAGATGACTGTGGAAATAAGTTTTTTTATGATAATCCACAATACGGCACTCCTGAGCCATGTTACGATCCAAATAATCCAATTATTCCTCCCCCTAATGGTGGAACAATTATGAGCTATTGTCATCTTCAAAGTTTAGGTGTAGGGATTAATCTTAGTCTTGGTTTTGGGGCACAACCTGGAGCTTTAATTACAGACCGTTATAATAATGCAAATTGTACAGGTGACTGTACGGTATATTGTGTGAATGATCTATCCCTTCCGGGAGACATCTCTACTCATCTATATGAAGCTTTTAATTCAATTACATCCAATGGCGTTATTCAAGCAGGGCAATCAGTTACTTATGATGCTGGCGGCTTTATTTGCTTAAACCCAGGTTTTATTGCAGATTCTGGAAATGGTTCTGACTTTTTGGCACATATTGATGGCTGTAATGGAGCACGAATTGCTTCTAGTGGTTTAGCTAAAGAATCAGTAATGAATCATGGCAAATACTCATCAACAGCTAATTTTTCTAGCCAGTTTTCTACATCCATCCAAAACATCCCCAACCCATTTTCCAATCACACAACTTTTGATATTCATTTAACAGATGCCACAAAAGTTAATTTGGAGATATATGATGTAACAGGCAAATTAGTCCGCGTTTTATTGGATGGGCAAACATTAGAAGGTGGGCAACATAAGATAAATTTTGATGCCAATCAATTATCCAGCGGCATTTATTTATATCGCCTCGCAACAGAACAGGAAAACATAACGAAAAAAATGGTTTTGAAAAAGTGAATGTTGTGAGAACTTGTTTTAGTAGTAACATATAAAAAACAAGCTCTGTATTTTTAATGTGTAGAAAAAAAAGTGACCTTCCAAACTTTTCATAATTTGGAAGGCACTTTTTATAACATTTCAAAAAAACTGTTTTAAGAGTATGTTTTATTTTCTTCCTAACACTTTGTTTCTAAAATTGCTATTTGGCTATTTAGACTTTTAGTTCTTAGAAATTAGCGATCAGAAATTAGTTAAAATAAATCACTTTTTAACTTCCCTACTGGATATAAGCTTTTGATTTTTTTTAAAAGGGTACACAAAAGTCATCTTTTTTTCTCGTAAAGCAGATTCATGAATCTGCTTTACGAAAAAGAAGCGCGAGCAGGTTAAAAATCGGTAGCAAAGCGCAGGCATGAAGCGCAAGAACGATATTTTTGACAAGCGTTTTTGCTTACTTTTTTCGCGACTGCAAAAAGTAAGTCGCCGAAGGCAATCGTGGAGTTTCAGACCCTATTTTCGGCGAGGGTTTCAGTAGTATTTAAACACATTTCCCCCCTAAACAAAGCAACTCAACACTCTAAGAAAATATTGTTTTAATTTGTGTACCCTTTTAAATGATTTGAGTGTGTCAAGAATTTAGGGAATGGCAAAATACTGTTTAAATAGACAT